>CALWVH010000131.1 GCA_944384915.1 uncultured Clostridia bacterium | reverse complement strand
TGTTCACCGCTGGCGAGCAGGAATTCTATGCTTCCAAGGGCTTTGTAAACGAGCCCCAGAGATGCAAGGCATGCCGCGACGCCCGTAAGAACGCCGCTAAGCCGGAACGTGAGATGTTCACTGCTGTCTGCGCTTCCTGCGGTAAGGAAGCCAGAGTGCCCTTTAAGCCCCGCGAGGATCGTCCTGTATATTGCAGCGAGTGCTTCGCAAAGATGAGACAGGAATAATCTCCGGTTCTTTCTCTACAGATGGAAAATCCCCTTTCTGATTTTTCGGAAAGGGGATTTTTATTATATGGATTATGCTACAAAATAAGAGGGGGAGTATGCTCTACTCCCCCCTTTTTCATTTTAGATTTTAAAACGAGACCTCAGTTTAGTGCTGCTTCCAACTCGCTCAGCGCAGAGTCGTAGTCCGCTGCTGTTACCAGGATGGAAATCTCCACGTCGGAAGTAGAGATCAGACGAATATCGGTATTCACCTTGGCCACCGCTGCAAAAACAGCCGCTGCAATACCCGGGGTATTCTTCATACAGGGATCATATACCGAAATCTTGTAATTTCCGCTGCTGACAATGGGCTGAATGCTGGTGGTCTCCCGGAGCTTTTTGGTAAAAGCCAGCACCTTTCCCAAGTCATCGTCAGAAAAGGTAAGAGAGAAGGACGTCAAATCTCCTCTGGCCGGAGCCATGGAGATCATGTCGATATTGATGTCCAAATTGGCGATGGCATCCAAGGAAGAAGCCAAGTAGCTGATGTCAGCCGGACATCCTTCCAATGTGATGAGGGTAATATCACTGAGGGTAGTTATGGTTGCGCTCATGGACAACTCCTCCTTTATTTATTGAAATCACATCATGTGGCAGGATTAGACCAAATGAGACATGTCGTACAGTCCCGCAGGCTTTCCGGGCAGATACAGGGCGGCGTTTACCGCACCAGCAGCGAAAACCTCCTTGGACTGCGCGGAATGGGACAGACGGATGACTTCATGCTGTCCGGCAAAAATCACCTCGTGCTCGCCCACAATGGTACCGCCCCGGATAGAATGGATACCGATCTCATCGGAGCTACGCTTTTTCCGCTGGGAGTGGCGGTCATACATATACTGGGTGCTGCCATCTCGGGTCTCAGCAATAGCGTCGGCAATCATCAGAGCCGTGCCGCTGGGAGCATCGATCTTCTGGTTATGATGCTCTTCCACAATTTCAATATCGAAATCCCGCCCCAGAACTGCGGTAGCTTTTTTGGCAAGCTCAATGAGCAGGTTGATGCCGATGGACATATTCCGGGAATAGAAAACAGGAATCTCCTTGGCGGCTTCTTTTAGTTCTTCCACCTGCTCCGGGGTATAACCGGTGGTACAGAGAACAACGGGAAGTTGTTTTTTCTTTGCATAAGCCAGTAGAGGAGAAAGAACAGAAGGGTGGGAAAAATCGATCACCACATCTGCCGGAGCCGTCACCTCAGCAGGCGAAGCGAAAACCGGAAAGGTTTCGTTTCCAGCCGGACGTAAATCGATACCGGCGCTAATTTCACAATCGTCGCGGTTTTCAACGAGGGATGCGATGACACGGCCCATATGGCCGCCGCATCCGCTGAGCAGTATTTTTGTCATATGCAAAACCGGCGGCGGGCTGCCGCCGGTGTGCCTCCTTTCAAACGTCCAAAACAAAAAATGCTTTGCAGGGGAAATTCCACTCCTAAAACCAAAAAGCAAATACACAAAGGAATAAAACCCCAATACCAAAATAAACGATAACGGCTAAACGCCACGCTTTTTCTTCCCTGATACGTTTTACAACTACAGGGTCATAGTTGGATTGGTGCAGTACTTGCTGTACCTTCTTAGAAGAAAGCAGCCGTACAGGAGGGGAAGAAACATGCTTTTTATATTCCCCCAACAGCCTATAGAAAGCCCGCAGGTAGATACAGACCAAGACCATATATCCTACCACAAACGCAGGGAAATAGGCGAACAGAGCTTGCGGGCCGCAAAGCCAGGAAACAAAGCCAAACAATAGTTGGAGCATTACAACAGACACCAGCTTTTTCATTGTTAAGCCTTTCTGTGCCCCCTACAAGCACAAATCACAGCAATTTACAAACAGAGCCTTATTTCACCAGGCCGTATTTCTTCATCACCGCTGCCAGTTTTTCGCGTGCTGCTTCGCTCAGGGGAGCCAACGGCATCCGGCATGGACCGCAGGCGTAGCCCATCATATTCAAGGCTTCCTTAACGGGGATGGGATTCACATCCATAAACAAAGCCTTCATCAACTCAGCATTTTCATACTGGAGCTTCCGGCCGGTTTCCAGGTCGCCCTTCAAAACAGCGGCACACAGCTCATGCATAGTCTTGGGCATCACATTGGCAAATACGGAGATAACACCCTTACCGCCCATAGCCATCAGCGGCAGGGTCAGATCATCCTCACCGGAATACACGGCCAGCTCGTCGCCGCACAAAGCCATAGTGTGGATAGTGGAGGAAACATTGCCGTTTGCTTCCTTGGTAGCCACAATGTTGGGGTGTTTGGAGAGTTCCAGATAGGTCTCAGGCTGGATATTGCAGCCTGTACGGGAAGGCACATTATACAGAATAATGGGTGTGTTCACCCGGTCAGCTACATAGGTAAAGTGGCGCACCAAACCGCTTTGGGAAGTCTTATTGTAATAAGGAGTCACCATCAAAAGGCCATCGGCGCCGCTCTGTTCAGCGGACTGGGCCAGCTGTACCGCATACATAGTGTCGTTGCTGCCGGTACCGGCAATAACAGGTACCCGATGGTTGACGTGCTGAATGGTGAAATCCAGCACTTTGCAGTGCTCGTCATGATCCAGGGTGGCAGATTCGCCGGTAGTGCCGCAGGAAATAATAGCATCTGTTCCCTGTTCGATCTGAAATTCAATGAGCCGTGCCAGCTCGTCATAATTGACCTTGCCGTCCTCATACATAGGGGTGACAATGGCAACGCCGGAGCCGGTAAAAATGGTCTTTTTCATGTAGTTAGCCTCCAGAGAGTAGTAATCAGTCCAGATATCCCTTAGCGCACAGGAGCTCTGCCATCAGGACAGCGCCGCCGGCTGCGCCGCGCAGGGTGTTATGAGACAGGCAGACAAACTTAATGTCATACTGGGTGTCGGGACGCAAACGGCCAATGGAAACCGCCATGCCGTTCTCCAGATTACGGTCCAGTTTAGCCTGGGGACGGTTGTCTTCGGTGAAATAATGCAGGAACTGCTTGGGAGCGCTGGGCAGATTCAGCTCCTGAGCCGGTCCTTTATAGCTTTCCCAGCGGCGGATGATCTCTTCCAAGGGGATCTTCTTTTCAAAGGAAGCGAACACAGCAGCGGTATGGCCATCGGAGACCGGTACCCGCAAGCACTGAGCAGTAATCGAAGGAGAAACTGCGTTGACGATCTTGTCACCCTCGATGTGGCCCCAGATCTTCATAGGCTCCTGCTCGGACTTCTCTTCCTCACCGCCAATGAAGGGAATCACATTGTCCACGATGTCCGGGAAGGTAGCAAAGGTCTTGCCAGCACCGGAAATCGCCTGATAGGTACAGGCAAGTACTTTGGTTACGCCCAGATCCATCAAAGGATGAATGGCGGGCACATAGCTCTGAAGCGAGCAGTTAGATTTCACAGCGATAAAACCGCGCTTGGTGCCCAAACGCTTGCGCTGTGCATGAATGATCTCAGCATGGTCAGCGTTGATCTCGGGAATAATCATGGGCACGTCGGGGGTACCGCGATGTGCGCTGTTGTTGGAAATCACAGGGCACTCCGCCTTGGCATAGGTCTCCTCCAATGCGCGGATCTCTTCCTTTTTCATATCTACGGCGCAGAAAACGAAATCCACCAAAGAGGTGATCTTTTCCACATCTGCGGTAGCATCCATCACCACCATGGATGCCATAGATTCCGGCATGGGGGTAGTCATAGCCCAACGATTGCCTACTGCCTCGGCATAGGTCTTGCCAGCCGAACGGGAAGAAGCAGCCAGGGCATGGACTTCAAACCAAGGGTGATTTTCCAGCAAGGTAGCAAAACGCTGACCCACCATACCGGTGGCGCCGATAATTCCAACTTTATACTTTCTCATGGGATAGTTCCTCCTGACATAATAAATTGGGTTCTGGAAACAGGGAATAAAAAAACCGGTTGAAAACCGGTCATCAATCCAATATAATAGTACTGTTCGGGTTTACCCTGTTTTTTCACGCGGGGTAAGACCGATAGCGCTCCATCATACAGGAATATGATGACAGTTGCTGTGGTATTTCCAAAGCAACCAGGCGGATGTTTGCCAGACATCGCCTTCGGCGACTTTCCCTTTCGCAGGCGATCACAGGCTCCGGCAGCCTCACGACCGGTTACTCTTGAAAGACGCACCTCTATCTTCAACGTCTTTATCATACATGATGGAACAGGTTTTGTCAATTTGAATCCTTATGATTTTTGCACAGGAACCGGAAAGATTTTCGGCGGTTTTTCACGTGCTTTTGACACAAAGACAAATCCTGATTTTGTCGTCGGGAAAAGGACGCATTTTCAACCTGTTCAGAAAGGATCTATACATCATGAACCAGATACCCGAAATGAAAACCCATGATTTTTATTACGACCTGCCCGAAGAACTCATCGCTCAAACCCCGGCGGAACCGAGAGACTCTTCTCGGTTACTGGTGCTGGACCGTAAAACTGGTCAGGTCTCCCATCACCATTTCTATGATATTGTTGATTTTCTTATGCCGGGTGATTGCCTGATCGTCAACGATTCACGGGTGCTGCCTGCCCGACTTTATGGAGAAAAGGAAGAAACCGGCGCCCATGTGGAGTTTCTTCTTCTCACTCAGCGCGAAAAAGATGTCTGGGAAGTGCTGTGTGGTCCGGGCAGAAGAGCAAAGCCCGGTGCAAAGTTTAGCTTTGGCGGCGGGCTGCTTCACGCCGAGGTATTGGAAATCATAGAAGGCGGCAACCGACTGGCTCGTTTTACCTATGAAGGGAATTTTTATTCTATCCTCGACAAAATTGGACAAATGCCTCTTCCCCATTATATTACCACGGAACTAAAGGACAAAGAACGGTATCAGACTGTGTATTCCAAAGAAATAGGCTCCGCTGCCGCGCCCACAGCAGGACTACACTTTACCCCCGAACTGCTGGAAAAAGTGAAGGCCAAGGGTGTTAAAATTGGCGCTGTGACACTCCATGTAGGCCTGGGCACCTTCCGTCCGGTGAGCGTGGAAAAAATTTCCGAACATAAAATGCACTCGGAACACTATCATCTTTCCGCAGAAACTGCCGCGCTGATTCAGGAAACCAAGAAAAACGGTGGTCGAGTCATTGCAGTGGGCACCACCAGCTGCCGTACGCTAGAATCGGTAGCCACCAAAGAAGGGAAAATCTGCGAGAGTGATGGTTGGACGGATATTTTCATCTATCCCGGATATGAGTTTAAAGTGCTGGATGGTTTGATTACCAATTTCCATCTGCCGGAAAGCACACTGGTCATGTTGGTTTCTGCTTTAGCAGGTCGGGAAAATATTCTCAACGCCTATAAAATTGCCGTGGAGGAAAAATATCGTTTCTTCAGCTTTGGCGACGCCATGTTTATTCACTAAAACTTACTACTAAGAAATGAAAGCCCATCTTCAGCATAGGTTTCAGCTGGAGATGGGCTTTTGCTGTAAAATTTCCCTTTTCTTAGAAGAGTATACTTTTCTATTTCTTCGCATAGATATAGAGCAAAACGCTAGTGGAGGGATAGGATTGAAGGGTATCGTAGAAGAACGAGCTGTAGAGCTGGGCAACTATATTTTGGAAAATAAAACGACTGTACGCAAGGCTGCCAAAAAATTTGGAATCAGCAAGAGTACGGTACATAAAGATGTAGCAGATCGGCTCAAAAGTGTAAATCCCCAGTTATACTGTCAGGTTAGAAAAATTCTCGAAATCAATAAAGCACAGCGGCATATTCGTGGAGGAATGGCCACTCGCAGGAAATATCGGGGAAAACAGGAGACATCCTCTGAAGATATAGTATGACCTCCCCTTTTCCATAACACTTTTTGAAAAAAAGGGAGGTCTTATTGCTGGAAAATATACTCTTTGGGCAAAAGTCAAATTTGCCTTGTCGTTAGTGGGACAGGGATTCCCCCTTTTTTCCCGCCTCATAAACCTCCCGGTAGAGAATCTTCTGCCAAGGAGTAAATATCTCCTTTGATATCGGTTTAGGCCAGCTCATGATTTGTAACGGGATCGGAGGCTGGCCTTCCTGCATGGCAGGCTGTATATAGGAAAAATCATTCAAGTACATTCCCATACGCTGGTAGAATCCTATCCGCCGTCTGGCTATTTCCGTTTCTGGAAGTTCCACTTCTAAAACTGCTGGAGTATCGGACTCTTCCATCCACATTTGTAAAGCTTTTCCCCCTATACCTTTTCCTCGCGCTTTTTCGTTTACGGCAAAATGTTCCACAAATCGAAACTTCCCTAGATCCCATACCGCCAGAAAGCCTAGAAAAGTTCCCTCTTCATCCTCAAGGATTCGATAACTATAACAGGGATGATCCAATAAAGCACGTTGTCCCTTTTGTGTACGACGCTCTGTTGGAGGAAAAGATCGCTCCATCAATGGAAAAACCAATGAAAATCCTTCTTCTCTTGCGGTACGCATCGTAAGCATCATAGCCACTCCTTTGTATCCGTATTTTTTCTAACTGTCAGCGGAATTAAAGCTATGATAGCCTATTTCGCCAATGGTGTCAAGAAACGAGAGCGAAAACTGAAAAATATTGCCGAAAACGGGTTTTAACGGTTGTAATTATTCCCGCTTTCGTGTATCATGATAATCAGTATGTATTTTGCTTCATTCAGGCAGGAGGTATTTCATCAATGAAAAACAAAAGTTTTTCCCGTCTGCTGGCATTGTCTGCTGCACTACTGCTGACAATTTCGGTTCAGGGAACGCTCGCTTTTGCGCAGGAAGACAACGCCCTCCCTGTGACTTATGAAGAAACTGTGGATCGCCACGAAACACAAACGCAGACCGGTGAGATTGAATCCACTCCTTCAACGGAACCCGAAGCTACCCCTACCCCAGCTCCTACCCCTGAGGTCACACCGGAACCAGAGCCGACTCCTACTCCCTCTCCTACGGCTTCTCCCACGGCTACCCCGTCTCCAACCCCTTCTTCTCCTTCTTCTTCTGAATCTTCACAGGAACCATCCAGCAGTGTACCTACACCTACCAAACGGCCGGATACCTCTTCTTCTCAGGGTGGTACCGTTTGGGAGCCGGATAGTTCTTCCTCTCAGGCGGATACTATTCCAAACAGCGGACCGAATTTCAGTGATGAGGATAATAGTGAACTGATTGATGATGGAGCCGTTATCAATAGTCTTCCTTTGGACGGTGAACTGAGTTCTCAGGACGAAAACTCTGGTTCTTCTGAAACCTCTTCGGAGTCCAGCAGTCAGGAATCTTCCACATCTACTTCTGGCAACAGCGGTAGTTCTATTCTTTTAATTTTGGGTATCAGCTTGATTGTTTTGGGAGTTGCAGGTCTAGGTACGGTTGCTTATATTCAGTTTATCCATCCCAGAATTCAGAACCGTAAAGAAAACAACGAGATATTCGAGGACGAAAATGGCGACGGCTATGAGGTTTCTCTAAAAACAGACGATAAAGCAGACACCGCTGAAATTGACATTAATAACTACGATGCTGACGCACAGGATGAGAAAAAATAAAAACAATAATTAAAAATTGACTCGTACTGTGAAGCATATTTCTCGTCATAACAAGTCAACTTTCAAGCACAATTAAGGACTACCTTCTTGAATTTACAGGAAGGTAGTCCTTCTACTAGACAGAGGGGGTACGAATTTTGAAGTTCGTACCCCCTCTTATTTTTACTTTTGCATTATTTATTCGGCAGAGATGAGCCAATAATCACCGTTGTCAGTTACTGTGCATCCGGAGACCACACTGGTAGGCTTAGAAGGCGAACAAGTTTTAGAGAGCAAAATCTGTCCACCATTCACAGCGCCATAGCGTTTTCCATTAACAGCAGTAAAAGTACAATCCTCAACTACAATAGTTCCACCATCTGCGTACATCGCAATACTACTTGCACCGGCTACGCTATATTGACCACCTTTGACGTAAACGGTAGCGCCATTGGTAGCCATTACTGCATGGCCTTGATATCCAGAACAAGAGAAAATACCATCGTTTATCGTTACCGTACCGCCGTCTTTACCAGCAACTTCTGCTCCAAAAGCTCCACTGATACCATACCGGCCCCCGTTAATCACCAGTGTAGAGTCTTCTCCAACTGCGGTCAAACCGCCAGCGGTATAATCAAAACCATAATCATTGGCAATCGCATTGATGGAGAGGGAACCGCCTTCCTTTACGGTAATGGATGCGCCTACAATGGAAGAAGAGGAACTCAGCATATTTTTATCCATATTCAATGTAACATCTCCTGTTACATTCAGTCCTCCTCTCAGGTCCTGTAAGGACTTGGAAAGTGTAATTTCCACAGGGACACCAGACGTATTCAGAGCCTCTTCCAGCGAATCCTTATCGTCCACCTCGGTTTTTACAGGATATTTCGCTTGCGCGTCATACTGGTTGCTTCCGAATCCATCCATCTCTGAAGTATATTGGGCCCCAAGAATGGTGACATCTGCTGTAAAATCTTTATTCTGGTACTCGTTGCCCGCATCTTCATACATACCATACACAAAAATGAACTGGAGGGAATCACCGCTTTCTACCAAAGGCAATTCCAAATTTTCCGCAAAAGTAGGGAGAGTACTCATAGGACGCTTGGTAAAGGTACCTGTGACTTTCCCATCTTTTACCTGTACAAAATCAAACCACAAGGCGTTTGTCAACTCCCCGTCTGTTTTAAACTGGAGTTTGATTTTGACAGCCAATGTACCAGCATTTTCCACTTTCAGTAATTTGGCGGAAGAAACACCCGGCTCCCAAAGGGTTTCTGAAATGATAGGGTCCTGTGAAATATTTAAATCTTGTTCCTTCTGTTCAAAAGAGAACTCCTTCCCTCCATTAACTCCCTCAATAGTAAAGGAAGGTTCACCCGCATCTTTGGCCAGATCATAGGCATATGCATTGATGGCCAACGTGCCTGCTTCAATTTTATTGCCTGTATTTGTTACACTGTCTGTAAACCATGCAAACGTGCTGCCTACAAGCAATGCAGCGCTGACTAACAAAGAAGCGCCACTGGCCAACAATGAGCTCTTTGAGCTTTTCATATTTGTTCCTCCTGTTTTTTAATGGTAGTGTCAAAACTACCTTCCTTTTTTATTGTAAAAGTTACGTTTTACCTTGATTTTTCGGAGGTTTGCAAATAAAAAGAGCATTGACCTCCCTTTTCTGGTATAATGTCATCGACCAAAACAAC
>CALWVH010000130.1 GCA_944384915.1 uncultured Clostridia bacterium | reverse complement strand
GACTTCGCAGAATGGGCGCCAAGAAGGCTCCTTTTTATCGCATCGTGGTAGCAGATTCCCGTTATCCCCGTGACGGCCGTTTCATCGAGGAGATCGGCTACTACAACCCCATGGAGGAGCCCTCTGTTGTGAAGGTTGACCCCGAAAAGGCTAAGAAGTGGATCGCTAACGGCGCACAGCCCACCGACACCGTGAAGGCTCTGTTCAAGAAGCACGGCGTTCTGTAAGTATTGGAGGATTGAACCATGCAGGAGTTGCTGGTATCCATTGCACAGGGACTGGTTGAAAATCCCGACGCGGTTTCCGTTACGGTGGACGAACCCATGGAGGACGGAACGGTGGTATATCATCTTCACGTTGCGGAAGAGGATATGGGCCGCGTTATCGGCAAGCAGGGCCGCATTGCCAGAGCCATCCGCGTGGTGATGCGTGCAGCAGCTACCCGGGAAAACAGCAAAGTCGCTGTGGAAATCGGTTAAACCAAAGAAAAGGGCCATGACAGCTAAGGATTGTCACGGCCCTTTATTTTACAAATTTTTTATGATATAAGGAGGAACCCCATGCGTAAGGAATTTCTGGAGGCGGGAAAAATCGTGGGCACCCACGGCGTCAGGGGAGAGCTGCGGGTAGAACCATGGTGTGATTCCGCGGAGTTTCTCACCGGCTTCAAAACCCTGTATTGGGACAATGGCGCCACCCCGGTAAAGGTTACCGGTGCACGGGTGCACAAGTCCCTGGTGCTGATGAAGCTGGAAGGGGTGGAATCCGCCACCCAGGGCGACCTGCTTCGGGGAAAGGTGCTGTATCTGGCCCGCAAGGATGCAAAGCTCCCAGAGGGCCGGTATTTTATCCAGGACCTGGTGGATATGAAGGTAGAGGATGCGGACACCGGCGCTGTATATGGTACCCTGCGGGAAGTGTTCCAGACCGGGGCTAATGATGTATACCGTATTCAGGGGGAAAACGGCAAAGAATACCTGTTCCCGGCGGTAGAGCAAATGATCGCGGAGACCAATCTGGAAACCGGAGTCATTAAGGTGCGTCCCATCCCGGGCATTTTTGACAGCGAGGAATGAGAGTATGAGGATCGACCTTTTGACCCTTTTCCCGGATATGTGTGAAACCGTAATGGCAGAAAGCATTGTGGGCAGGGCGAGAAAAAAAGGCTGCTTGCAGGTGTGCTGCCACCAGATACGGGATTTCGCCTTTGATAAACACCAGCGGGTGGATGACTGTCCCTTTGGCGGCGGAAAGGGAATGCTGTTGATGACAGAGCCTATTTCCCTGTGTATTGACGATTTGACAGCACATTTAGGGAAAAAGCCGCATATGATTTATATGTCCCCACAGGGCCGTGTGCTGGACCAGCAGAGGGTAAAGGAACTGGCGCAGATGGAAAACATCGCCATCCTGTGCGGCCACTATGAGGGCGTGGACGAGCGAATTTTGGATACCTATGTGGATGAGCAGATTTCCCTGGGGGATTTTGTTCTCACCGGCGGGGAACTGCCTGCCCTGGCTCTTGCGGATGCTGTTAGCCGGATGATTGACGGCGTACTGGCAGAGGATGTGTGCTTTGAAGAGGAGAGTCACTATAACGGTCTGCTGGAATATCCCCAATATACCCGGCCTGCTGTTTGGCGAGGGCAAGCGGTACCGGAGGTGCTCCTCAGCGGAAACCATGGCAATATCGCCAAATGGCGCCGGGCACAGTCTTTGTGGCGTACGTTGAAAAACAGGCCCGATATGCTGGAAAAAGCAGAGTTCCAAAAAGGGGACGGAGAGCTGCTATATCAAATCCGCCGGGAAATGGAAAAAGAGTGAGTATCGTTACATTTTTTATGTATACTTCTCGGTAGAGAGGACATACCAGTAAAAAGCGTCCGGCAGATTGCTAAAAGAAATTTGCGCCCTTTGCAGAAAGTTGTGTAAAGCGATTTTTGGAGCGTTTGTTAGTGCCGGAAAAAGGGTAGTTTTTAAGTTCTTTTGCTGGGCTTATGTGCCCAAGTTTAGAAAAAACTGGCTTATTATACCAAGTTTTGCCGTGAGATTGATAAAGATTTATCAACATTCAGGTCAAGGTGCACAAAGGAAACGGAGTCCATTTTCGACCCATTCAGTCACACAGCCGAATTTTCGCGGGAAAGGTTGACGGCATGGCGAATTGTGGTATAATAACCTTAAATTAACAGGATCAACGCGTTTGCTGGAACAACGGAAAAGCATCCGCTTTTCAGTGAGTGTGTCTGTTTAGATTTTGTCTTATCTTTTTATTACTGCTTAGGAGAGTGAATACCATGTGCGTAAAAGAAGTTATGGTGCAGAATCAGGTTGGCCTTCACGCCCGTCCGGCAACTTTCTTTATCCAGAAGGCTAACGAGTTCAAGTCTTCCATCTGGGTTGAGAAGGAAGAGAGACGCGTCAATGCCAAGAGCCTGCTGGGCGTTCTGTCCCTGGGTATCGTAGGCGGCACCAGCATCCGTATCATTGCTGACGGCGCTGACGAGCAGGAAGCCGTTGACAGCCTGGTGGATCTGGTCAAGTCCGGATTTGCTGAGTAATCCATTTTGGAATCAAAAAAACTGCTGCGACAAGCCGGAGAGACCGGTGTCCGCAGCAGTTTTTTTGTATAGGGTAGGAATCCCTGTTTTTAGGAGTGTGCACTCTCGGTTAGCGCTATGCGGCGCAGCCTTTCCATTTCGCTGTAAATGTGTTCTACCTGAGAGCCCTCTGTGATATTCCATTCTTTTTTCAGGATTTCCAGCTGCTCCTTCAAACTGTCAATGGCTTTGTCATATTTTCCCTGGATTTCGTAAATGTGGGCTGCGGTGATCTGTGCGTCCGTATATTTGGGAGAGGGTTGTAGTTCCTGCGCCTTTTGATAATATCGGATGGCCTCGTCATACCGGCAGGCATATGCCATGGCATCCGCCATGTTGGCAAAGGCCAGCCAGTCGTCGCTGTAATCTTCTAACATCTGAAGCCAGATATCCTCGGCTTTTTGATGGTCGCCCCTTTCCCAGGCGATTTTGCCTCGATAGAAGGGAACCCGACAGCTGTCATCCAGTTGGCTTAAGGTATCGCAAACCTCTGTGGCCTCCTCCAAACGATTGTCTGCAATCAACTCATCCAGCAGCCAAAGATATCCCCCGCGGTATGTGGGATGCTTCTGCACAAACTGCTGATAGTATGCGATGCGCTTGCTGTGGTTGGCAAAATCCCAATCCTGTATGGTTCCCTCTTGAGCCCGCTGTAAATTGTTGTGGTTTTCCTTCACTTCCGGGGCCAGTTCCAGCGCTTCTTTGGCATAAAACTCTGCTTTCTTTCGCAGTTCATCGGCCTTGTGATTGAATAAATTGCTTAAAAGACGCAGCGCATCGCCTTTTTGATCTTTCTCGCTGAGATGTCCCTTTAAAAATATTTCGCACCGCTGGAATTCTTCCGCCGTCAGGGTTTCCTGCATTTCCAGCATATTTTCAATGCGATCAAACTGCGCCTGTTCCGAAAGGTCAAAGAGATCGTCGATGCTACATCCAAAATAGACTGCAATTTCGGGAAGCAGCTGGATATCCGGCATGGAGACGCCGTTCTCCCATTTGCTCACCGTCTGATAGGAAATGTGCAGCGCTTTGGCCAGGGTATCCTGTGTAATACCTTTTTGCAGGCGAAGCTGTTTGATTTTATTTCCAAGTTCTACATTCATAATAGGCTCCTTTTCTGAATGGTTTATGATAAAATGGTTTCGTAGAAATCATGGCGGCCGCCTCTTTCTAAAAATATTATAAAGGCTGGCAGGCGAAACAGCAATCACGGAAAAAGAGAGTTTTATCACCAAAATGGAAAGCGCCTATTGCCGCGTGGTAGATTTGATAGAGAAAGGAGAAAGCGCATGGAAAAATCTGTGACTATCGAAAAAAATGAGGTGCGCACCCAAGAAGAGCACATCAAGGAGCTTCGTGCCCGCGCCATGCGTTTGCCTCTGCATCCCGGAGTCTACATCATGCACGATAAAACCGGGGAGATCATCTATATCGGCAAGGCTAAGGCTCTAAAAAACCGGGTGAGCCAGTATTTCGGCTCGGATAAGAACCATGAAGAAAAGGTGCGGAAGATGGTCTCCAATGTGGAGTACTTTGAATACATCCTCACCGACAGCGAGTTTGAGGCGCTGGTGTTGGAATGTAACCTTATCAAGCTCCACAAGCCCAAGTACAACATCCTCCTGAAAGACGACAAAGGGTATCATTATATCCGTATCAGCGGGGGAGACTGGCCGCGGATTTCGGAAGCCAACGTGGTGGCAGATGACGGCGCTACGTATGCTGGACCCTATGTCAGTGCCTGGGCGGTAAAGGAATCCATTGACGAAGCGAGGAAAATTTTCCGTCTGCCTACCTGCAACCGAAAATTTCCCCAGGATATTGGCAAAGGCCGGCCCTGTCTCAACTATTTTATCAAGCAGTGCAGCGCGCCCTGTACCGGGAAAATCTCTCAGAAGGACTACCAGGAAAGCGTAAAGGACGCGCTGGACTTTTTGCAGGGAGGGAGCACCCAGGCCATCAAGGTGATGACGGAGAAAATGGAAGAGGCAGCGGAAAATCTGGAGTTTGAAAAGGCCGCTCGCATTCGGGACCGGCTGGCAGCAGTGAAAAAAATGCGGGAGCGCCAGAAGGTAGTGGCCAGCCCGGTACCGGAACAGGACGTTATTGCTTTGGCCCAGAGCGGCTCGGCAGGATGCTTTTTTGTGTTCCGGTTTCAGGACGGCAGGCTGTGTGACCAAGAGAGCTTCCTTCCCGGAGACTGCGGTGAAGCCCAGACTGCCCGTATGGAATTTTTGCAGCAATACTATGGGATGCGGGAGCGTATCCCGCCCCGTGTCACGCTGGATGGTCCGGCGGCAGATATGGAGCTGTTGGGGGAATGGCTGAGTCGGAAAGCCGGGCGTAAAGTGACCATTACCGTGCCGCAGAAAGGCCAGCAGGCCCAGTTGGTGGAAATGTGCCGCAATAATGCCGCAGAGCAGCTGGCTCAATCCACAGGGCGTTTTACCGGTAAGGAGGCTTCCGCTCTGGACGAGTTGGGGCGGCTTCTGGGGTTGGAAACACCTCCGGTACGCTTTGAGGCCTATGATATCTCCAACTTGGCCGGAGGGGAAAATGTGGCGGCTATGGGGGTGTTTGAAAACGGCCATCCGATCAAGGCGGATTACCGTAAGTTCAAAATAAAGACGGTTACTGGGCAGGATGACTACGGTTCCATGCGGGAGGTAATTTTCCGCCGGATGAAGGAATACGAAAAGACAAAAGGCACCAACGAGAGCTTTGCCCGTCTGCCGGACTGCATCCTGCTGGACGGCGGCAAAGGTCATGTAGCTGCAGTAAAGCCCTTGTTGGAGGGCATGGGGTATGGCTCCATCCCGCTGTTTGGCATGGTAAAGGACGATAAGCACCGTACCCGCGCGATTACCGGGGACGGCGGAGAGATCGCCATCAATTCCAACCGTTCGGCCTTTACGCTGGTTTCCACCATTCAGGATGAGGTGCACCGGTTTGCCATTGGGTTCCACCGGCAGCAGCGGAAAAAGGCCAATATTTCCACCACTCTCA
>CALWVH010000129.1 GCA_944384915.1 uncultured Clostridia bacterium | reverse complement strand
TTCCGGTTTGTCAAGAACTTTTTTCGCCCTCCCGGTTCGGAACTTTTCTATCTTACCACAACCACTCAAGGTTTGTCAAGATTTTTTTCCGCTCCGTTTGGCGCTTGACTATAATACCACGCTTTCTTCCTCCTGTCAACGCCTTTTTCCTCTTTTTTTCGCCTTTTTTCGCAGTTTGTGACTTTTGTCAGTTTTTCCAACATTTTCTTCACTTTTCTGGATGCGGCTTTTTTGTATATTTCTTTTCTCTCTGGTAGATACTCTCTATAAAGGAGAGATGCGTATGACGAAAAAACGATTTCTATTTCTCTGGAAAGTTGTCATTATTCTTTTGGTAAATGTCCTCTTAGTAGTTTCCTTTGCCGACTCCTCCCTACCGGCCCTTTCCCGGCGCGGCTCGCGAGGAGAAGAAGTCAAACAAATTCAAACTGTTTTGAAGGACCGGCAGCTCTATACTGGAAACATTGATGGCATCTATGGAGCACAAACAGAACAAGCTGTTATTAAATTTCAGAAACAAATGGGCTTGACCGCAGATGGCATTGCCGGACCTAAAACTCTTGCCGCTTTGGGTTTAGGCGATACTCCGGCTGGAGTTACCGGTATTGGCGGCTATAGCGCCAATGAAGTGGCACTACTAGCTCGAATCATTTCTGCGGAATCAAGGGGGGAACCCTACTCCGGACAAGTAGCTGTAGGCGCTGTCATTTTAAATCGAGTAGCCCACCCCAGCTTTCCTAACACATTGGCAGGCGTTATCTATCAGCCCGGTGCTTTTTCCTGCTTGGATGATGGCGGCGTCAATGCTGCTGTAGCCGATTCGGCTTATCGTGCTGCCCGGGACGCCATAAATGGAAGCGATCCCTCCGGCGGTGCAATTTACTATTATAATCCGGCTAAATCCACTAATAAATGGATCTTCTCCCGTCCCATTATCACTGTAATTGGAAATCATCGTTTTTGTTCCTAAAAGTATATATCAAAAATAAAAATACAGAGAGTTATTAAAATGATAAAAATATTAATAACTCTCTGTATTTTATTAAATAATTTATACGATTTTTAATATCCCAGTTCTTCCCCTACCAGAATCACTTTGATGCGTCCTGTATACCGAGGCTGCTGCTTTGCAATCACCGTATATCCGGCGCAAATTCTGTCAGGAGAAGAGCATCCCTCTGCCATAGAACCACACACGCCTTTACATTCTCCAGTATGAGCGCAATAGGTATCCCGGTTCAGGCGGATGCAGTTTGCCGGAGCCGCCACCTTTTTCAAACGGAGCACGGCCTCATCCAAATTAGCTACGATCTTATTATACCCCGCCACTACGATCACGCTTTTGGGACCATACAGCATGGCGGCCACCCGGTTGCAGTTTCCGTCCACGTTAAACAGCTCTCCCTGTTCGGTAATAGCGTTAGAACTAGTCAAGTAGGCATCTGCACAGAATGCCATCCGATAGATCTCCTCTACCTTGTCGGGGGTTGTTCCCGGAGCACTTCTGTCCAAAAATTCATACAACCCGCTCCGCAGCAGGTTCATAATCCCGCATTCCTCCAATGTCATAGAGCCTCCACAGGTCACCATCTGCCCTTCTTCCAAATACTCCGCTACCTGTTCGATAGCCTCTTTCCGGGTGGGTGCATAAACCGCCTCCATCCCATTTTTCTTTAATGCCTCCACGGTCTTTTGCACACGCATTTCTACGATCTTTTTCTTATTGTCGTCCATTTCTATTTCCTCCATTCTATAATAATTATCAGTGTTCCTGTACTTTGGAAAGAATCTCTTCAATATCCATATAGTATTTTTTAAAACTATTATCCTCTATGTATACTTTCACTTGCTGATACATAAAGGACTGATCTGGATACCGATACAGATTATGGCTTTTAAATAAATGCACGGTGCCATTTCCATCCACATAACGGGCCAGAGCAATATAGGCGTGACGATTATTGATTCTCACATTAAAGTTGGGCACTAGATCTACAATTTCCGCCCACAGGTATCTTCCGCCATCCACTAGACGTTGGGCTGTTTTCTTTTTGCGGTTCTGGATCACCAGAAACACAATTCCCAAAATTAAAAAGGGGCTCCCTATAGCTGCAAAGATAACCCCTATCATTTGGGCGTCCTGTTCATAAAATGCTACCGCAAATATTGCGCCCATGATGACAAAAATTCCCCCTAATAGGGTATAAACGATTCCCATAATAAAGATAGCGCCTTTATCTGCTGTAACCTTGTGCTCCATGCACGTCCTCCCCTTTTATGAAATAAGCGCCGTATCATTCACGAATTTCCGTCAATGATACGGCGCTCCTTCCCGTCATTATTTTTTAAAAGACACAAAATCTTCCTTTACCTGCTGAGTACGGGCATCATGGACCTCGCCGCTGGCGGAATCCTTATATATCATCAAATATTTCCCGCTATCGGACAAAGTTGCTTCGGCTGTCATTCCCATGAGTTCAAAGGTCCCGTCCTTCTTTACGGAATCAATGATTTCTTTGGCAGTATCATTGAGAGAACTGGTATCGTACTCATACAACTCTACGGTAATATTATTAGAACCCTCATAGCTGCAAGTATACTTGACGCCGTCTTTTGCCCCAATAAAGGAAGCTTCCATATCCACCGGGGTACCGGAAATATATTCCTTGGCCATCATATACTCCTGCAAGCCCTCCAAGTTATCCGCAAACTTGGATTCATCCACAGAAGCCTCCGGCTCAGGAGTAGCCTCTGCCTGAGAAGAGGTTTCAGAGGAACTGGAAGAATCCGGCACATTAACCGCACAAGCGGAGAAGGAAAACAGCATCAACGCAGCGGCAAATACTGCCGCAATCTTCATTTTTGTGTTCATAAAAAATCGTTCTCCTGTTCTTCGTAATTACGCACAGGGGGCCTGCCCCTTCAAAACTTTTTAAAATATTATATCCTATTTTTTCCCTCTATGCAAGGCAGGAAATCTATGTAGCAAAAAGTTTACGGCTATGCCCCAGCTTCTTCCCCTTCCCGGGTATCGTACAGTCTTTTCTTCCACGCATATAGCAAATACCATATCGTGAGTACCAGGCCCTTACAGACCGCGCTGATGGTAATTGCCCACCAGATTCCATCCAGCTTCAAAGGCGTTGCAGACAGCAACAGCGCCAGCGGGATGCGCATCAAATTAAAGACCACGCTTACCACAGAAGGCACCCGGGTTTCCCCAAGGCCGTTGAACACGCCGGTGGAACAGCCCTCCATACAGACAAACATCTGGCACACGCCCAAGATCCGCAAGTAAGAAACCCCCATGGGGAGCACGTCCCGTTCCCGGATAAAGATCTGGAAAATAAATTCCGGGAATACAATCAGTACCAGTGTGCATAGGAATCCCCATATCATCATCAGGGTCATAGCTACCTGGAACCCAGATTTTACCCGGCGCATTTTGCCGGCGCCATAATTTTGCCCCACAAAGGAGTTCACCGCCATGGAGAAGCCTCCGGCGATCATCCAGGAGATGCTTTCTACCTGTCCCCCTACCTTTTGCACAGCAATAGCCGCTGCGCCCCAGCTTGCCACCATACTAGAGATAATCAGAGAGAGGCCGGACATAAACACATTCTGAATTCCTACGGGAAGCCCTAACTTCCAAATCTGCTTTAGATGCTCCCAATTCGGCTTTTGAAACACGGGGATATTGACAAAAAAGCGTTTTTGGCCTTTGGAAAGTACTATGAACAGCAGCGTCACCACGCCTTGAGCGCCAGCAGTTGCTGCGGCTGCACCTATCACCCCCATGGCGGGGATGGGGCCAACGCCAAAAATCAACACCGGGTCCAGGATCAGATTCAGCACCAGCCCTACCGCAGTAGTCCAGAACGGGCTTTTGGAATCTCCCATACCGGTATAAATTCCTGTATACACTTGGTTGATCGTGTTGAAAAGTATACCTGCTGTACCCGTTATTAGCAAATACGCCACTGCATCGTTATGGATTTTGGCGTCGGTAAATTGAAATACACCCACCATCAACTGATGCCCACACATCACGATAGCCATGCAAATTAGGATAATAAAGACCCCCATCTGAAAAGCACCAGCGGCAAAACTCCGGGCCTTCTGGATGTCCCCTTCTCCTATCGAATGGGCGACCTTGATCTGGCCTCCCGTTTTGGCAACAGAGGTACAGCTGTCGGCAATCCACAAATAAATGCCTGCCGCGCCTACGGCTGCTACCGCCCCGCTTCCCAGGCCGCCAATCCAGATCATATCCACCAGATTATAGGCCATCTGTACAAAGGCGGTCATCATAATCGGCATAGCCAACTTGGCCAGCTTTCCAAAAATACTGCCTTCCAGCAGGTTGACCTGCTTACTCATAATTTTCAATCTCCCTTCTCCATACCGGAGGACAGGCCACAAAAAAAGACCCGAAAGCTGCGGCTCAGCCGCAGCTTCAAGTCCACCGTCCACCAACTTATGAATCTTTCTGACCTCATTGTAGCGGTTCCCTGTAGGGTTGTCAATATATGATTTCTTTGTTCTTCCTCATTTTTTAGTATGCTAATTTTCAGTCCAGGTTCAGACAGAGGTTTTTTATAATTTTTACGTTAATACCCTTTTTTCCGCAGACCGGACACCAGCCGCACATAAAATTCCCGCACGTCAAACTCCGGCAAATTTTCCCGGTTTAGGTCTACCATATCCCCGTGTGAAATCCCCCTGTCTCCTTTTACGGTAAGGAAAGTATAGTCTTGTCCCCAAGGAAAGGAATCCCCAGAGACCAGCCCGTCGTTTTCCCCATCAAAGTACTTTACCAAATGGTAGGAAAAATTCAGAGGAAACTTTCCTCCCCTCGCCCGGTTTAGCCGGGACCCTACGCTTTGATAGTAGACGCCCTCCGCATCTGGTGTGCACTGATTCATTTTTTTACAGGCAGATGCTGTCAGATCGGTGACCGCGGCCATAAAATCAGGAGCGGTATCCCCCAATAGGCGCATCCCCCGCTCATATCCAGCCGCAATTTTTTTCTGCATCGCTTTCGGTACCTGTTTGAGTAAGTATTCTGCAAATATACAGCCTTGGTGCGGGGTATTGATGGTAGTCAAAGAAGCCACCATAGGCGCTGCCTCCTCATGGGAAATGGCCCAGCGGCAATCCAAACCGCCCTTAGAATGAGCAATGAGATTCACTTTTTCACACCCCGTCTCCTGCACAATCTGGCGGATACGCTCAGCCAGCTCCTTCCCGCTCTCCTCCACAGAAAGGGCAGACTGATGGTTTCCATAAAAAATACACGCTCCGTTGCGCTCCAACGCCTTGGGAATCCGCCCCCAATAATTTACGGTACGGAAATCCCGAAAGAATACCCCATGCACCAATACAATAGGATACCGGGTCACGCAGATTTTCTGTTCCTTGCGCGCCTCATCCCTTTGATAGGTGTAGTATTCAAATCCCGTTTCCTCCAACACGGTATGAAGGATCATCCCCAAAGCCCAAAGATTGGCAATGGGAATCCATCCACACAAAATTCCAATTACCCGTTTGCGGATGCCCAACTGGACTGAGGTGCCATACACCCGCAGGATTCCGTCCCAAAACAGCAGGACTTCCACCAGGATGCACCATAACGCCGCCCACATCCAGTCTGTCCATTGTTCCGGGAGCATCTGTATCCCTGCCGCTATGAAAACGCCCAGACAGACAAGAGAAGAACCTAAAAAAGCAATGAGAATTTCTGCTCCATCAGCGCAAATTCGCAGCCTTTTCCCGGGCAAACGGCAATTATATAGGGAAGGAAAAATATGTACCCCCACAAATACAAGCATTAAGATTACCGGGAGCCACCAAAATTGGGTTTTCTCGAACAGAAGCCATCCACACCCAGCGGCCGCTGTCAGTAGGATATTGATACACCGATTGATGGCTTTCAAAATACGGCCTTGTTTCCTCTCTTTTTCCGGGAAAACAGCATTCATTTTATTTCCTCCATCCTCCCAACTAAATTAGTATCATTATATCATGGGGGAAGCTATAAAAAAAGAGGCGTCATCAGCGCCTCTCTTTTTATAGCTTAACGATAACCTTGTCCCCATTGGCAGATTCTACCCGTACCAGCTCCATTTTCCGATACTGCTTTTTACAGGAACGAATGCTTTTCACCAGCTTCCTAATATCTTGCGGGGAAAGCTCTACATCAATGTTTTTCTTTTTCAAAGCCCGTAGGGTAATGGAAGCGGTAGCACGGTTCAACAATAGACGGGTGGGTAATTTCAAAAACAGCTTTGCCCCTTCGCTTCGGATCAAAATGGTCATATTATTCCACCACAACGCTGACAGTGTCCCCGTCGGCACTTTCAATCTCTACCAGTTTTCCAATGACGCCGCTTTCCACCAACGCAATGATCTGCTGAAAATCAATATTTTTCAGATTTTCGTTATTGGTGACCTGCGGGATCTTGGAACCTATCTCCAGTGCAGTGCGCACCAGTTCCATGGGAAGGTTCACCCGGACCTTATCCCCTTTGGTAGAATCTATAATCACTTTTAATACCTGCTTTTTCAAATCCGGCTTTTCCTCTTGTGCCAATAAACGCACCTGTTGTACTGGTTCTGCTGAAAGCAGCTCATCAGTGGTCACCTCTAAAATTTTTGCCAGAGGCGCCAAAAGCTGGATGTCCGGGCAGGCAATATCATTTTCCCATTTGGAAACTGCCTGGGGCGATACCCCCAGCTTTTCCGAAAGTTCCTCCTGGGTAATCCCCCGCGCCTTTCTGTAAAATGCAATTTTCTTTCCTATGGTCTCCATGATTGTTGTCCTCCTTTTGTTTTTTGGATGCCTCTATTGTAGAGTCTCCAAACGAAAAACAGAAGGGAAAATCGGTTGTATTCCCCCAACCATTGGTTGTATTGGTTGTAAACCTCTGGTTGAGAAGGTTGATTTTAACCTGTTTCCATCCTTTTTTGTATTTACCATTGCTTTTTCTATAATCCTGTGCTATACTTCTCTCGAACTGCCACCGGGTAGGAGATGCTATTGCATCCGTTACACATCGTTAGGTCTTAGAAGATGTGTATGCGGATGCTTATTTTTTTGGAGGTATCGGTATGAAACGTGTAAAATCCATTTTATCCTATTTTTCTATTCTCGATCTTTCTCTGTGGGGATCTTCCATAATCCTGATTTTATTCTCCTTTTTTTGCTTTGATGGCAGCCGCTATCTCACCCTTGCTGCTTCCCTCATCGGTGTTACCTCTCTTATTTTTAATGCCAAAGGAAACCCTGTAGGACAGGCGCTTATTATTCTGTTCAGTGTTTTGTATGGCGTGATCTCCTTTACAGTAGCCTATTATGGGGAGATGATCACCTATCTAGGCATGACCGCCCCCATGGCGGTAGTTGCCTTGTGCTCTTGGCTTCGGAACCCTTATCAAGGCAGACGCTCAGAGGTCACGGTCAACTCTCTGAAAAGGCAAGAAGTGTATTTTATGCTGGGGCTGACTCTTCTTGTCACCATTGCCTTTTATTTTATTCTGGAGGCATTCCACACTGCCAACCTGCTTGTGAGCACCATATCGGTTACTACTACTTTTATCGCGGTATATCTCACATTTCGCCGCAGCCCTTACTTTACCCTTGCCTATGCCGCCAATGATCTCGTGCTGATCTTCCTCTGGTCTATGGCTGCCGTCAGCGATGTAACCTGTATTTCTGTTGTAGTATGCTTTGTGGTATTTTTTGTAAACGACTTGTATGGACTATTTAACTGGAAAAAGATGCAGGTCCGACAGCAGCAGGAAGCATAATCCCTGAAACCTATTTTTTACTCCCAAACCATTTCCCTATTCCATATCTTTGATAAAAAACATCCTCAACGCAGATTTTGCATTGAGGATGTTTTTACTGTCCAAAATAACTATCTTCTGCCACATAGATCCGGCTATAGATTTTCAAATTCCATATTCCGCAGCAAAGTCCAAGTCATATCGGGTACCATGAGAAAAGAGCACTCCCTGGGTAAGCCGTATGCACAGGATACAGGTGTTCTCATCGTCAAAATTATTATGCCCGTTTCCAATCCAGGACGCAAATGCCGATTGTAATTTCTCTGCGATTTCCCTGTTTTCTTCTTTACAAAACCATCCCAGATCTACCCCTTTGCCATGGGCAGTAAACCAATCGCCACTGATTGCTATATTGGGATTTTTTCGAATATGCTTCATTTTGTTAGATAGCCCATAGGTAATCACATAAAAGGCCCCATTTTCATAATAAGCATTAACGGTACGGACATAGGGCATTTCCCCATCAACCGTGGCTACCGATAGCAAGGTATCATGGCCAAATCGCTCCTGCATGATTTCTTTTGCTTCTTGCGGAAAATTTTCTTTCACGTCTACCCCCTCCTTTTTACGTTATTGTACCACACTAAAAATAAAAGCACAATCTGCCAAAAGCGATGTGGCAAATTGCGCTTTTTTATTTTTATTTTCCATAAGCAGAAAATTCTTCCGGTGTTCCGCTAAATACATTCATATCAATATATTTTTCTTTTCCTCGATATCCCGTTAACTGTTCACGATTGGTGTACTGCCAGAATGTCCATTGCCTGTTATCTGAAAGAGAAGGCCCTGTAATAACATTCCGAATCCATATATCATACTCTTCATAAGCTCCTGCCAGATAGAGAGAATAGGACTTTTCGGTGGCATAAATAATCGGTTTTTGCCCGTAATGGTCTTCCAGTTTTTTTAGCATTCTGTCAAGCTGTTCCCGGACTGCTTTTTGTTCCGGCGGATTCTTTTCCTTATCCCCGTAAAATTCCAGATCAATTACAGGAGGAAGCATATTATCTATCTTGCTTACCGTGGAAATAAAGTTCTCTGCCTGATCTTCCCCGCTACTGTCATAACTAAAAAAGTGATATGCCCCAATGCGCAAATCCGTCTTTTGTGCCTGCTCATAATTATAATCAAAACAGGGGTCTACCAAAGAACTTCCCTCTGTTGCCTTGATAAATGCAAAGGATAGGTTCTGGGAAGACAGCGTTTTCCAATCGATCTCCCCCTGATAAGACGAGACATCCACTCCCCTCACAGGATACTCCGTCATAGAAGGGTTATTGAGAAGGATGATACCATTCCACAGCAGAAAAAACAGAATTCCCAATAAAATCAATGTCCCTGAACCAATACCACACGTCCAGAAAAGGAATTTCTTTTTTATGGTTATCACCTTCTGTCAAATTCTTTGCCAAAATAATAAATTCCCCAATCAATAAAGTAACTTTTTTATTTTTTACTATGCCGGTATAAGACATATCCATCTTTGAAAAAAAGCCTGATAAAACGACGGCTAAACTTGTTAGGATTTCTGCCCACATAAATTGAAAGAAGACTGAAGGCAAACCACAAAATATTTAGCCCCAAAAAAAGCCAAAAGCATTTCCATCCTTCTTCCTCATATTTTCGATTTACATCATCCAATGTAAAAAAACTTGCTCCCCCTTTTTCTGCCATACTTACAATTTGTCCATATGAATCATTTTCATCATCAACAATTATATAACTCACTTCAAATTCTGTCTCACCATGACAAAGCGACATAAACCCATTTACATCTGGGAACCAATTTTTATAGTCATAAATTTGATAATATTGAGATTCCCCATCTATATACAAATGTAAATCTTCGTCTATAGTCTCACACTCATGGAAGACAAAAGTTCCATATTTCAAATCGTCTGCTTTTATAGAATTGGCAACAAACTGTGTATACACCAAAATAAGAGCCGCAATACAAATTACTTGTATCACTATATAAATTCCAAAAATTTCTCCTGCCTGATCTATATTTCCTTTAAAGATATCCATCTTGGGAGGAAGCATGGGAATCGACTTTCCCTGGTTCCACTTGCGATATTGTTTTTTGGCAAAAGATAAAAACTGGTCTTTCCCTACCGCAATCTCATCAATTCGTACAACACGCTTTCCCAAAAACAATTTGACATCCCTATCTTTTCCCCGGATGCCTGTAATTTCCCCATAAGAATATGTATGCTTAATTCCCCAAAAACTCTTTGCTGTAAAAGCTGAATCATCATATTCAATTCTACAATTACAGTAAGCAATAATTAAGCTTGAACATAAAAGAGAAAACATCATAAAAACAATTTGCCCTATAGTAGTATTATTTCTCAGCTGAAGTAATGTTACTATAAAAAAAATGCCTGTACCAATTAGACCCACAATTAATAAGAATTTGGGCAAGACTACGGTTTTATAGTTGGTTTCAGCAGGCTTTCGAAATAAATGTCGTATACCGTTTCCTAAAATCAAGGCAATAAACAACAGGAAAACATATATGATATATTTCATTTTTACTCCCCTTTTTTATTTTATCACAAATGGCTGTGAAGATAAAATAAGAGAAGTGTACCAATTTTATGATCGATTATCGCCATTATGGCAAAAACAAAAAAACCGTAATTCCTAAGAATTACGGTTTTGGTGGACACAAGGGGACTCGAACCCAACCTCTCGCGTGTGAGGCGAGCGCTCTAACCAGCTGAGCTATGCGTCCTTATGGGAAACCTCCGAGTAGCCTCGGAGGTTTCGTGTGGTGACCCGGACGAGATTCGAACTCGTGAACCCGCCGTGAAAGGGCGGTGTCTTAACCGCTTGACGACCGGGCCATGTGGTAGCGGCAAATGGATTCGAACCATCGACACTTCGGGTATGAACCGA
>CALWVH010000128.1 GCA_944384915.1 uncultured Clostridia bacterium | reverse complement strand
GTAATCGAGGTATATCGAAATAATTTTTCTGTTTTGCCAGAATTGGAAACTGCAAGAAAATTTCTGTGCCGTATTGCTGAAAAAGTGTAGGAAACTTTGGGGAATATCTTGTCAAATCCTCGATACTTATGATATAATATTATATCTGAATGGTCCGGATTAAGATCCGGTTTGGAGCCAGTGAAGACAGGAGGCCGGAATTATGAAATGCCCATATTGCAGCTTTGACGAAAGCAAGGTGATCGACTCCCGCCCCACCGATGAGGGGGAGCGTATCCGTCGCCGCAGAGAATGCCTTCGCTGCGGAAAACGTTTTACAACCTATGAAGTGATTGAAACCGTTCCCGTTGTGGTAATTAAAAAGGATAAATCCAGAGAGGCGTTCGATAGAAATAAGCTTCTGAACGGGCTTTTGCGTGCTTGCGAAAAACGCCCGGTGTCTTTGGCAACATTGGAAGAGGTTGTGGACGAGATCGAGGCGAACCTGCAAAATTCTTTGGATCGAGAAGTGCCCTCCAGTCTTATTGGTACCTATGCTATGGATAAGCTGCGTGATATCGATGAGGTGGCTTATGTCCGTTTTGCTTCGGTGTACCGCCAGTTTAAAGATATCAATTCCTTTATGGAAGAGCTGAGTCGAATCAAAAGCGCCAAAGAAAATCAAACACAAAAGTAAATCTGCATATAATAAAAGCTCCCGCACTCTGTATCAGAATGCGGGAGCTTTTATTGTTAGATTATTCTTCAGAAGCAAGGGGTTCTGAAAGCTGAAGGCGAATTTCTTTTACATGACGTTTTTCCACCTTGGTGACATATACCTCGTTTTCATGGAAAAGGAAGTGAGCACCGATATCAGGAACACAGCCCAGCTCTTCCATTACCCACCCGCCAACAGTGACAGATTCATATTCATCTTCTGCTTCGGGAAAGTGAAATGCCTCAAAGAAATCTTCCAGTCCGCAAGAACCAGAAATCATGTATGTAGTGTTGTTCAGCTCTTCGATCTCCTGTTCCACCACATCATGCTCATCCCAGATGTCGCCCACCAGCTGTTCCAGAACATCTTCCAAGGTAACGATTCCTTCTGTGCCGCCAAATTCATCAATGACTACAGCAATGTGCGTTTTAGACTGCTGAATCAGTCGGAGTAGACGAGAAATTTTCATACCGCCGGAAACATAAATCACCGGCTTAATGGCAGAGGTAAAATGGTCGGCACCGCGGCTCACCGCGGTAAAGAAATCTTTCTCGTGAATCATGCCGATAATGTTATCGATGGTATTTTCATACACCGGCAAACGGGAGTAGTTGTTGTTCATAAAGGTTTGGGACACTTCCTCCATGGTAGCGTCCTTTGCCACGGCCACTAAGTCTACCCGAGGGGTTATTACATCGTTAGCGTCCAGATCATCAAATTCAATGGCAGAGCGAATCAGTTCGCCGTTATGCTCATCGATACCGCCATCATTCTGTGCCTCATCCACCATGGTGATGAGCTCTTCTGCGGTGATACCAGGGTCCTTGGATTTCTTAAAGATTCGATCCAACAGCTTTTTCCATAAAGAAAACAAGAAATTCAAGGGAGTTAAAATAATTAGCAAAGCCTGCATGATCCGTGCGGTAGCTAACGCAAAGGCTTCTGCGTTTTCTTTGGCGATAGACTTGGGAGAAATTTCGCCAAAGACCAACACGACAACGGTCATAACAGCGGTAGAAGCGCTTACACCGGCATCTGCCATCCACATGGTAAAGACTACCGTGGCAAGAGAGGCGGAAGTAATGTTGACGATGTTGTTTCCAATCAAAATGGTGGAGATCAATTTATCATAATTGTCCACCAGCTTAAGGGCAACGGCAGCCCTGCGATCACCATTATCCGCCAGGTTTTTGATCCTAATCCGATTCATGGTGGAAAAGGCGGTCTCCGAAGCGGAGAAATAAGCAGAGCCAACAATACACAACACGATAACAAGTAGCAGCGGAAGCGAGTCCATGTAAATTCAAAATCCTTTCATGAAAAAATGGGCAAAAACAGCACACCAGGAATTATTTTGAGACAGGCGGGTGCTTCTTTACCAAAATTAGTTTACAAAAAAACCCGCAGACCCAAAGGCCTACGGGTTTCATGGTGGAGCATAGCGGGATCGAACCGCTGACCTCTACACTGCCAGTGTAGCGCTCTCCCAGCTGAGCTAATGCCCCAAGTAATCGGCTTATTTACTGCCTTGAAATCACGAGTGATATTATATCATACACAAAGTAGGATTGCAAGAGAAAATTTGAAAAACAAAGAAATTGTGTTAATGTTGTACACTTTCTTTTTGAATTAAAGCAGTAGTTATAAAAAACAAACAAATCACATGGGGATATTCAGCCAAAAGAGCAGAATCCTTCTAAAAATCCTCCAGCATAGTTTTAATTTGCTGGAGAAACTGGTCCGCTGCCTGGGAAAAAATCTGATATTTTTTCCATACAATGGAGGCCTCTGCTTCCAGTTTTGGGGTAAGAGGCCGGAAGCAAAGATTGCTATCGCCGCTCGTATTGACAAGCTGGTCAAAACAAAGGGTATACCCTAATCCTTCGCTAGTGAGAAGGGAGGCGTTGAACACCAGATTATAGGTAGCAATGATATTTAGGCGACTATAATCTCGACGCAACCAGGCAGAGAGAGGAGAAGCACCATTTTTCTGATTGGAAATCAAGAGTGGCTTATCCCAAAGATCTTCAGCGCGAATGGCTTCTTTGCTGGCCAAAGGGGCATCACGGCGCATCAACACGCCCCAAACATCTTTTATAGGCAGCTTTAGGCATTCATATTTGGTTAGGTCTACTGGGCCGTAAATCAGTCCGAAATCAATTAAACCTTTATCTAGCTGTTCCAATACATAGGCAGCGTTTCCACTAAAAATATGATAGTGGACTCCAGGGTGTTTCTCCTGTAATAGCTGAGCTGCACGGGCAAACAGGCGGATGATCTGACTTTCTCCTGCACCAATATAGACATCACCCGCCACAGAGTCGCCGGAGATGGAAATCTCATTTTCGGTTTTGTGGACCAGCTCTAAAATTTCCTCCGCGCGTTTGCGCAGAATACGTCCTTCTTCCGTCAAGATGGTTTTGCGTGCTCCTTTACCGCCTCGAACAAACAGCTGTTTTCCCAGTTCTTCCTCCAATGCTTTCAGTTGAGTGGAAAGGGTTGGTTGAGAAAGGTGCAGGGATTGAGCAGCTGCTGAAATGCTCTGTTCTCGGGCTACTGCCAGAAAATACTGTAATACTCGAAGTTCCATACGCCGCCTCCTTTTTCTCCAAGTATAACAATAAATAATATAGGTTTCAACTATTACTTTCCATTAAAAATAAGTATTTGCTATTAAAAGAAAACGGGGATATACTGTAAGCGAAAACAGAGCAGTCCAATAGGGAGGGAGAACCATGGATGCCTGCAAACAGGCGGTGATTCAAAATTTGTGGGATGCCGGATGTGACCGGAAGACAGTGGAGCAATTCCTTTTTCTGGAAGAAGCGGGAGAGCTGGAAAAGCAGCTGGCGCTTCTTTCCGACCAACGGAAAAAGCTGTTGGAAAAAGTCCATCGGGAGGAACGAAAGATCACTTGCTTGGACTATTTAGTTTATCAACTGGAAAAACTGCGGTGATAATTTTGCTGGGATACCAGCGAGTATAACAGAAAGGGAGAGAAATCAATGAGTAAAAACGTACTGATCCTTTCCACCAGTCTTCGTGCTAATAGTAATTCCCAGGCATTGGCGCAGGCCTTTGCGGATGGGGCTCGGGAAAGTGGCCATCAGGTAGAGCTTGTCAGTCTACAGGGAAAGGAAATTGCCTTTTGCCGGGGATGTCTTGCCTGCCTTAAAAATAAAAGCTGTGTGATTCGCGACGATGCAGTAGAGATCGCCCAAAAGATGCACGATGCTGATGTGATTGCCTTTGCAACCCCCATTTATTATTACGAGATGTCGGGACAGATGAAGACCGTTTTGGACCGAGCCAATAGCTTGTATGGTTCCGATTATGCCTTCAGGGATATTTATCTTTTGTCCGCTGCCGCCGAAGAGGAAGACGGGGTGGATAGCCGCGCCATCAGTGGCCTGCAAGGTTGGATCGATTGTTTTGAACGTGCTCACTTGGCGGGAACGGTGTTTGCTGGTGGCGTCAATGGAGCAGGGGACATCGCAGGTCATCCTGCTTTGGAAAAAGCACGGGAATTGGGCAGAAACATTTCTTGAATACGGAGGAATTGGGTGTGAAGCGAAGATTGGTGCTGCTGACGGCGTGCTTATTGATTTTTCTCACAGCTTGTAGCGGTGAGGAAGAAATGAAATCATCCTCTTCTATGGACGAGGCAGAAATTGTTTCATCGGAGCCAGCAGAAAGCCAAGAAGAAATAAAGGAGGAAAAGACCGTGCTGAAATTAGAGATCAATGGGGAAGAATTTACGGCATCTCTGGAAGAAAACTCCACGGTAGATGCGCTTAGTGAGCTTTTGAAAAAAGGCCCTTTAACCCTTACCATGAGCGATTATGCCAACATGGAAAAGGGAGCGGATCTGGGGACCACTTTGCCGCGGAACGATCAGCCTATGAACACCCGTCCGGGGGATATTATCCTGTATCAGGGCAGGACATTGGTAATCTATTATGACACCAATTCCTGGAGCCTAACCCCAATTGGAAAAATTAAAAACGTAGACGAACGTATATTACGGCAAGCGCTGGGGACGGGAGATGTTTCCGTTACCCTGTGGCTGGAAGAATAAAGGAGGAGTTGTCATGATAACGAAGCAAACAGCAGGCCGGGATTCTCTGGGAGAGTTTGCCCCCAAATTTGCGGAATTAAATGATGATATACTGTTTGGTCAAGTGTGGAGCCGGGAAGAGAAGCTTTCTTTGCGAGATCGTTCTTTGGTAACCGTTACCGCCCTGATGGCCCAGGGATTGGTGGATTCCTCTTTCCAGTACCATTTACAGAGTGCCAAAAACAATGGAATTACCCGGACAGAGATTGCAGAGATCCTCACTCATGCAGCTTTTTATGCCGGATGGCCCAAGGCATGGGCAGCCTTCCGCATGGCCAAGGAAGTCTGGACGGAAGACGGACCGGCGGCGGATGCAAAAACCACCCATCAAAATTCCATGGTGTTCCCTATAGGAGAACCCAATGACGCTTTCGCTCAGTATTTTATAGGCCAGAGTTATCTGGCGCCTCTTTCTACCTCTCAGGTGGGAATCTTTAACGTGACTTTTGAGCCCGGATGCCGCAATAACTGGCATATCCATCAAGCCAAATCCGGCGGCGGACAGATCCTTGTTTGTGTGAGTGGTAGAGGATACTATCAGGAATGGGGAAAGGAAGCACAGGAGCTTCATCCGGGCGATGTGGTGAATATCCCCACCGGCGTTAAGCATTGGCACGGCGCGGCACCGGACAGCTGGTTCTCTCATTTAGCGATGGAAGTTCCCGGAGAGGAAACTTCTAACCAATGGCTGGAGCCAGTGGAAGACAACGTATATAGCCTGTTAAAATAATGATAATAGGAGGAAATTCATTATGATCGGTAATTTTACCTATTGTAACCCTACTCGTCTGCACTTTGGTGAGGGCGCTTTGCAAAGCCTGCCCCAGGAGCTGGCCCAATATGGAAACCGTGTCCTTCTCTGTTACGGCGGCGGTTCTATTAAGAAAAATGGTATCTATCAGCAGGTAATAGAGATCCTAGAAAACAGCGGGAAAACCGTGATCGAAGATCCGGGCGTAATGCCCAATCCCACAGTGGAAAAGCTGTATGAAGGCAGCCGTCTGGCCCGGGAAAACCAGGTGGATTTGATCTTGGCAGTGGGCGGCGGTTCCGTGTGCGATTATGCCAAAGCAGTATCCGTTTCCGCCTATTGCGAAGAAGACCCGTGGGAGAAATACTACCTGCGGATGGAGGATGTTTCCTGTAAGATCATCCCGGTAGGCTGCGTATTGACCATGGTGGGAACTGGTTCCGAAATGAACGGCGGCGCTGTAATCACCAACCATGCCCAAAAGCGGAAGATCGGCCATGTGTTTGGGGATAAGGTATTCCCCAAATTTTCCATCCTTGATCCTACTTTTACTTATACACTGCCTCAATATCAGATGGTGGCGGGATTCTATGATATTTTGAATCACATCACCGAGCAGTATTTTTCCGGGGAGGATGACAGCACCTCCGATTATATTGCAGAAGGACTCATGCGTTCCCTGATCCATTCCAGCCGGATAGCCGTGAAAACCCCCACAGATTATGAGGCTCGGAGCAACATTATGTGGACGGCAACCTGGGCGTTGAATACCCTGATTGCTCAAGGAAAATCCACAGACTGGATGGTGCATATGCTGGGACAGTCAGTGGGAGCTTATACCGATGCCACCCATGGAATGACCCTGGCAGCCGTGTCCCTGCCGTATTATCGGTATATCTGCCCCTATGGGCTGGCAAAATTCCGCCGTTTTGCCGTAAATGTATGGGGAGTGGACCCCAACGGCAAAACCGATGAGGCTATCGCCCAAGAAGGACTTGCCTGTATGGAAAGCTGGATGAAGGAAATCGGACTGGTAATGAACTTGACAGATCTGGGCGTGACAGAGGAAATGCTGGAAGGAATTGCCGACGGTACTTTTGTAATGGAAGGCGGCTATAAAGTGCTGACCCGGGAGGAGATCCTCCAAATCCTGCGGGAAAGCCTGTAATTTGATTTCAATATCATCGCATAAAGAAAAGGAACACCCATATGGATGTTCCTTTTCTTTATGGAAGAATGATTATTTTAAGGTAATCAATTCATATTCTTTGCTGCCAAGACCCAGCTTAACTGCGTGTTCAATGCCGGAACGCCAGTTGGTATCCGGGTGGGTATAGGTGAAGGGATCGTGGCTGTGCTCACAGTCTACCCCTTTGGCCGCCTTTTCTCCGGGAACACTGTTGGGAATGATAGGTTGAGCCAGACACAGGTCGGCACAGGCCATATCTAGAGCCACCGGGTCGAAAGAAGCCAACATACCCACATCGGGGATGATGGGACGGTCATTTTCGCTGTGGCAGTCACAGTTAGGAGAAACATCGGTAATCAGGCTGATGTGGAAGCAGGGTTTATTTTGTAGGATAGCAGCAGAATATTCTGCGATCTTGCAGTTGAGGATATCGTTGACCTCGTCGCCAGCAGCCTGTACGGCGTCCATGGGACAGGCACCGATACAGCGCCCGCACCCTACACATTTACTATGGTCAATGGATGCTTTTTTGTCAGTGATGGTAATGGCGTTATGAGCGCAGTTTTTCTGGCAGAAACCGCATCCTACGCATTTTTCCTGATGGACAAAGGGCTTTCCTGCACTGTGCATTTCCATTTTTCCGGCCCGGCTGCCGCATCCCATGCCGATGTTTTTAAAAGTACCGCCAAAACCGGTTGCCTCATGTCCTTTAAAATGGGTGAGGGAGATAAAATTGTCCGCATCCATAATTGCCTGTCCGATCTTGGCTTCTTTTACATATTCGCCGCCCTTTACCGGAACCAGCGCCTCATCGGTGCCTTTTAGGCCGTCTGCAATAATCACATGACATCCGGTAGAAAAGGGGGAGAAGCCGTTTTCATAAGCGGCGTCCAGATGGTCCAATGCATTTTTACGGCGTCCTACATACAGGGTGTTGCAGTCTGTAAGAAATGCCTTGCCGCCGTTTTCTTTCACAATGTCCACGATCACTTTCGCGTAGTTGGGACGCAGATAAGCAAGATTCCCCGGCTCACCAAAGTGGATTTTAATGGCGGTGTATCGGTTTTCCAGTGGGAGCTGTTCAATGCCGGCAGTCTTTGCCAGATATTTTAACTTTTCCAACAGGTTGCGCTGGTTGGGTTTGGCGCTGAAATCGGTAAAATATACTTTCGATTTTTCCATAAAGTACCTCCTATGGGTTTGTTCTCACGTTCAATCATTTGCTATTATACAGTGATCTTTATTTTACCATGTTTTTATTGGGCCTTCAAGGTGAAAGAAAATTGGAAATCTAGACTTGACATTTCTAAAGATAAAGTACTATAATAAAATACGCAAATCAAATAACACCTAAAGACTGTGAAGGGAAAAAGACAAATTGTGATTCTTCAGAGAGCCGGCGGTTGGTGTAAGCCGGTGGGTTGCTTTTTGTGGATAACTCACCCCGGAGTTGCCGCTTTGATAAGGGGCGGACGGTTGGCACCGTTATGAGTCGTAGCCTTGTTGGAGGCTGTAGAGGGCCGTGCGTGTAAGCGTCGGCTGAGCAAGGGTGGTACCGCGATATAAATTCGCCCCGGAAAGATAGGATAACTGTCTTTCCGGGGTTTTTGTTTTGACCGGGAAACCGGTTTTCTGGTCCCTTCTCTGCAAAATACCAACGATATTTTTTACTGGGAGATGGTTTTATGTATCAAGGTTGCAAAAAGTACATTCCGTTTCAGCCGGTACAGCTGAAGGACCGCCAGTGGCCCGATAAGGTCATTACCAAAGCGCCAATTTGGTGCAGTGTGGATTTGCGCGACGGCAATCAGGCTCTTGTTACCCCTATGAACCTGGAAGAAAAGCTGCTGTTTTTTAAAACGCTGGTGGATATCGGATTCAAAGAGATTGAGGTGGGATTCCCTTCCGCTTCGGAAACCGAATATGAAATTCTCCGTACCCTCATCGAGCGCAATTTGATTCCCGATGACGTAACTATTCAGGTGTTGGTACAGGCTCGTCCTCACCTGATTCAGAAAACCTTTGAGGCCATTCGTGGCGCAAAGAATGTAATCGTCCATTTCTACAACTCTACTTCTACCCTCCAGCGCAAGGTGGTTTTCCACACCGATATGCAGGGCGTCATCGATATCGCCGTAGAGGGTGCACGGCTCATTCGTAAGCTGACGGAAGAGGAAGTAGCCCGCAGCGGTATCAATATCCGGTATGAGTATTCTCCCGAGAGCTTTTCCGGCACCGAAATGGATAACGCCGTTGCTATTTGTGACCGGGTTTTGGAAGAGCTGGGTGCAACGCCGGAAAATAAGGTTATCATCAATCTGCCTAACACGGTGGAGGGCAGTACACCTAACTGCCATGCCGACCAGATCGAATATTTCTGCCGTCACCTCAAGGGCCGCGATAGCGCCATTATCAGCCTGCACGCCCACAATGACCGTGGCTGTGGCGTAGCAGCTACCGAGCTGGGCCTGATGGCTGGCGCCGACCGTGTGGAGGGTACCCTGTTCGGAAACGGCGAGCGTACCGGCAACGCGGATATCATGGTAGTTGCCATGAATATGTACTCTCAGGGCGTAGACCCGGAGCTGGATTTCTCCAACATCAACCACGTTAAAGAAGTCTATGAGTCCTGCACCAAAATGAAGGTTCACGAGCGTCATCCCTATGCCGGCGAACTGGTATTTACTGCTTTTTCCGGTTCCCATCAGGACGCTATCAATAAGGGCGTAGAATATATGGCCAAGAGCGGCACCCAGTATTGGGAGGTCCCCTATCTTCCCATTGACCCGGCAGATGTGGGCCGTCAGTATGAGCCCATTATCCGCATCAACAGTCAGAGCGGTAAGGGCGGCGCGGCTTTTATCATGGCCCAGAGCTTCGGCTATCATCTTCCCAAAGCCATGCACCCGGAATTCGGCGCGATCGTAAAGGCTGCCTGTGACGCCGAAGGTAGGGAGCTCCAGCCCCAGGAAATCTTTGATTTGTTCCATAAGGAATATTTCGAGATTAAATACCCATATCACCTGAAGCGCTACAAGCTCTATGAAGAGCACGAAGGCCAGGACGGCGAAACACAGGTGCATTTTGAGGGAACTCTCCGCTTCCAGAACGTTGACCACGAAATCAGTGGCGTAGGCAACGGCCCCATCGACGCCTTCTTTGGCGCGCTGCGTTCTGTGGGTATCAACGAATACAAGTTTGTTTCTTACAGCGAGCACGCGGTTTCTTCTGGTGCCGATTCCAAGGCTCTGTCCTACATTCAGATTCGCACTCCGGAGAACAAAATGGTGTTTGGCGTGGGTCTGGACGGCAATATCAGCCTGGCGTCCATCAAGGGCATTATCTGTGCCATCAACCGCGCTTCCCGCACGTAAAATATAAAAAATAGGAAAGGAAATACAGCCATGAATACTTATCAGATCGCAGCTTTGAAGGGCGACGGGATCGGCCCTGAAATCGTAGAACAGGCACAGAAAGTGTTGGATAAAGCCGGTGAAAAGTTTGGTTTTGCTGTCAACTATCAGGAAGCTCTTTTGGGCGGCGCAGCTATTGATGCCACCGGTGTGCCCCTGCCGGAAGAGACGGTCGCCATCTGTAAAAACGCAGATGCTACCCTGCTGGGTGCTGTGGGCGGCCCCAAGTGGGATGCCCAGCCCGGTAACAACCGCCCCGAAAAGGGCCTGTTGGGCATCCGTGCGGCGCTGGGTCTGTTTGCAAACCTGCGCCCGGCCGTGATTTTTGAGCCCCTGCGGGAAGCTTCTCCCCTGAAGCCGGAAATTATCGGCAAGGGCATTGACGTGCTGGTGGTCCGTGAACTGACCGGTGGTATTTATTTCGGAGAGCGGGGACGCTGCGAAGTAGAGGGTCAGCCCGCCGCTTTTGATACCGAGAAATATTCTGTGCCGGAGATTGAGCGCATTGCTCGTGTGGCATTTGAAATGGCCCAAAAGCGCCGTCACAAGCTGTGCAGTGTAGATAAAGCCAATGTGCTGGAATCTTCCCGCCTGTGGAGAGAGACGATTATCCGCATTTCTAAGGAATACCCGGATGTAGAGCTGAACCATATGTATGTGGATAACTGCGCTATGCAGTTGGTGCGCAATCCCGGCCAGTTTGATGTGATTGTTACCTCTAATATGTTCGGTGATATTCTATCCGACGAGGCTTCCATGATTTCCGGTTCCATTGGAATGTTGGCCTCTGCTAGCCTGAACGATGGCCAGAAGGGCCTGTATGAGCCTATTCACGGTTCCGCACCGGATATTGCCGGTCAGGGTATCGCGAACCCCCTGGCAACCATCCTTTCCGTGGGCATGATGCTGAAGTATTCTCTGGAACAGCCTCAGGCTGCCAAGGCCATCGACGACGCTGTGGCCAAGGCCCTGACCATGGCCCGTACCCCCGACATTTGGGTAGAGGGAATGAAGAAGGTTTCCTGCTCCGAAATGGGCGACCTGGTCTGCTCCCTG
>CALWVH010000127.1 GCA_944384915.1 uncultured Clostridia bacterium | reverse complement strand
TATATGCAGACAGACACCTATCATAAAGAGGAGGCTTCAAAATGTCAATCAAGTTTGAAAAACAGCACCTCTCTTCCTTTATTCGCGAGAAGGAATACTGTGCGATTGCTCCCCAGGTAAAGATGGCTCACGAAATGCTGCATAGTGGCACCGGTTTGGGCAATGACTTTATCGGTTGGGTTACATTACCTACGGATTATGACAAGGAGGAATTCGCCAGAATTAAAGCGGCAGCCGAAAAAATCAAGAAGGATACGGATGTATTCGTGGTTATCGGCATTGGCGGTTCTTATTTGGGAGCACGGGCAGCTATTGAGTTCCTGAAATCCGACCGCTATAACAATATGAAGAAGGATACCCCCGATATCTATTTTGCAGGTAACAGCATTAGCTCTACTGCACTGGCAGAGTTGCTGGAAATCTGCGAAGGCCGGGATGTTTCCATCAACATGATTTCCAAGTCCGGCACCACCACGGAGCCTGCTATTGCATTCCGTGTGTTCCGTGAAATGCTGGAAAAGAAATACGGTAAGGAAGAAGCACGTAAACGTATTTACTGCACTACCGACCGTGCCCGCGGCACTTTGAAGCAGCTGGCAGACCGCGAAGGATATGAAACCTTTGTGGTGCCTGATGATGTAGGCGGCCGTTTCTCTGTCCTCACCGCTGTAGGCCTGCTGCCCATCGCAGTTAGCGGCGCTGATATCGATGCACTGATGGCTGGTGCAGCTGCTGCACAGGAAGAGTACAGCAATCCTGATTTTGAGACCAACGCCTGCTATCAGTATGCTGCTGTACGGAACATCCTGTATCGCAAGGGCAAGAGCACAGAGGTTATGGTCAGCTATGAGCCCTGCTACACCATGATGAACGAGTGGTGGAAACAGCTCTACGGCGAGAGCGAAGGCAAAGATCATAAGGGCCTGTTCCCGGCATCTGTTGTATTCTCTACGGATCTGCACTCCATGGGCCAGTTCATTCAGGACGGCAGCCGGACGATGTTTGAAACTGTTGTCCTCTTCGATAAAGCGAAGAAGGAAATCGTAATGGGCAATGACCCTGAAAATGTAGATGGCCTAAACTTCCTGGAAGGAAAGACCATGGCTTACATCAATGAGAAGGCCTTTGAGGGAACGGTATTGGCTCACTGTGACGGCGGTGTACCTAATGCTGTGATCCGTGTGCCTGATTTCTCCGAAGATTCTCTGGGCCGGCTGATTTATTTCTTTGAAAAGGCCTGCGCTATCTCCGGTTATATGCTGGGTGTGAATCCCTTCGATCAGCCTGGCGTGGAAAGCTATAAGAAGAATATGTTTGCTCTCTTGGGTAAACCCGGCTATGAGGATGCCAAGGCTGCCCTGGAGGCAAGACTGCACAAATAATCTACAGACCTTGTGGTTTGTTGAAAATAAAAAAATTTAGGAGGACCTCATCATGATAAATGTATTCATCGGCAAGAAAGGTTCCGGCAAAACAAAGAAGCTCATCGATTATGCCAACAAGGCAGTAGAAACCTCTAACGGTAACGTAGTGGTAATCGAAAAGGGCTTGAAGCTGACCTATGATATCTCCCACAGCGCTCGTCTGATCGACAGCGATGCTTATGGTATTAAGGGCTTGGATGCTCTGGAAGGCTTCCTGTGCGGTATTTGCGCCGGCAACTATGACGTAACCGATATCCTGCTGGATTCCACTTTGAAGATTATCGGCCAGGATATGGCTGCTCTTACCGATTTGGTCACTAAGGTGAAGAGACTTTCCGAGGAGGCCAACGTAACCTTTACGCTGTCTATCTCCGCGGATGAGAGCGAGATCCCTGCAGAAGTGTTGGCTATGGTCAATACCATTTGATTTGATATGAAAAGGACCGCCTGCCTGTGGATGAATGGGCAGGCGGTTTTGTTTTTGGAAAGGGATGAAGTAAATGAAACTTATGATTGCTTCCGATATCCACGGTTCCGCCCATTATTGCCGAAAGCTGGTAGAGTTATTCCACAAGGAACAACCAGACCGGCTTTTGCTGCTGGGAGATATTCTCTATCACGGTCCCCGCAATGATTTGCCACGGGAATACAACCCCAAAGAGGTAATCCCTCTTCTCAATGGAATCAAAGATTCCATTATGTGTATTCGGGGAAACTGTGACACTGAGGTAGATCAGATGGTATTGGAATTTCCGATTCTTACAGAAACCTGTCTGCTGTATTGGAACGGCCGGATGATCTATGCCAGCCATGGCCACCATGCAAATCCAGAGCATCCACCATTTCTCCGGGCGGGAGATATCCTGTTGAATGGCCATACCCATGTACCAAAGTGGGAGAAAATGGGGGATAACTGGTATTTGAATCCCGGTTCTGTGGCCATTCCAAAAGAAAAGAGCCACCACAGTTATGTGATTCTTCGAGATAATGAAGTGATCTTTAAAACAATGGGTGGAGAAATTTACCGCAGCGAGCGTTTTTCTTCCACCAGTAATTCCTGAAAAAAGGGAGCCAGCAACATTGTTTGGCTCCCTTTTTTCTGCCCATAAGGGAATTTATCGGAAATGCTTTTCTATAGAAGAAGAATGTGCTATAATGTAATAAAGTTTGAAGCCGGCCGGCCAGCCCTTTGTTCGGAGATGGAAGGTGCTCAATGCCGTCCGGCTATTATTATGAGAGGTGAAGAACTCATGCTGAGCGATATCGAAATCGCACAGAACGCAAAATTGATTCCCATCGCCAAAATTGCGCAGGATTTGGGAATTCGTGAGGAAGAACTGGAGCCTTATGGGCGTTATAAGGCTAAAGTTAATGAGGAACTTTTTAATCGTTTGAAGGATCACCCTGATGGAAAATTGATCCTGGTAACTGCCATTAACCCCACCCCTGCTGGAGAAGGAAAAACAACTACCTCTGTAGGCTTGGGACAGGCCATGAAAAAGATCGGGAAAAATGCCGTGATCGCCTTGCGGGAACCCTCTTTGGGACCGGTTTTTGGCATTAAGGGAGGAGCTGCCGGTGGTGGTTATGCCCAAGTGCTTCCCATGGAGGACATCAACCTGCATTTTACCGGCGATATGCACGCTATCACTAGCGCCAATAACCTGCTGTGCGCCATGCTGGATAACCATATGCACCAGGGAAATGCATTGGGTATCGATCAGCGCCGTATTGTCATTAAGCGCTGCTTGGACATGAATGATCGCGCTCTTCGTAATATCGTAGTAGGCCTTGGCGGAAAAATCAACGGTATTCCTCGCGAGGATGGCTTTATCATCACCGTAGCCAGTGAGGTTATGGCTATTTTGTGTCTTGCTAAAGACCGGGACGATCTGAAAAAGCGGCTGGGTGATATTCTGGTAGCTTATACCTATGACGGTAAACCGGTTTATGCCCGGGATTTGCAGGCAGACGGAGCGATGGCTGCCCTGTTAAAGGACGCTATCAATCCCAATCTGGTGCAGACCTTAGAGGGTACCCCTGCAATTATGCATGGCGGTCCTTTTGCGAATATTGCTCATGGCTGCAACTCTGTGCGAGCTACCCGTCTGGCTTTAAAGCTGGGAGATTACTGCATTACTGAGGCTGGATTTGGTTCTGACCTGGGTGCAGAGAAATTTATGGACATTAAGTGCCGCATGGCTGGACTAGCTCCCTCCTGTGTAGTCGTAGTGGCCACGGTTCGGGCGTTTAAATATAACGGCGGTGTGCCCAAGACCGAGCTTTCTGCTGAAAATGTAGAGGCTGTAAAGAAGGGTATTGTCAACCTGAAAGCCCATGTGGAGAATATGCATAAATACGGGGTGCCGGTGGTGGTAGCCATCAACCGTTTCCCCTCTGATACTGAAAATGAACTGGCAGTTGTGGACGAATGCTGCCGGGAAATGAATGTGCCTTATGCCCTGTCTGAGGTTTTTGCCAAGGGCGGCGAAGGCGGTATTGCATTGGCAAAGGTGATTACAGAGATCATCGATAAAGAGGATACCAGCAAGGGATTTGCTCCCATTTACAACGATGAATTGACCATAGAGGAAAAAATCGGAACCATCGCTAAAGAAATCTATGGTGCGGACGGTGTAACTTATACCAATGCTGCTAAGAAGGCATTGAAAGAGATCCGCGAGCTGGGCGGGGATAAGATGCCGGTATGTATCGCCAAAACTCAGTATTCCCTCTCTGATAATGCAGCTCTGCTGGGACGTCCTTCCGGCTTTACGATTACGATTCGCGACCTGCGACTTTCTAATGGTGCAGGTTTTGTGGTTGCCTATGCTGGTGATATCATGACCATGCCCGGTTTGCCTAAGGCTCCGGCAGCACAAAAAATTGATGTAGACGGGAACGGTGTGATCTCCGGCCTGTTCTAAAATAGTAGGTGACAATTATGTTGGAAACACAGATCTTGGAATACCAAACTAATTCTCCAGAAGAAACAGAGGCATTGGGGGAACGATTGGCCTCTATCCTTCATGGGGGAGAAGTGTTGGCCTTTTATGGCGGAATGGGCATGGGAAAAACAGCCTTTACTCGTGGCCTCGCCCGAGGCTTGGGGATAACAGAGGGTGTTTCCAGTCCAACCTTTGCGCTGGTACACGAATATTCCGGAAATATTCCCCTATATCATTTTGATATGTTCCGGGTGTCGGGTTGGGATGATCTATATTCTACTGGATTCTTTGATTATTTGGAAACCGACGCGGTACTAGCTATTGAATGGAGCGAAAATATTGAGGGGGCTCTTCCAGAAGGTACTATTCGGATCGAAATCTGTGGAGGAGAACAAGAAAGCCAGCGGGTAATTCGAATCTCCGGATTAAAAGAAAGGCTTCTGTAAAAAAGAGCAGTCTGAAAATGGCTCCAATAAGGAAAGGAAGGAACAATTTGCGGATATTGGCATTGGAATCTTCTGCTATTGCAGCCTCTGTCTGTGTGCTGGAAGACGAAAAAATCCTAAGCGAATTTTATATGAATACCAAGCAGACTCATAGTCAAACTCTGTTGCCTATGGCAAAAACTGCCATGGAATATGCGGGGCTTTCTGTGAAGGATCTGGACCTTCTAGCAGTTTCTGCTGGTCCAGGTTCCTTTACCGGTGTCCGAATTGGAGTCGCTTGTGTAAAAGGATTAGCATTTCCTCAAAATACCCCTTGTTGTGGAGTTTCCACCTTGGAGGCAATGGCTATGAACCTTCGTCAACAAAAGGCACTGGTTTGCGCTTGTATGGATGCCCGCTGTGGGCAGGTGTACAATGCTCTGTTTCTTACTGACGGAGAAACTGTACAGCGAGTAACAGAGGACCGTGCTCTTTCTATAGAAGAACTGGTAAAAGAACTTCCACAACGGCTACAGGAAGCTGGTAAACCGTTGATTTTGGTAGGGGATGGAGCAAAACTATGCTTTGATTCTCCTTTTTTCGAGGTTCTTCCTGCTCAATTAGCACCGGAACATATGCGGATGCAGCGTGCATCTGGTGTAGCTGAAGCGGCTCGCAGAGCTTTCGAGAAGGGAGAGACTGTAGCACCAGAACAGCTTGCCCCTATTTATCTGCGTCTTCCCCAAGCACAGAGAGAACTAAAAAAACGCTTGCAAAAGCAGCAAGCATAATCATTATTACATAAAAGGTATTTTAGAAAGGAGAAACCAATTCATGGTAGCATTAGGAGCAGATCACGGCGGATATCGCCTGAAAGAGGCGATAAAAAAGTATCTGGATGAGCAGAAAATTCCTTATGAAGATTTCGGCACTTTCAGTGAAGAATCAGTAAACTATGGCCCCATTGCGGCTAAGGTAGGTCACTATGTGGTAGATGGGAAAGCTGAGTGTGGAATTCTCTGTTGTGGTACCGGTATTGGAATCTCTATAGCAGCTAATAAAGTGAAGGGAATCCGTGCAGCAGTAGTGACGAATGAGTTTTGTACAGAAATGGCTCGCCGGCATAATGATGCTAATATCCTGTGTATGGGCGGGCGTGTTATTGATGAGGAAACCGCAGTGCGTCTTACAAAGATCTTTTTGGAGACACCTTTTGATGGGGGACGCCATGCTACGCGCATTGCTCAGATTGCCCAGATCGAAAATGGGGAACTTTGATCCCAATAATGAGAAATGAATTTAGGGAGGAATTTTTAATGGATAATCAGGTATTTGTTATGAACCATCCGCTTATTCAGCATAAGCTCACACTTCTGCGGGATAAGAATACAGGTTCTAAGGAATTTCGTGCTTTGGTAAGTGAGATTGCCACACTTATCTGTTATGAAGCTACCCGCGACCTTCCTTTGGAAGAAGTGGAAACGGAAACCCCGATGACAACAGCAGTAACCAAAGTTATTGCTGGACGCAAGTTGGCCTTTGTTCCCATTTTGCGGGCTGGCTTGGGTATGGTAGAAGGAGTGCTGACATTGGTTCCTGCTGCAAAGGTAGGACATATCGGTCTTTATCGTGACCACAAGACCTTACAGCCTGTAGAGTATTACAGCAAACTGCCTGCGGATATCCCTGAGCGGGATGTCATTGTGCTTGACCCCATGCTGGCTACTGGCGGATCTGCGGTAGATGCTATTGATATCATTAAGCGTAGCAATCCCAAGAGCATTAAGTTTATGTGCATTATTGCGGCACCCGAAGGTATTAAAGCCTTGACGGAGGCTCATCCTGATGTACACGTGTATTGTGCAGCCGTAGATGAAAAACTCAATGAAAATGGCTATATTCTGCCTGGGTTGGGAGACGCCGGAGATCGTATTTTTGGTACTCTTTGATTGATTCTAATGAGAATAGGGGAGAGCTGCTGTGTTTGCTCTCCCTTGTTTTTATCAAAAAATCTTCAGTATAATTTTTTATTGGAATTTTTGAAAAACACTTGACATTTTCTTCCGTTACTGATATAATAATGCTCGTTGAGCGCGAGTGCTGGAACAGGCAGACAGGCACGTTTGAGGTGCGTGTGTCTTTGACGTACGGGTTCAAGTCCCGTCTCGCGCACCAAATCTAAAATAATCCGAACTTATTTCCGATTGGTAATAGGTTCGGATTATTTGTTTTGCTTAAACAACCACTGGCTGTGCCAGTGGATAAAGAGCTTATAGCTATGGACAAAAAAAGAACTCCCCAATAGAGTAAAGGAAAAGGTCTGCCAACCTAACCAAAAACTATCGAGGAGGTCT
>CALWVH010000126.1 GCA_944384915.1 uncultured Clostridia bacterium | reverse complement strand
AAAACTGCGCTGAAATAAGACTTGCTCACATAGCCCAGCCGGTCGGAAACCTCATAGATACGACAGTGGGGGTCAGTAAGCATTTCCTTGGCGGCCTCCATTTTCTTTTGGAACAGATAATCGCCTAACAACGGTTTACCTTTTGGGTGGATCAATGTGCAGTTCTCCGGCAGAAGCATTATGGGTTCCAGCTTGAAGTGGTTTACCAGCACCGATAAGGAGACCTGGACACAGGTAGCAGATTATTCCGGACCCGACTGGCAGTCCAATACCACTTTTGTAGATATCCTGCTGGAAGATGTAGAGGAAAGCAAGATCTACGTAAAGTGTGAAATGACTTGCGGCGCGGATTATACCTGGAGTTCTGTAAACGACATTCAGATTAAGAAGATGGCCTCCGATCATGATGTGGAAAAGGCAGAACTGAAAACAGAGTCTGATACCCTTGACCAGTATGAAGAATTGGCCTATTCTCTTACCCTTACCTACGACGATGGCATAGTTTCCGATGCTTCCGGCGCGAAGGTCACCTTTGTCTCCAGCGATCCTTCTGTAATTTCCGTACAGGGAGATACCCTGAAGGGCGTAAACCCCGGAAAAGCATCTGTCTATGCGGTGGTAGAGTATAGCGGTAAGACCGTTGTCACCAATACCGTTTCCATTACTGTCAATAAAGTCCAGCAGTTAACCGGAGCTTCCCTTTCTCTGGAAAAAACTTCTGTAATGGAAGGGGAGACTTTACCGTATGAAGTCAGCTTTACTTATGATGGCGAAGGAACACCGGTGGAAGATTCCCAAGTAGCGTTTTCCTTTGAGTTTACAAATCCTGATGTGGTTTCCTATAAAGATGGGAAGCTGACAGCAGCAAGCGCAGGTTCCACAGAGGTTTACGTTGTGGCGCAGCTGCATGGAACCACGGTGCGTTCGGAGCCGGTAACAATTACGGTTACCCGGATCGATTGGACAGAGTTGTGCAAGTATGATTATGAAGATCTGGAGGAGTTTTCCACAGAAGTTCCAGGTGTCTATAGCAGCAACAATATCCGTATCGAGAAAATCGAACCGGGTGTAGGGTTTAATGAACAGGGCATTTGTGCCCTGCCTGATCCGGAAACCACCCCGGACTGGGACGCCCGTGTACAGGGAGACGTAGTATATAAGCTGACAGCGCCGGAAGGAGCTTTTGAACATTTAAAAATCGAATATTCCGGCAGAGCTATCATGGGAGGAGATATGATCCTTTCCATCAGTGAAAACGCCGAGGATTGGCAACAGGTTTCCGTAATGACCAATGACGAGATCCACTATAATACCATACGCACTCTGAACCTTTCAGAGTATGCGGCGGGAAAATCGGAGATCTATGTGAAATTTACCTTTAATCCCACGCGGTTCACTTGGTGCTGGCTGAATTCTTTTGCAGCCTTTTCTGGAAAAACCAGCGGAGAAGCCTGAGAGAATAACATTGGAAAGTAAAATCTAGAAAGCAAAAGATCAGGCGGTAACGGAAAATCCATCTCTAAGTTTAAAGGACCTGAAGTCTGCGGTGTGCAGACTTCAGGTCCTTTTGATGATAAAGCAGGAGATAATAAATGAACCGTCTCCTGCGGATAGGTGGAAAAATTTTTGGTAATGACAGAGCCTTGTCTCAAGTAGCAGGATGAGGATGGTCGTGGCCCTCTAATTCCTGATGGGGATGGGTATGGATGGTGCTGTGCCCCGAATCCTTGTGGACGTGAAGATGGCTGTGACAATGGGTGTGTTCATGGGTGTGCACCAGGTTTCCATGACGGTGAGGATGCGTATGAACGTGTATGTGCTCATGGTTGTGTTGAAGTTCTATGGTATCCTTTACCATCAATACAGTGCTGAGTATCATAATAGCCAGGGCAATATAGAACTGTAGCCCTGGATTTTCTCCTACAAACAGCATACTGAAAGCCACCCCCAAAAAGGGAGCAATGGAGTAATAGGCGCTGGTTTTGGCGGCCCCCAGATCCTTTTGTGCCATGACATAGAAATTGATGCTCAACCCGTAGGAAACGAATCCCAGAAGCAGGATCGCCGCCAAAAATGCCGGAGAAGGAAAGCGTTCTCCCAAAAGCAGGGCGATAAGCAGGCTGCCCAGTCCGGAAAAACAGCCTTTGATAATCACAATCTCCTCCGAATCTTTATTGCTGATCATTCGGGTGCAATTATTCTCAAATCCCCAACAGACACAAGCCCCCAATACCAGCAGAGATCCCTCGTTGAATACAAAGGCTCCCTCTCCCTCAAAGCTGAGGATAGCGCTGGCGGCTGTTACCAGAAGGATAGCCAGCCACAGCTTGCGGGAAATGATCTCTTTAAATAGAAAAAGAGCAATGAGCGAGGTAGCTACAATTTCAAAATTATTCAGTAATGACACGTTGGCAGAATTGGTCCTGCTGATACCCAACATTAAAAGGATGGGAGCGATGATGTCCAGTACTACCATGGCAACCGTATAGGGGAGTTCTTTTCTGGTAAGGGGCTCCTTTTTCTTTTGGCGTCCTGTCGCCTTCTGGAATATCTGACAGAGCAGCATTCCCAGTCCTGCACCCAGATATAAAAATGACGCCGTCATGGTAGCGTCAGTATGTTGGAGAATCAGCTTTGATAACGGAATATTGATGGCATACAGAGCAGCTGCCAATATGGCAAATAGAGTAGCAGTACTGCCTTGTTTGGTAAATTTCATTTTCTCACCCCGTAGCCCTGACAGTTTCTGTCGGGCAGTTTCTTTTTTCATTATACTGCCATTTTCACTGGTTTTCTACAGATAGTTTTTATAAAAATCCTAGGCGGTCAGTAAATTCCTGAAATCCAGCAAGTCAAAAGTCATGGAACCTCTCCTTTAGCATATATATTGGATACACTCTAAAAACAGGGGAGCGGTATCAGAAAGGGGAGCGTATGATGGGGGCATGGTCAAAAAGGGTTCAAACGGCGGTAGTAGGGATTTTGCTTGCAACAGGACTGTTAACGGGCTGCGAGGCAGCGCAGATAGAGCCGGCGCGGGAAATAGAGTGGAGTTTTAGCGAAATGCCCTGCATCATCACTCTGGCAGGGGTTGAGGTACAAGGTTTGTGCAGCCACTCTTTGGAGGGGGTAAGCGCCTTTTATACCCAGGAGCCAGAAACTTTCTCTGATCTCGCCGTACAATACCGGCAGGGAGAATATACGGTGCAGATGGCAGGGCTTACACAAAAGCGTTCGGGCGGTGTTATGGACGAAAGCGCCTTTGGCAGGTTGTTTTCCGCTTTGGATGGTGCTTCTACTGCCGAACTTACTTGGGAAGGGGGACAATGGTCCGGAAGGCTTTCCACCGGAGAGGTGATAACGGCGGAAACGGAGGAGGACGGTACGCTGCTCACTTTGTCGGTGCCCGTCTGGCAGTTGACGGCAAGATTTTCCCCGCTGGAAAAATAAAGAACCCCTTTGGCCGATTCCTAATATTATGGAGTGGGACCCGAAACCACGATGAATTTTCTGCCGGAGAAGATTTTAACCATTCTGAAAGCAGATGTTTAAAATTCACACAAACCGGCAACAATACCAATGGGTGCCCACTACAAAAAGGATTCGGAGTGTGAAAACGGATGATTCATCGGGGCGATATTTATTATGCCGATTTGAGCCCAGTAGTGGGCTCGGAACAGGGAGGAGTGCGGCCAGTACTCATTGTACAAAACGACGTAGGCAACCGGTTCAGCCCAACCGTTATTGCAGCGGCGATTACCAGCCAGCGGTCCAAGGCCAATCTTCCCACTCATATTTTACTGTCTGCGGAGAACACCGGGCTTTCCCGGGATTCCATTGTGTTACTGGAGCAGGTGCGCACATTGGATAAACACCGGCTCAAGGAAAAAATGGGAAAACTGGATTCCCAGGCTATGTCCCAGGTGGACCATGCTCTCTCCGTCAGCTTTGGACTTATCGACCGCTCTGCGCCTACATAATTGGCGCAGTGGAAAATAAAGGAGGAGCAAGATGCAGCCTACAGAAAAAGAATTGCTTCTTTTAGAGGAGCAGCTCCATTTGGAAAAACTGATGGAAGAAAAATGTCTGGCCTATGCGCCTCAGTGCGACGATCCCCAGCTTCGTATGAAACTGGAAAGTCTGGCAGGCAGGCATCGGATGCTGTTGGAGCAGCTTTCCGAAGCTCTGTCTGCTCCATGAATTTTTGAAAGGCGGCGATACGGATGAATGAAAAAATGATCTTCAGCGACATTTTGGCCGTACAGAATCAGCTGGCCTTTCACTGTGGACGGCTGGCAGCAGGATGTACCACTTCCCAGCTTCGGGATACGGTGTGGAATGTGCTCAATGAAGAGTTCCTCTTGCAGGGAGAACTTCTGGACGAGATGAAAAAGCGGGAGTGGATTCATCCTGTACTTGCATCTCCAGAGGCAGTAAACCGGATAAAAATACAGCTTCAAGAGTAACAAATAATCGGATGCCCAAGGGCTGCTATAGGATATATAACCTATAGCAGCCTTTTTATATAGACAACTAAGCTAAACGATTCTTAAAATAACCGAGTTTCCTTAAGTAAAATGCTTGGTATTAAAAAGCAAACAAAAAATTAGTATAAAAATTTTATTTTTTACTTCAAGTTTTTGATGAATAAACTAACGTTTGTGAGGTGGTTACAATGTTGTAATCTTTGTATAATAATAACAACAACCATTTTTTGCCAGAAAAGGTTTCCGTGCAAAGTTATGAGTTGTAACAAAGGAGGTTTAAAGTAATGAAGCAGAAGGCCAAGAAAATTTTTGCATCGTTCCTCGCTTTATCTATGGCAGCAGCGGTAATCCCCAGCGCTTTTGCCAGCGACACGTTGCCCTATTTAGGGGAAAGTGCCCGCGGCGAGAACCAAGCTTTCCAACACGGCTATCGTGCGGAGGATTTCTTGGATTGGAGCCCCGAAACAGATCCCTATGCTGAATACTTACGTGCACAGGTCCCGCTGCAGGATCGTAATGCGGCTTTGGCAGCTACTCAGGCTAACCCGGAATTAAGTCCGGAAACTGAATGGTTCACCCTGGCCGGCGACTATGGCAACGCTTTCTTTGACAGCTACCCCTATACCAACGAGTTCAGCCAGTATTTGTTTAATTTCTGGCAGTATACAGATTATTATGGCTCCTGGCACGGTATGCCCACCGAAGAAGTGCCGGAGGAAATGTATCAGGATGAGCGCGGCGTAAACGACGCTTGGCAGTACCGGAAGTTTGAGTTTGGTCTGGTGAACATGCCCAACCCCGGCTATACCAATGCAGCTCATAAAAACGGCGTGCTTTCCATCGGCTGTATCTTCCTGCCCCGAACCGGTCTGAAGCATACGGTGTTCCTGACTC
>CALWVH010000125.1 GCA_944384915.1 uncultured Clostridia bacterium | reverse complement strand
GGTGCAAGTACTATCCACAGCCCACCGGCGCTCCTGGTCTAGATCCAGCAGCAGGCAGTCTTCCCGCTGGCACAACCTTTCCAGCCAGGGGAAGGTCGCCTTTCGCAGCACCGCCAACACCCGCTTTTTCTCGAATAACTGTTCCAACGCCTGACAATAGGCCGGGCAGGAACCTTCTAGAAATCCCACTTCGTCCACCACCGCCCACTCACCGGGGGCGCAGGCAGCTTTTTGCAGAAGGTTCACTCCAAAGGTATCCAGCACCTCTGGGCAAGGCTGCATTTTTCCCTCTATAAACCGGCCGATGACCCGGCGCTCCCCGCTCTGGCGATCCTCCATGATGATACAAGAGGGCGGCCCCTCCCCCTCACGCACCGCAAAGCTGCGCACACCGAGAAGATCATCTGGCGGCAGGAGGCTTTCCAGCAGAGTGGTCTTCCCCACTCCCCGGCTCCCGGTGAGTAGCAGGCTCTTCTTGCCCGAAGCCTGCAAAATACGTATGGTACAGGCTTTCCGCACATCCAGCGACAGCCTCTCTCCATTGTTCATACCGTTTCATCAGCTCCTCTGCTTCTTCTGTCAGGCAGCTTCCCCCGCCGCCTGCTCCCCCGGTTTTCCGACGAGTCAAGGGGAACCCCAGTTCTTCTTCTCCATGGCGCAGAAGGGTCAGGGCTTTGGTATAGGCCATGCCCATTCTGACGGCAGAAGCCCGCAGGCTCCCCAGTTCTCGCACCCCGCAAAGCAGTCGGTACGGCCCTTCTCCAAAAAAACGAAGGCCATCCTCACCGCACAAAAACACCTTCACGCGCCCTTTCATCTTGTTTCCCCCTTAATCATAATCCGCAGTCCCCGGTGCTCCAACACTTCCACCGGGCCGTATAGCTGAGAAAGGGACGATTCCAGCTGCGGAACAGTAACTGTCCCCATGGAGAGATCTCCTACCAGATTCCCCTGATGCAGCAAAAGAAGCCGGTCTGCATACTCCATAGCAAAGTTGGCGTCGTGGCTGCAAAGCAGAATTCCCATGCCCTTTTCCCGGCAAAGGCGGGAAAGCAGGGCCATCATTCGATGGCGGTTTTGAAAATCCAAGGCGCTGTCCGGCTCGTCCAGCACCAACAGAGGACAGTCCCGTACAAAGGCCCGAGCCAGCAGCACCATCTGCCGCTGCCCCTCGCTGAGGGTGAGGAAATCCCGTTCTGCCAACTCCTCTACCCCTGCCAGTGCCAAAGATTCCCGGGCCTTTTGCCGGTGGCTCTTCCCCGGATTTTCCAGCAGCCCCAACAGAGGATTAAATCCCATGAGCACCACATCCAGCACGCTGAGAGGCAGCTGCACGCCGCCCCGCTGGGTCAGGCAGCTGATGCGCCTTGCCCGCTCCCGCTCGCTCATTTTCCGGATCTCCCGGCCCTCCATACGGCAGGAGCCCTCATAGGGAAGCAATCCACACACCGCCCGCAGCAGAGTAGATTTGCCTGAACCATTGGCCCCCAGCAGGGCGAAAAGTTCCCCGGCGTTTACCGAAAAGTTCATGGTTTCCAGCACCTTTTTGCCGGAATACCCGGCAGAAAGTCCCTCTACCCGCAGTAGTTCACCCATGATCCTCCCCCTTTCGGCACATCAGCCAGAACAAAAACGGCGCCCCCAACAGGGAAGTGATGATGCTCACCGGCACCTCTGAGGAACCGATGCTCCGTGCCAGACAGTCGGCGATAAGGAGCAAAGCGCCGCCCAAAATTCCCGAAAGCACCGTGGTGGAAAACCGGCTGCTCCGTGTAAGGAGTCTCGCCAGATGAGGCGCAATCAGCCCAATAAAAGAGATCAGCCCGGTGACGCTGATAATAGCACCCGTCACCAAGGTGGCCAGCAACAGGATACACCGACGCATAAGGGTAGTGCGCACCCCCAACGCCCGTGCCTCCTCCTCGTCCAACCCTAATAGCAGCACCTGCCGGTGCAGGAGAAACAGCCCCGCAAGCCCTGCCAGCGCCCAGGGAGCGGCCCCCAGCAGCTTATCCATGGTCATATCCCCAAAGCTGCCCATGACCCAGAACTCAATGGAGGCCAGCTGCTTTTCCGGGTCGGCGGTGAGCTTCATCAGCATGAGCACCGCTTGAGCCACTGCATTGACGGCAATGCCCGACAGCACTACGGTAATGGCGCCCCTTCTCCCCGAAGCGGCGGAAAGGGCTAACGCCAGCAGTACGGCAACGAATCCTCCGGCAAAGGCGCACAAAGCCGTGGCCACTGCGCCACCCCCCAGCCACAAAATCGCGGCGGCGGCTCCGGCGCTTGCCCCCGACGAAGCACCGATAATATCCGGGGCAGCGAGAGGGTTACGAAACAGCGATTGGTACACGCTGCCCGCCACTGAAAGGCCCACCCCTGCCAGCAGCGCCATACAGGTGCGAGGCAGCCGCAGGGAGAAAAACACCCGGGTGGACATGGTATCCCCGCCTATCTCTCCCCACTGGATGGAGTAACGCCCCACGAACAGAGAAATGCCAAAGGCCGCGACCATGACAAGCACAGCCGCGGCAAAAATAATTTTTTGATGATTCCGGCTTTCCATAGGCTTATTCGGCCAGCTGAGCCGTATCAGCAGTAAAGCCGTAGAACTCCTGATAGAAGTCTGCTACATCTTTCTGGAAGTCCTCTGTGGAGTATACATCGCTGTGGAGAGTGGCAGCCATCCACAGGCTTCCCAACATAGCGCTGGGCACAGGAGAATCCCAAGCCTCAAAGGCGGAGGGCATCTCATACACCTGCTTGTTTTTCACAGCGTCCACTTCTGCCAGCTGCGCGTCGGCAAGCACGTCCTCTTTGGTGTAGCCAGCCTCGGGCACAATGATAATCACCTGGGGATTCCACTCCAAAATCTGCTCATAGGAGACCTCGGCCCAATAGGTGTCGGTGAGCTCTGCGGCCACATTAGCGCCGCCCCCCAGTTCGATAAGGGTATTCTGATACATGGCTGCTCCGGCAGTACTCAAGAAACTGCTGTTGCCGCCCAGATAGACAGTAGGCTTTTCCACATCTTTTAAAAGGCTATCCAGCTTGTCCTGGGTCTCCTCGTTAAAGGCAAGGAGCTTTTCTGCGGTTTCGGTAGCGCCAGTGGCTTTTCCCAGCATGGTGATGGTCTCTTCCAGCAGGGAGAGGTCCTCAGGGTTCACGGTGATCGCCTGGATGCCCAAATCTTCCAAAGCGGAAACGCTGTCCTTCAACTTCAGGGGCAGAATCACCAGATCCGGCTCCAAAGCGGCGCAGCCTTCCAGATCAAACTCCTTGGCGGTACCCACGCTGGGCAGCTCCAGAAGTTCCGGTGCGGCAAGACTATAGATAGGGCGGGTGTTGGCCTTGGCCTCTACGCCCACCAGCTTATCCTCTTCGCCCAAAGCGATGAGCATGGAGGTAGTGATATAATAGCCGCTCACCAGAGTTTCTGGTTCTTCCTCAATAGTCACTTCCCGGCCGGAAGCGTCGGTGATGGTGACAGGGAACGCACTCTCTTCCTCGGTCTGGCTGCTCTCCTCAGAGCTGCTTGAGGATTCACTGGTAGTAGAGCTGGGAGTAGAAGATTCCGTGGAACTGTTTTCTGCGGAATCAGCACACCCGGCCAGCATGGAAAGCAGCAAAGCTGCGGCGGTAAAAAGGATTTCAATTCGTTTTTTCAAGTTGATACCCTCCGATTTTTCGTTGTAGTTAAAAAACTACAACGATGATATCACAAAGAGAGAAGGAAAGTCAATAGAAATTTGTTTTGCCTTGTCTCTCTCTACCAAATCAACGCTATCGTTGATTTGATAGTTCCTCTGTGATAGACTAAAATTGAAAAACTGGCATAGAATTGGTGGGGAAACAATGGAAACAGATCGGCTGATTATTCGCAAATTTAAAAAAAGCGATGTGGACAACCTATATAAATTGCTATCAGACGAGGATAGTATGCGCTATATAGAACCGCCTTATTCCAGGGAAGGAGCCGTTTCCTTTTTGGATGCGGCGGGTTTATGCGATCCTCCTCTCATTTTGGCAGTAGAGGATCGCCAAGGTAATTTTGTCGGATATGTGATTTACCATCCTTATGAAAAAGACTCCTACGAAATTGGATGGATACTACAAAAAGAGCACTGGCACAAAGGATATGCAAAAGAACTCACAAAAGCACTGATAGAAGATGCTAAGAAGAAAACTAAATTTCTGATACTAGAATGCCATCCACAACAAGCTGCAACCAAAAGAATCGCATTGCAAAATCACTTTTTATATATGGGACAGGAAGAGGGATGCGACGTTTATCGATTGCAGTTGAATGGAAACGTGATTTTATAACAGCAAAACCTCCTACCCGCAAATATAGGCGGATAGGAGGTTTTGCTATGTCATGAGGAATGTTCCCCAATATATTTTTGATGTATTTGCTTCTAGAGAATTATTCCGCCAACAGAGCGTCTGCCAGCTGTTCCATGGCTTCCACGTTCTCCGGCTTTACAGCGGAACGGATGGTAACAGTGCCACACACGGTTACATTCTTCATTTCGCCCAGCAGCTCGTTCATGCACTTACCAGCAGAGGGAGCCCAAGAGCCGTTCTCGATGACAGCCACCCGGCGGTTCTGGAAGTTCTTAGCCTTCAGCTTCCGCAGGAAAGCATCCATGGGCGGGAACAGGCCAGCGTCATAGCTGGAAGCCGCTACCACCATCCGGCTGTAACGGAAAGCATTCTCCACCGCTTCAGCCATGTCATCACGGGCCAGATCGGTAATTTCCATTTTCTCTACGCCCTTGGCCTTCAGAATCTCTGCCATCTGCTTAGCAGCGCCAGCTGTATTGCCATGGATGGAAGCATAGGCTACCAGCACGCCCTCGTCCTCAGGACGATAGCTGCTCCAGGTGTCATACTTGCCCAGATAGAAGCCCAGATTCTCCTTGAGGATAGGACCATGAAGGGGGCAAATCGTCTGAATATCCAGGGTAGCAGCCTTTTTCAGCAAAGCCTGCACCTGTGCGCCATATTTACCCACAATATTGATGTAGTAACGCCGTGCCTCACAGGTCCAGTCCTCTTCGGCATCCAGAGCGCCAAACTTGCCGAAACCGTCGGCGGAGAACAAAATCTTCTCCGTAGACTCATAAGCCACCATGACCTCCGGCCAGTGGACCATAGGAGCCATCACAAAATGCAGGGTATGTACGCCCAAAGAAAGGGTATCCCCTTCCTTTACGCCCCGGCAGCGGCAGCCTGCATCCATGGTAAAGAACTGGGGCAGCATGGAAACCGCCTTCACACTGGCAATCAGTTCCATCTCCGGATATTTCTCTGCCAGCACCTGGATGCTTCCAGCGTGGTCCGGCTCCATGTGGGTGATGACCAGATAATCCGGCTTTTTGCCATCCAGTACCGCCTCTACGTTGGCCAGCCATTCGCTGGTAGCACGCTTGTCCACTGTATCCATAATTGCAATCTTGTCATCCAAAATCACATAGGAGTTATAAGAAACCCCGTTGGGGACCTTGTACTGTCCCTCAAACAAATCAATGGTCTTGTCGTCTACCCCGACATAACGCACAGCTTCAGAAATAACAATGTCCTTCATGTGTTCTCTCTCCTTTAAGCAGATATAGTCTGTCTGTAAGGGCCTTTTAGCTCTTACAGATCTGATTTGTCATCTTTTTTCTCGTCGGCTTCCGCCTTTTCTGTTTTCTCCTTTTGAGACGGCTCTGGACGAGGACGTTGCAGTACTTCCAGGAATCGGGCGGCCAAAGGACCATATTCGTGATTTTTAAGCACGTATTCTTTTCCACGCATTCCCATTTTTTGCAGCTTTTCCGGTTTCATTTCTGCAAGACGTATTGCGGCTTTGGCAATCGCTTCGCTGTTTTCTGCCGGAATTGAAATCCCGCACCCAGACTTTTCTACTGCGTTATTCTCATACTCAATGGCGTAAATAATGGGTTTTTCTGCCATCATATAATCAAACAGCTTGTTCGGGCTAATCCCATAATGGAACACCGGTTGTTTGCTGGTGCCGATATACAGGGCATCAAACTGGCTGAGAAGCCCCGGAACCTGACTACGGCGCACTGCTTCCAGAGATTCTACCGTATCCCGAAGTCCCAAGTCGTTGATTTTCTGTTGGAGCCGCGCTTTTTCCGGCCCCTGCCCTACCATAATGAGCTTGATTTTTTTCCCTTTCAGCTTCAGACCTGCTTCCACAAAGGCATCCAAAGCACTGGAAGCACTGTGGGCGCCGGCATAGCCAACAAGGAACCAGCCTTCCTCCCGGAATTGCTGCAAAAGCTCATAATACACCCCGTCCTCTGGCTGTTCCGGCAGTTTCCAGTCCGCCGCCTCTACTCCATTAGGGACATAGGTGAACTTTTCCGGCTGCATCCCGTGGGCCTGCATATGCTCCTGGGCATGGGGAAGCTGGGACACCACAAAATCGCTGTGGGTGTAGGCGTAATTTTCCGCCCGCTGCATCACCTGGATAAAGGGATGGTATTTACTCATCCCTCCAACTTCCATGGGGCTCATGGGCCACAAGTCGTGGACTTCAAACACTACCCGGGCGCCGCACCGGGATGCCAAATGCACCGCCGGATACATATCCAGGGGATAAGTAGAGCTGGCGATTACCACATCCGGCTTCCAGTTGGCTGTGATCTCCTTTTGGTAGCGGTAAAGGCCTTTTACAAAAGAAAGAATATTATGGACTCGGTCCATTCCGTTGCCATTATATGGATTGCCATGAATCCAGAAAAAGCGCACTCCGTCAATGGTTTCATCCAGATATTTTTTTCCCATCAAATCGGGATTTTGCCCTCTCAGGTGGGAAAAAGAACTGGCCACAATCGTGACGCTGTGGCCTTCCTCCACCCAATGACGCGCCATAAGAAATGGACGAAATTCCATCCCATGGAGGTAGGAACCGGCGTAGTGATCCAGGTACAATATATTCATGCGACTGTTCATCACCTTTCTGACTCGCTTTTTTCGCAGAACGAAAGCGTGGTTTGTATCCGCAAACTCACTTTATTATACCCCGATTTTCCTATATTTCGCAAGAGTTTCGCACCAATCGTCCAAAGTACAAATGTAAACTTTCTATGTTGTAAGATAGATTACAGGTTCAGTCCCTTTTCCTCTTCGCAACCCATCATCAGGTTCAGGCACTGGATAGCAGCTCCAGAAGCGCCCTTTCCTAAATTGTCAAAAGAGGCGGAAAGCACCATCCGTTCTGGGTTACCGGAAACAAAAATCTCCATACCGTCCCAGCCGCTCCTACGGTTGCCGCTGAGCATTCCGCTGCCCTCTGCCCCAAAAGGCATCACCCGGACAAATTTCTGCCCTGCATAATGGTCGCAGAACAGTGCATGAAGCTGCTCGGGGGTATCGATACCGTGGAGGAACTCCCCAAACAGGGGCACCGACACCAACATTCCACTGTAATAATCCGCTACAATGGGGGAAAACAGAGGAGCTTTTTCCAGACCGCAGATAGCTTTCATTTCCTTCAGGTGCTTGTGCTGTTGGTTAAGCCCATACTCCCGGGGGGCGTCCAGCTCCACAGAACGGCCTTCCCCTTCATAATCGGCAATCATTTTTTTACCACCGCCGCTATAACCCGTAAGGGAAAAGCTGCTTACCGGTGCGCTAGGGGAAAGCACCCCATGGGCTACCAGAGGATACACCAAGGCAATAAAGCCGGAAGCATGGCACCCGGGCACTGCCACCCGGTTTCCCTTCTCCACTGCGCTGCGGTGCTCTGGGGAAAGCTCCGGGAATCCATAGGCCCAACCAGGCTCTGTACGATGGGCGGTGGAGGGGTCAATAATCCGCACATGGTCGTTATCGATCATGGAAACCGCCTCCCGAGCAGCCGCGTCCGGCAGGCAAAGGAAGGTAAAGTCGGATTCATTGATAAGCCGAGCCCGCTCAGCAGGGTCTTTGCGCAATTCTGAAGAAATGGTCAGCAGATGGATATCGTCCCGGTTCTGAAACCTCTCATGAATCCGCAGGCCGGTGGTACCCTCGCTGCCGTCTATAAAAATTTTCGCTTTCAACGTGATGACCTCCTATATACAAAACCTAGTACGGCTATCACTATAGCACATTTTTCCCCGTAAATCCAGAGGCAGTCACATTTTTCGTCATGGAAGGTTTACGGCAAAATATAAATCCGATATAATAAAAAAATATTTTTTGAAAAATAGTGAGGATTTTCCCCTTCTGGATTGACTAAAGAGTGAAAGGCGGGAGGAACATGGAGCAAGACCAGGAGTATTACCGCCGGTATCTGGCAGGCGATGGGGAGGCACTTTCATTTCTCATAGAAAAATATCGGGACAGGCTGATCTTTTTCCTCCGGCGATTTTTACGCAGTCCAGACGACGCTGAGGAGGTGGCCGCAGAATGTTTTGCCGAGCTGGCCATCCACCCGCTGCGCTATCGGTTTGCTGGTTCTGTAAAGACCTACCTGTTTTCTATTGGACGTCACAAGGCCCTGAACCTTTGCAAAAGGCAGGAAAAACTCCTCCCTTTGGAAACGGCAGAGCTGTCGCCGGAATACCGTACATTTGAAGAGGAGATTTTTAGGCGGGAGCAGGCCCGCCAGCTTCACTGCGCCATTAACCGTTTGCCGGAGGATTATCGCACCGTGCTGCATCTGTTGTATTTCGAGGAGCTTTCTTATGAAGAAGCCGCCCGAGTTATGAAAAAAAGCTGCAAACAGATTGACAATCTGGCCTATCGGGCCAAACGATCTCTAAAAGAACTGCTGGAAAAGGAGGGGAATGCGCTATGAGAACACCAGAAGAATTTCAAAAGCACGTCTCCTGCCTCATCCAACAAAAGAAACGGCGCCGCAGGCGATGCGCAGCGGGCGTTGCTGCTCTTTTCGTGCTGGCAATCGCTTTGTGGGCTTTTTGGCCCCGACAAGCCCCACTTTTGGCGCAAAGCCATTCCGGAGAATCCATGTTAGCAGGTGCGGCCGAGTCTGCCTCTATGCCCTCCCCGCTGGAAAAAGCCCTGAAAAACGAGCAAACCCAGTGTCAGCTTCCCCAGGAGGTCACCCTTATCGTAAATAATGAAAGCCGGGTCATCAGCGATGAGCAGACCCTATCCTCCCTGTGCTCTCTGGTACTGGAATGCAGCCTGAATCCGGACTTAGAAATTTTGGAGGAGGACTGGGAGATTCTGTTTTCCTATCCCAACAGAACGTCTACCACTCTACGGTTTACTCAAGATGGATTTTTCACCGCAGACGGCACAGGATACTCCCCTGACAACCCGGAAGAATGGTACCAACAGCTCCGTTCCCTAGTTTTTTGACCGCTCAACATGATACGATGTATGAAAGGAGTGAACCCATATGAAGACAAGAATCAAAGCCCTCTCCCTGCTGACCTGTATTGGTATGCTGTCGATTTCTATTACCGGCTGCCAATCCTCGCTCTACCATCCCGCAGGCAAGATAAACGCACAAAACCTGATGGAAGGCGTAGCTGCCCGCTCTGTCCACTCTGCCAAACCGGAGGAAGCGTTCCTTTCTCATACAGCGGAACTCTCCCTCTCCCTTTTACGCCAAGATAGAAACGATGCTTCCGGAGAAAACCAGCTTCTTTCCCCCATTTCCCTCATGATGGCTCTCTCCCTCACCGCTAATGGAACGGAAAATCAGACCCTTTCTCAAATGGAAACGGTACTAGGCAATGATTTGGAGACACTCAACCAGGTCATGTCTTATTGTCTCCAATCCATTCCCTCTCAGGCCCCAAAGGTGCAAATAGCCAACTCCCTTTGGATCAAAGAAAAAGGATTTTCTCCTAATCAGGATTTTTTGCAGACTGCCGCCAACTATTACCAGCCCGACATCTATACCGCTCCCTTTGACAGCACTACCCTCTCCGATATCAACCAATGGGTATCAGAAAAAACAGACGGCCAGATTTCTAAAATGCTGGAAGAAATCCCGGAAAGTGCGGTGCTCTATCTTATCAACACTATGCTTTTTGACGGGAAATGGACGACCCCCTATGAGGCATATCAGGTTTCCCCCGGTAAATTTTTCACCGATGACGGGGAAACACAAACGGCACAAATGATGAGCAGCACTGAAAACCTATATTTAGAAAACGATCTGGCTACTGGTTTCCTTAAAAATTATGAAGGAGGCCGATATGCTTTTGGTGCGCTGCTCCCCCGGATAGAAGGAGATTTTGGAAAGTTTCTTTCCCAGCTGGACGGCGAAACCCTACAGGCTACCATTGAAAACCCACAACAAACACAAGTCCATGTTACGCTCCCAAAATTTTCTTTCAGTGACTCTCTGGAACTTCAGGAATCCCTGAGAGCTCTGGGAATGACCGACGCTTTTTCTATGGGAACCGGTGATTTTTCCACCTTAGGAACAGCTGTTTACCCCTTATATATCAGCCGCATCTTACAAAAGACCCAGATATCTGTCACCGAGACTGGCACGCAGGCCAGTGCGGCTACAGCAGTGGAAATATTGGCTGGCAGTGCCATGCCTCCAGATAAAGTCGTCTCCCTAAATCGGCCTTTCTTATTCTTTATTTTAGATCAAGAAAGTGGGATGTTGCTCTTTTTAGGAACTGTCTCCCATATGGAAAACTTGTAAGTATAATACTACTTCATAAACAAAAACATCAGGGAAGGCTGCTAAAACAGCCTTCCCTGATACTTTTTCATCATTCCTTTTTGCGTTTTAAAGAGAACAAGGGCTCTTTCCAGTTATCCACACCCAGCTCCTTTTGGCCATTGTTTAACATCCGCTCCAAAAAACTAGCCAGTAATTCCAGCTCTTCATCGGTAAACCCCTGTAAAGAAGCCTCGTCAAACAACAGATGGGCTTCGTGAAACCGTTTTGCTGTCTGCCATCCTTCTTCTGTTACAGACAAGTGTTTACACCGCAGATTATTTTCGTCCACCTGTTTTTCTAGCAGCCCCATCTTTTGCAGCCGCTTGGTGGAAAGAGCCACCGAAGAAGCAGAAGTCATCATAGCATCTGCCACTTCCACCTGGGTACAACCCTCATGATCCGCTACATAGGCCAAAATCGGGTATTGGCCAGGGTATGCCTCTTCTCCGCCGGTATGATCCTGCACATAAATTTTTCGCATATGCATCAGGTGATGAATCCGCATTCCGATCTTAGTACAACTGGTGCGCCTAGTCCCTTCTTCAATAATACAAGACATGGGAATCCCTCTTTCATTTTCCCCGCATTGTTGCGGGCTCTACACATCCGCCCCATTTTGGCTATGATGTATTTTAAATTCAATATAACCCATATTCTTCCTCTTGTCAACTTTTCTCCGTCTGGCCGCCGTATACTTTTAAAGATTCACGGTACAATAACCAATGTCAACTCAAATCGAAACGGAGGTATTTCTGTGAGTAAACGTAAAAAGTCTTCCGGCGGTCTCCCCCAGAATATCAATCTGGTCACGCCGGTTCCCAAACCCGATGCACAGCGAATCACCCGCCTGGTAAAAAACTCCGGCCGGGTGGAAGGATATGAATTGGCTAACGGGGAAATCCTCACCAAACGGGAAGGTGTTGCACTGGCCAAAGCTGGCGGTATTCGAGGCGTGGCGGTAGCGGTACGCAACGGAAGTGAATACCTGCGCTCTTTGCCAGATGGAACCGAAAGCGATAATTTGAGCAATCTGCCTTCCATCAGCAACTAATATAAAGACAGCCTCCTGCTTCTTTACAGTCAAAACCTCCGGCTAAGCCGGAGGCTTGATTAGCCCTAGAAGGGCATTTTACAGACAATACCCCTAAAGGGGGCCTGAAAAGGTCTGCCACCTGCATTATTTTCTCAGGCCACCCCTTAAGGGG
>CALWVH010000124.1 GCA_944384915.1 uncultured Clostridia bacterium | reverse complement strand
CTAAGAAAAAAGGGTTGACATCTTTTTTGTCAACCCTTCATGGCCCGCCCGGAGGGATTCGAACCCCCGGCCTTCAGAATCGGAATCTGCTGCGATATCCAGCTTCGCCACGGGCGGATATTGCACGTGAAATAACGTGCAAGAAAGATTATATCACAGGAAGAAATAAAAATCAAGAGATTTTACAATTTCTTTGGAAATATTTCCACCATAGAATCAAAACTATTCTTCCGTACGTCCCAAAAGCCAATCCACCGATACGTTAAGAATATTCGCCAAAGCGGCCAGTTCAAAGTCAGTCACATAACGAATTTGTCCTTCCAATTTGGAAAGACCGGAAGCATTCATATCCACACCATTGACTTGTAATTGAGCAAGCAGTTCCTTCTGCTTCATCCCTTGATTTTTTCTTGCCAGTTCCACTCGTGCTCCAACAAGATTTCGATTTCCCAATGCCTGTTTGCGTAGTCTCACAACTCATTCCTCCAGCCAGATTCACACATATAGAATATGGCCTGCCACCAATAATGGGCAGTGCCTGAAAATTGATCGATGGTTAAAAACAGTGGGACACAGTTTTGTTTTCTTTGACATTATTATAGCCTCTTTTTTCCATAAATGCAATACTCTGTTTCAAAACAGACGAAAAGTTATTTTAAAATCTTGTTTTTTTGGGCTGTTCATATATTTCGCTGAAGATTAGAATTTCATTTGGTACTTTGCCAGGTTTATGATATAATAAAAAAAAATCAAAGTTTTTAGGTGCCCGTTTGTTCATAAACGGAGAGAAAGCACCCATACTTTGCTGAAAGGTCGTGGATCAATGCAAATTGGAGAATTTTCTACGTCGCTTTCCCCGCAGGAAATGCAGCAATGGTTTTCTTCTGTACTTTCCACAAAAGCGGTTTCTCTTTCTAGTTTTAGCAAAGAAACCACCGCTTTAGTCGTGATGGACATGATCAATGGGTTTGCGGTTTCTGGGGCTCTCTATAGCCCTAATACAGCATCCATTGTCCCGCAGCTGGCACAGTTGATGAAGGCTTGCCGTGAGCGGGAGCTCCCCATTGTGTTTTTCGCTGATTCCCATTCTCAGGATAGCCCTGAATTTCTCTCTTATCCTGTCCATTGTCTTGCTGGTGAGAGGGAATCCCGTCCTGTGGAAGAGTTGGAAAAAATTGGAGGGTACACCCTGATTCCCAAAGCCTCTACCAATGGCTTTTTGGAACCGGCTTTTCAGCAATGGCTGAAAGAGCATTTGCAGGTAAATCAATTTATTATTACCGGATGCTGTACGGATATTTGTGTCCAGCAATTTGCTCTGGCAGTAAAGACTGACTTTAACCGGCGTGGGATTGTTTCAAGGGTGGTCGTGCCGAAAGAATTGACTGCCACCTATGATGCTCCTGGTCATCCAGCGGTCCTCACCGAGTTGGCTTCTTATCACAATATGAATACCAGTGGTGTGGAGATCGTTTCCCGCATCCTCACCCATTGATTTTAATTTAGTTACAAACAAAGAGAAAGGTTCTGAAAATCATGAAGGATCATAATTCTACCATTGAGAAAAATCTCACTATGCTTACGGATTTCTATGAGATCACCATGGCCAACGGTTACTTTGCCAATGGGTTCCAGGATACGATTGTCTATTTTGATATGTTTTTCCGCAAAGTGCCGGATAACGGCGGCTTCGCTATTATGGCCGGCGTCCAGCAGATGGTAGACTATTTGAATAATCTGTATTTTACCCCAGAGGATATTGCCTTTCTTCGGAACAAAAAAATGTTCAGCGAGGAATTTTTAGAGTATCTGGAGAATTTCCAGTTTGCCTGTGATGTTTGGACAGTTCCCGAAGGAACCCCCATTTTCCCGGGAGAGCCTATTGTTACCGTGCGTGGCCCTGCTATCCAGGCCCAGTTTGTGGAGACCATGATCCTGCTGGCCATCAACCACCAGAGCCTTATCGCCACCAAGGCCAACCGGATTGTCCGTGCTGCTGATGGCCGGGCAGTGATGGAGTTTGGTTCTCGCCGTGCCCAGGGCTTTGACGGCGCAGTTTTCGGCGCTCGGGCAGCCTACATTGGCGGCTGTATTGGAACTGCCTGTACCATTACCGACCGGGATTACGGCGTGCCGGCGCTGGGCACTATGGCTCACAGCTGGATTCAGCTGTTCCCCAGTGAAGAGGATGCTTTCCGCGCTTATGCCAAAGAGTATCCCAACCAGTGTACTCTGCTGGTAGACACCTATAATGTGCTGAAATCCGGTGTGCCCAACGCCATTAAGATCTTTAACGAGGTGCTGGTGCCTCAGGGCTACCGTCCCGCCGGTATCCGTATTGACAGCGGCGATATCACCTACCTTTCCCGCAAGGCCAGAAAAATGCTGGATGCTGCCGGGTTTGAGGACTGTAAGATCTGCGCCTCCAACTCTCTGGACGAGTATATCATCCGGGATATGTTGATTCAGGGCGCTAAAGTGGACAGCTTCGGCGTAGGTGAGCGTCTGATTACTTCCTCCTCGGAGCCGGTGTTTGGCGGCGTGTACAAGCTGGCCGGTGTAGAGGATGGGGAAGGCCATATCATTCCCAAGATCAAGATCAGCGAGAATGTTGCCAAGATTACCACCCCTTGCTTTAAGGAGATTTGGCGTCTGTTTGACCAGGAAACAGGAAAGGCCATCGCGGATGTCATCACCCTTCACGATGAGGTTATCGATGACAGCAAGCCTTATGTGCTGTTCGACCCGGACCATATCTGGAAGCGCAAGACAGTGGAGAATTTCCGGGCAGTGCGGCTGCGCCAGAAGATTTTCGAAAATGGCAAGTGCATCACCAAAGAGCGGGATCTGTCGGAGATCCGCGACTATTGCAAAGCCCAGGTGGATACCCTTTGGGAAGAAGTCACCCGATTCGAGAATCCTCACAAGTATTATGTGGATCTTTCTCAGGCATTGTGGGACGAAAAGAACCGTCTCCTTTCCGAGCATACTTTCTAATTTATATTGTAAGTGGAGGCGGGAATCGTCCCCACTTTTGCTTATTAGGAGGAGTTTACATTGAATGCAAGAATTGATGTGAGCGGCGTCCGTTTGGAAACAGAGCGTCTGCTCTTGCGTCCGTGGCGAATGGAGGATGCGGAAGACATGTACGCGTATGCCCAGACAGAAGAAGTAGGTCCCATGGCGGGGTGGGTACCTCACCGTTCCCTGGAAGAATCCAAAGAAATTGTCGGAATGTTTATGCGGGGGAACATCACCTTCGCGTTAGAGTACAAAGAGACCGGGAAGGTGATCGGTTCTATTGGAATCGAGGAGTTGAGTGTTTTGCCCGGAAAAGAATATGAGCCGCTTTTGGGGCGGGAGATGGGGTATGTTCTCTCTAAAGAGTACTGGGGGAGAGGGCTGATGCCAGAAGCCGTCCGCAGGGTCATCCACTACTGCTTTGAAGAGCTTTCTCTGGACTTCCTCACGGTCTCCCATTTTAGCTGGAACCAGCAGTCCAGACGGGTGATCGAAAAGTGCGGATTTCATTTCTGTTTTTCCTACACCTGTACCACGAATACAGGCAAAGAGGAGGAAAGTTGGCTGTACGTTTTGAAAAATCCATCCTGTTTTCTGTAATCACCATAAAAATAGTTCCCTGCTGCTTGATAAAAGCGGCAGGGAATTTTTGCGTGTACGTGTAAATTTAAAAAGGGCGCACCCAAAAGGGTACGCCCTAAAAGCTCTGAAATCGAAAGAATTATTTGGTTCCCTCGTAAACAGCCACAGCGCAGGCAACGGTAGCGCCAACCATGGGGTTGTTGCCCATGCCCATCAGGCCCATCATTTCCACG
>CALWVH010000123.1 GCA_944384915.1 uncultured Clostridia bacterium | reverse complement strand
AAGTATCATATGCCAGATTATAAGTAAACCCATTGTGTGTAATACTGTTTAGGCGGCTATTGCTGTTGTCGTACTCATAGTTGACCGTAACCCCTCCTGAAGAAACGCTGGAAAGAAGGTCGGTATTAGATTTATAGGAATAATTAGTGGTGGCATTATTGGCAGTGCGCATAGACTGCAACTGCCCGCTTTGCATATTGTAAGTATAACTGGTTTTGTTAGAGTGCTGATCTTGATCTTCTGCCACATAGGCTCCCGCTTTAATACTGCTGATGGTAGGGAAAAGCGGTACCGGAAAAAACACTTTCTTGAAAATTTATGCTATATAGCCTCTGGCCTGAATTACATGTCTTGTTTTTTTACTTGCAAATGTCAAATAAATAGATATAATAAAACTATACGGAATGGCGAACAGAAAGAATAAGGAAATTATTGAAAAAAGTGTCTATATTTCGGATAGAAAAACATGACATAAATCATTCGCATATACGAACAAAAAACGAGGTGGAATTTTTTCAAAAAAAGGTGTAAAGTGTACGGGATTGCGAATGGTTTTGCCATTGCCCAAAGGGGGGCACATGGAGGTTCAGTATGGAATACATTACCGTGCAGGAAGCTGCAAAAAAATGGAAGATTTCAGAACGGTTGGTACAGAAATATTGTGCTGAAGGTCGGATCGATGGAATCCGAAAATTTGGGAAATCATGGGGGATTCCGTCCAGTGCGGTGAAACCCCAGGATCCGCGAAAGAAAAAGAAACACCCTGTTCTCCGGCGTTCCCGGTCACAGCCGGAAATTTTCTCGGAATTTATGCCGCTAATGAACACGCCTTTTAAGCCAGGATGTTGTTTGGAATATATTAACGAAATGGAGGACGGTTCCAGAAAAGAGATTGCGCTTGCAGAGTATCATTATTTTAGCGGTCAGCCTGAAAAAGCCATACAGGAAGTGGAGTTATATCTGACATGCTCTGAAGCAGGATATCGCCTTTCCTCCTGTTGGATTTATGCCTATGCGAATTTATCCGTAGGTCAAATCCAGCATGCCCAATATGCGCTAAAAGAAATAAAAAACATATTGGCAGCCAATGCCCAAAAGGCCCCATACATACGTGCCATCGAAGATTTCGTTGTGTTTGCAGCCTCTGTGCTTTTGCACCTTCCACTGCCGGAGGGAATGCCCCCGGTGCAGGAGTTTCTGCCGGTGCTGCCACCCGGTGTGCGGGCGTTTGCCTTGTATGTTCAAGCCCACTTCCTTTATTTGAAAGAGGACTACGGAAAAAGTGTGGGTATTGTGGAGGGGGCTCTTAACATGGGAGCATCTCGGTATCCTATCCCTGCCATTTATCTGCATTTGGTTGCGGTTATGGACTATATGAGCTTAAAACAGACACAGCAGGCACAGAAGCACCTGCTGGCAGCATGGAAAATTGCCCGACCCGATGATTTGATTGAAGGTTTTGGAGAACATCATGGGCTTCTCGGCGGGATGCTGGAGGCAGTCATCAAACCGGGCTGGCCGGAAGATTTCAAGAGAATCATCGCTATTACCTATCGCTTTTCCGCCGGATGGCGAAAAATACACAACCCGGAAACCGGACACGATGTTGCAGACGACCTGACAACCACCGAATTCGCGACGGCTATGCTGGCAGCTCGCGGATGGACAAATCAGGAAATCGCGCAGCATATGAACATATCTTCTCATACAGTCAAACGCTATATCTCCACTGCCCTGCAAAAGCTGGGCATCCGCCAGCGTCAGGAATTAAAAAAATATATGCTGAAGTAGCAGCTAATCTACCGGAAAAATGTCTTTGACCCTGCCCGTTTTACCCTCTGAAACGGGTGATGTCAAAGGCGTTTTTTTTTGTTATCATGTAATAAATAAGAAAATTATCAACCAAAGGCCGTGAGAAAGGAGAGCAAAAATAGGAAAACACGGCAACATCTGTGGATATGAGCCAAAGCGGCAGATGCCGCCGGAATGCTGCAATCTTAGTACAGATGAAAGATCATGTGAAGGGAGAAAAAGGATGAAAAAAAGGATTATAAGCCTGGTGCTGATTCTCAGTATCCTACTGCCCACACTTCCAATGGGCGCTCTGACAGCGTTTGCTCAGGATAACATCCTGTATGGCGATGCTGACGGTAACGGTAGGGTGGAATTGTTGGACGTCAATCTGATGGAACGGTACATGGAAGGCGATGAAGAGGCAAAAGCCAGCATCCACTTTACCGAAGCAGATGTCAACGCGGACGGTTCTATTGACGATACTGATGTGCAGATGGTGAAGGATTATCTGGTGGGCAACCTCGATAGCCTGACACCCCAGTTACATACTATCAGCTTTGTAACAGACGGCGGCGGGGATTTTGCACCGATTGAAGTCGGTGACGGATATCCTTACCGCGGCGAACTGCCCACTCCCGCAAAAGACAATTATGTCTTTGTGAATTGGGAGATGGAAAACGGGGATGTCTACTATCCTCTGACCGAGGTCATCTCATCGGACATAACCCTCAAAGCTGTTTATGAGCCGGTGGAACCCAAAGAGGAATTGAACCTCACATCATTCAGCCTGGAGAATCAATCTGCGGATGTTTCTTTTGATATCCTTGGCGAATTCAGCGATGCAGAAGATGTCAAAGCAAACATCAAAGTCCTTCCTAAGGATGGTTCCGAACCGGTGGTAGTGGACGTGAGAGATAACGGGGACGGCAGCTTTACTGTCTATGCGCCTGACGGCTTCAAGGCAGGTGCCTCCTATGAACTGACACTGGGAGAAGGTCTGACCTTTGCAGAAAAAGACGCCATGTTCCGCACCGTGTACTTTATCATCAAAAAAGATGAGGCTGACAACCTGAAGTACAATGCGGACATGATCTTTATAAAAGATACGGAAGAAATGAAATATACCATCGACGGCCAAACGGTGGATGTGCTGGAAGCTGCCCTGCTGAGCAATGATGAAAGCCAAGAGGCGATTGCCGGCAGCTTTACTATGACAACGCAGGATCTCGAAAAGGACGATATCGTCTGTATTTATGAAACCACAGACCCCAGAGACCGGGACTACACGGAAAACAATTATGAAGGCGATGCCATGGCCTTCATCCGCATTACAGGGGTGGACGGCGATACCTTTAGCTTTGAGAGCCTGGACGAGGAAGATTCCCAAGAGGTTCTCGCCATGCCGGATTCTTTCCCGTTCAAGGTTGAGAATCTGCCCACAGAGGATGGTACCATAGACATCAACAGCTATGACGCTTATGCGCTGTCTATGATGGGGCAGACTACAACACCTGAATTTAAGGTAGATGACTTTCTGACCTTTTATACTGTTGACTTCTCCGATTTGACCGATGAAACCCCAGCAGTGTACGGCCAGATCACCAAAATAGAAGGCAACACGATTTCCTATAAGATTGTTGACGAACAGTATATTGAAGACTTTATGGGGCTGTTTGTTTCCCAGGAAGTGGACAATGAAACCCTCTTGGAGAATATCGATCAGGAAGCTTTTCTGAACCAGGTGGAACAGCAGGCGCAAAACAGCGGTTTTGCCGAAGAAGCTGTAAACCAGATGACTCAAAACGCTTTGCAGACAGATGAGGTGCAGCAGAAACTCCTGAATGCCGGTTTTACCGGGGCGGAAGTTCAGCAGCTGCAGGCTATGGCTGCTCCCATGGCGGCAGGTGCCGGTGGACGCGTACAGTTTGGATTGGATGAACAGCCTCGTGTAAAAGCCAATTTCCTCGTAGGGGAGCATTTTAAAAACGGCGTGGGACTGCAACTGGACGTCAGTGTCATTTTATCCATCAGCAAAAAAATGGCCACGGGCAAAACCATTTCTTTAAAAATCCAGCTGACTGCCGGCTTTGAGCAGGAGGTTGCACTAGACTTTGATATCGATGTGGATGACAGATGGAAATGGTATTTTATTATCCCTATTCTGGAAGATATTGATGTGACGGCATCCATCGACATCCAGAATT
>CALWVH010000122.1 GCA_944384915.1 uncultured Clostridia bacterium | reverse complement strand
CTTTAGGCTGCTGAAAGACAACCGCCTGTATATCCCGCCGGAGGGCTGAGCGAACCGCTTGCCGCTCTGACGAAATCGCTCTGTTTCAAAAACTCAGGGGACAGGGCTTAGGTTGGTGTTGCCTTTTTGCTACCTGCATTCCACTTCTTGCTCCTTTTTGTTCAAATTTTTTGCGTCACCCCCTCTTGACTTAATACCATTGGACTAAAATTCTTTTTTGTGATTCATTGTTATATACACCGTAGCCGTCCATGTGTTACACAGATTTTTAATTTTTTATTTTTTCTGTGCTTTGGTTGGCTGTAACAACGTTGTTCATTGTTATATACACGGGAGAGTTTGAAGTGTTACACAGAATTTTGATTTTTTTTATTTTTCTATGTTTCTTTTCGCTGCTCTCACAACGTTGTCATTTATATATACCCACAACTTTTGAAAGCGTTACAACAATATTCAAATTTTTATGTGAGCTGCCTGCTAGCCAGTTGATAAAATAATCCTCGGTTTGCCATCAGGTCTTCATAGGTTCCCTGTTCCTCTATTTTTCCATCGTGAAGCACGATGATCCGGTCACAATGGATAATGGTACTCAGTCGATGGGCAATTACCACCCGTGTAGAATCCATTTTTTCCAGTGTTTCACACACCATACGCTGGGTCACATTATCCAAGGCACTGGTGGCTTCGTCAAAAAACAGAATCTTCGGTTGGGAGATAATCGCACGGGCAATCAGAATACGCTGCTGCTGTCCACCGGAGATGGTACCGCAATCCTCACTCAACATGGTATGCAGACCCATGGGCATCTCGCTGACATCATTTGCCAGACCCACCGCCTCGATTACCTTCTGTACATCGGACACTGTGGCTGTGGGAGAGGTAATGGTGATGTTCTCGAAAATACTGCCGGAAATCAATTTTCCGTCCTGCAAAACCACGCCCATTTTCTTTCGTAGTTCCCGCTTATCCAGAGTATCAATATCCTTATTATCGTAATAAATTTTTCCGCTGGTGGGCTTTTCAAATCCCAACAACAGCTTTAACAGCGTGGATTTTCCGCAGCCGGAAGGTCCCACCAGACCCACATATTCACCGGGCTTGATATCCAGATTGATATTTTCCAATGTATGCGGACTATCTTCCGAGTAAGAAAAGGTCACGTTGTTGATTTCGATTCCACCGGAAAGTTCTCCGGGAAGCTCTTTGGAATCATCGTATTCCGGTTTCTCTTCCAGCACCGGCTTTAAACGCTCTATCTCCGGCTTTCCTCCCCGCACATTGACGATCCCTTCTACCATTTGCAGCGCATAGGCGCTAAAAGAAGCAAACACGGTGGTAAACGCAATGAAGGAACCCAGACTGATGTCCAAACTTCCATAAATAATTACCAGATATAAAATCATGGAAAACAGGCTGTTAGAAATCAGGGTCAGCACCTGGCCCAAATTTACAATGGTATTTTCTCTGGCCTCATTTTCTCTCAATTTTACATAGGGCTTCAAATACTCATATAATGCGCGGTCCTCCACCCCGGCAATGCGGATCTTGGAAATTCCCGTGAGAAACTGGAACATAATGGAACTGGTTTTCCCCTCCAATTCCGCTGCCCGCTGCTTATAACGGAAAGCACGGATGGAAATCCCATAGTACAGCAGAGAATAAAGCATCACCATCAGCAGAGCAATAAGGGACAACACCCAGGAATAACTGGCCATCCGCAAAAAATAGACCAAAATAAACACCAAGGCCACGATAGATGTAAGCACCACGCTGGCCACCAGATTGACTACCGCACCGGCTCCCATAATGCGCTGAGCCAACTCTGCCGACTCAAATTTTCGGAAAAAGCTCTCGGGCAGGTTAAAGGCGCGGTCATAAATCGCCCCCTGCACATCATAAGCCATCCTGGCAGTGATACGGAAAGTGACCAAGTTTTTCACAATAGAAAATAAGATGTTGGAAATCATAAAAGCCGCCATGACGCACCCCAGCTGAAACAGGACCGTCTGCGCCCCTAAAGGGATATACTCGTCATAGAGCTTTTGGCTGATCGTTGGTGTTAATAGTCCGATGAGAGAAGTAAGCACCGTTAACACCAACAATAAAACGAAATCTGCCTTTCGAACGCCCTGAAGGCAGTACCGTCCTACTTCCCGTATGCCCAGTTTTTTCAGAGGAAGGGGCCGGTATATCATATACGCATGGGGAGAAAGAGTCTGGGCTACCTTTTCGCTGACAGGTACCCCGGAACCTTTCTCTGGATCGTAGAGGAGATACCCCTTTCTTCCTCTTGGCAGGCATACCATGGGATTCTTTTTCTCATCAAACACCAGAAAAGCCCCGTTATCCCGCGTATGCCATCCAGGAGTGAGCAACACTTCCCGATATGAAAAGTGGGAAATCCTCGCTATGTCCGAAACTGTGGTTTCTTCCCCACAGGATTCCTTTACCTTTTCAAAAGATGCCAATTCCATCTTTTGATGAGCGCACAACAGGGCCATGGCATTATACAGAGGAAGGCTGGTTTTCTCCGTTTCCCCCATCACTTTATTTTTGGAAAAAGCGCCATAGATCAACTGCAAGATATCCTGTGATGTCTCTTTTCGTTGATGCTGGCTTCTCCGGATAAATCCGTCCTCCGTCACCGTGTTGATGCGGTATTGGTCCACCAGCCCGCCTTCGTATCCTTCCCGCTTGTAATTGCGCACCCTTGCTTTCTCACAAAAGCGCTGTTTTAGGATTTTAGTAGCGCCGTTTTCAATTATGCTTAATACCGCTTCTTCACAGGCGACCACGCAAAAACGCCACTGACAGTACTCAATATCCTGATACCGAAAAGCAGGGAACACCTCCCCGGCAGCGGCCTCATATAAGAAGGATCTACGCCCGATCTCGGCGTTGCGCAGGGGAACGATGTAAATCAAAACGCTTCCGCTTTTTACCCGAAATGCATCTGTGGCACAGTGGGTAATATAGGTTTGCCCACCTTTCAGGGAGATTCTGTTTTCACTTTCCATCTATAAAACTCCCCTCTCAAAGATTCTGGATAAAATTCCTGTAGTGACCATCCACTGCGGCAAGTTCTTCATGAGTCCCTCTCTGGGCAATTTTTCCTTTTTCCAGGACCAGAATCTCGTCACAATCTCGGATAGCGCTTAACCGATGGGCCACAATTACGCAGGTACACCCGCGCCGTTTGATATTATCTACGATCTGTTTTTCTATTACAGGGTCCAGAGCACTGGTTGCTTCGTCCATAACCAGGATGGTGGGATTGGTTGCCAAAGCCCTGGCGATTTCCAGACGCTGACGCTGTCCACCGGAAAGGTTAGACGCGCCTTCCGACAGGTGATAGTCATAGCCGCCCGGCTTTTGGGAGATCACATCGTGAATGCAGGCATCTTTAGCGGCCGCAATCATATCTGACTCTGAAATATTGGAATTCCACATGGTCAGATTATCTCGCACCGTACCGGAAAACAGGGTAATATTCTGGCTCACGGTGGAAACACTGGCAGAGATCACCTCATTGGGGATCTCTTTGGCCGGAACACCGTCAAACAACAGCTCTCCTTCCCAAGGGGTATACAATCCACTGACCACCTTGGAAACCGTTGATTTTCCGCACCCGGAAGCTCCCACAAATGCGACAGACGAGCCGCAAGGAATCTTGACATTGAAATCCGACACAATGGGCGGCTTCAGGCGGCTGTATCCAAAGGCAATATTCTGCATTTCCACACTGCCCTCCAGCTTGGTGCTCATGGGGCGTTTGGAAATGGTGGCGTCAAATTTTTCATCTGCGGTATACTTTAAGATATCCTCTACCCGGTTGATATCCGCTTTTGTAGTTTGAATGTTTTTCGCAAAGCCTACCAGCTTATCAATAGGTTCGCTAAAAGAGCCAAATAATCCCGTAAATGCTACCAGCATACCAATGGTCATTTTCCCGTTAATAACAAGGGAACCTCCTACCAACAGCAGCAGGACATCTGCCAGCATTTTCACTGCGTCGGGAATGGCATTGAGGATTGTTTGCAACCGGCTCAAATTCTGCTCCAACTCAATCGTCTTGGCGTGATATCCCAAAATTCGCCCTGTATACTCCGTCTCCGCGCCGGAAGCCTTTAGGGTACTGGTAATACTAAGGCCAGCGCAAACCGCCCCCGCTAGTTTTCCGGAATCCTGCTGTAATTTGACAGAGGTGCTGGAGATCTGTCCGGAAGTTACCTTCATGACAATGATGTTAATGATGACACTTCCCAAAGCGATTGCTGTTAGAAGGGGACTATACACCAGTAATAAGATCAAATAAAAAACTGCCACAAAAATATTGAGGACTGTTTCCGCCAAATCTCCGGCAAGAAAATCGCTGACTCTGGCGTTATTGCTCACACGCCCTGCCAGATCTCCCACATACCGTTGGTCGAAAAAGCTGATGGGAAGTCGAAATAGACAGCTCAAAAAGCTTCTGGCGGAAAGAAGTACCATTTTTTTCTGGAGACGAACCAAAACCGCATCTCGATACAGAGTAAGCACAACCTGCAATAGAATGGCAGCTGCCATAAAAAGGATCAGCTTGCCGAACCAGTCTGCATTTCCCGCCACCAGCACATCGTCCATAAATACCTGCGAGAGCACAGGAAGCAGCAGCCCGGGGAATACCAGCAGTAACCCTGTAAAGAGCAACTTTCCCAACACGCCATACTGTCCCTGCAAACGGCTTTTCACAAATTGGGCCAGTGTCTTTGGTTTTTTCTCTTTTTGAAAAGAAGGGGTGGGCTTAAAGGTCAACACGATCCCTGTGAAGCTGTCGTCCAACTCCTCCATCGTGAGCTTGCGCCTGCCCATGGCTGGGTCATTGATATAGGCATATTTTCCCTTAAAGCCTTCAAACACTACAAAGTGGTTGAAATTCCAGTGGATGATACAAGGAGGCGTGAGCTTTTTTAAATCTTCCGGCTCCTTGCGGTACCCATGACACTCAAATCCATATTTTTTAGCGGCCCGCATAATATTACCTGCATTACAGCCGTCCCGGGAGACCCCTGTTTCAATACGCATCTTTTCCAGGGGAAAGTACTTTCCAAAATAAGCAAACACCATAGAAAGAGAGGCCGCGCCGCATTCCGTAGCCTCCATCTGATAAATGGTTGGGGTTTTTGCATAGTTACCCATAGCAAATCAGCCCTCCCATTTCTCTTTTAAGCCGTTAAACAACTTGGTAATCGGAGCGCTTTCATCGGTTATAATTTTGGCTGTTACAAAAGTGCCATTGGAAACGGTGAGCTGCTTTCCGTTTTCACTGGACCAATAGTATCCGCTTTTCGCTGTATCATCGGTTTTGATACGGCAGGTGACCAACACCACAGGCCCTTGGGATAAAAACTGGTCCGCCATCAGATTATCTGCGCCTACCACATACCACATATTACTGGTATTAGCCGCATACTCCCCAATAGAATCGATCCACCCTTCCATATGCCCATAGGTTTGCGAATCAGCGGAAGAAAGATACAGCAGCACTTTCATGTCCTCTTTTAACTGCTGTGCGATGGTTATGGGAACATAGCAGGCTACCAACTGCTCCTGCTCTGTCTTGGGAGTAAAACGGGCAATTTCCATTCCGGCAGAAACCTTGGCTCCCACTTCTACAACATAATCTGTCAAAGTCCCGTTATCAGATGCTTTTACCGTATATTCGGAGCCGTCGCCAGTTTTTACAACCGCCAGCCCTTCCTCTTCTTTTACAGAATCTCCCGGCGACTTGAGAAGCCTGGAAACTGTCCCTGACTTTTCGGAGCAATAGGCCCCCACACTTTGGGGACTCACTACCAGTCCATTCACCGTCTGAACCGTGGGCAGACTTCCTACCACAGACCAAATCAGCGTTGCCACAATAATCAAAGCCACACCTATAAGAGCCAGCCATGACATGGGGGAAGTAACGGTAATAGCCCGGTCCAGCTGCTCCGGATTCGATAATTTTTCCAGCGATGTTTTCCGGTAAAGTTCCGCCATTATAATCCCTCCCACTCAATACCATGTTCCGTAAAATACTCTTTCAGCTTTTTTAAAGCCCTAGATACGTGCACCCGGACATTGACTGGGGATAATCCCACCACTTCCGCAATTTGGGGCGCTGTTTCATTCTTAAAAAACTTATGCACAATAATGGTCTGCTCTACCGGAGATAAAGTATGTAAGGCCGCGGCAAGGTGTTTTCGCAGTCCTGCCAAGTATTCCGCCCCCACCACTTCATCGTCAAAGTGTCCCGACAACTCAAAAGACTCGTCCAATTCCTCTGTACGTTTGTTATCTCGGTAATAATTCTTCAGCTTGTTGTTTACCACCACATACAACCAGGTACCAAACGAAGCTCGGGAAGGATCAAAAGAGTCAAACTTTTGATAACAGGACATAAAACAGTCCATTGCTAAATCTTCTGCACAAGAAAAATTCGACGTCTTTTTTACAATATACCGATACACCTGGGTGTAATACTGCTCATAATACTGTTGGAATTTTTTACGTTTTAATTCCTCCATTTTAACCCCTCCTACACTGCTTTTTATAAAATGATATGAAACCTATTTTGCCGCATCTTTAGAGCTATCAGTATTTATCCTTTTGGTTCATGCATAAATTTACACTAACCCATTCTAATTAATTTTAACATACCGGCTTTCGTTGTCAAGGAATTATTAGTTATCGCTTAACAATATAGAGTGATCCCACCATCTATATAAAAAATATGGTTTGCCTTCTTACCACAGACGCTTGATTTTCGCCTGTTAAAGAATAGCAAACCATATTCTAAAATATCAATAATTTTACGGTTTCCAGTAATTTTCGATCTCTTCCCGAATGATTGCTACATATCGCTGTGCCTTTGCCAGGTCATGATTGATCGTATATACATCCCGCTGGGTGATTTCCAAATGGCACCCGGATGCTGTTTGCAGGGTGCGGCGGATATGTTCCCGCAGCGCCTCTTCTTCCAGCTTTTCTCCTACCCCCAAAAAGTTAGGGCTGGGCTTGCGATGGAAAATAATCGGGGTGCCCCGCAGCTGTTCCGCCATAAATTCCTCGTTGCACCAGGGAGAACAACTCACCTTCCGAAGATTCTTCAACTGCCGGATATACTGCCATACTGGGTCGATGGGCTCGCAGCATCCATAAGAAAGCAAGCCGTATGCGCTGGCTACTTTGCGATAATATCCTCCAAAATCACGATAGGCGTACCGTCGGGATTCTCAAACTTCTCCTCCGGCTCAAAAGCCATTCCCAGGGTATCGGTGGAGATGACTCCGCACATGGCCTCAGCCAGATTGGCGACCAGGCGGCAGCAATCCCCCCCTGCTCCAGCGCAATGCTTACCTCCTTCTGGGAGACGCGATAGTGCTTCTCCTTATCCCAATCCCTCACCAGGGACATTGATGGGCCACAGTTCATAATTCTTGATCCCATACTTTTTTCCGGTTCGCACCACCGAGGCAAAATCCATGATTTCGCCAATGGTCTGGCCGGTTAAGCCAATGGTTAATTTTTTCATAAAGACTCCTCCTTCTCCCAATGATAGATCACTTTCATATACTCGTTGGGATTTTGCATTAAATCGATAAATGCATCGTATAACTTGGTAAACTCTACTTTATGACTGATGAGAGCGGTGACATTGATCTGTCCCTGGGATACCATTTCCACGACTTTTTTACCTTTTTCGCGAATAACGTCCAGATTGTTTTCCGGAGGGCACATGGTCAGATTTCTAGACTGAAACAGATAAGGAGAAAAATGGGCTCCATGTTCCGGATGTCCATAGCTAATTAAAGTTCCGTAAGGCCGGGTTGCCTGCATCACAAGATCCAGAGCGCCTTCATTAGGAAGCTGGTCATCGCCGTACATCAAGACCGAAATGTCTGCCTGCGGCATTTGAGCCAAGTCTTCCTGGGAAAGCTCCCGGGGATCATAGACAGCGTCGATTCCCAGAGAAACCGCCAACTCCCTACGTTTGGGATAGAAATCCCACCCAATGATATACTCATACCCTATCTGTCTGGCATATTGCAAAAGCACCTGACCACTGGGCCCCAACCCGCAGATCAACAGCTTTTTTCTCCCCTGTTCACCAGGATAAGGCATCAGAGCTCTACAAGCGGCTACGACTAGCTCCATCACCGGGCTTTCATCCCTGCCAATGGAATCCGGCAGCTTAAACACAGCGGTCTGGGAGGGAGTAATCACCTGATACTCTGCAAAACTTCCCATCTCAAACCACCAGAAAACCCGCTCCCCTACTTTAAACTGCTGGATATTGCTTCCCACCTTCACGATTTTGCCGCTTCCCTCATGTCCAAACACGCAAGGGGTAGCATAAGAGGGATGACCATGAAAAATCCCTGGGTCGGAACCATTGCAGCTGCACGCTCGGTCAATTTTTACTAACAGCTGATTTTCGTTTGGCTGTGGGATCTCTATTGTTTTTAATTCCAATTTACATGGCTCTTCCAATACCCATGCCTGCATTTTCTCATTTTCCATCCCAATCTCCATTCTGTCCCAAGGCCATCGAGATAGGCCTGACACGATAAAATCCGATATACAAGAGCCTGAACTTCTCGGGTAATACAGTTTTGAGAAGTTACACTCCACAAATATGTATAAATTATATCATTCTAAGCCTTTCTGAAAAATGTATTAAATTCTTATTTCTTTCATATTATTCATCATAGCCATAAGGACATCTTTCATTCTTGCCAGAAACGGCCAGGTGCAATAAACGCACCTGGCCGTTTCTGGCAAGATAGGTTATGAGCATTTCTAATAGCGGACATCTATAATTTGATGATGGCGTCTGTTTATAAACTCTTGAGATAGAAAGCCGGCGCACATCCAAAAAAATTCTTAAATTGTTTGGAAAACGCATAGGCATCGCTATACCCAAGGGCTTTTGCTACCGACTGCACCGATTCCCCTTCCATAAGCATCATCTGGGCGGTGGTCATACGTTTTTGCTGCCGGTACTGTTCTGGGGATTTTTTCATCTCCTTATAAAACTGCTTACGCAAAGTTTCATATCCGATACATAACTGTTTTGCAATCTCTTGAAGGGATAGCTCTTTCTTCCTATCCCTTTCCAGCAGAAGGCAGACCTGCTCCACCATAGGAGACGGTGTCTGAGGAAAATGCTTGGTATCCTGGGACAATGTGCAGGCCAGATGCTGGGCTTCCAGCAGGCAGGAAAGCAAAGCGGTATCGGGAGCAGAGGACATCTGCAAAAAAAGTTTTGAAAAAGATGAAAGATAAACAGAGGGATCTGTAATATGGAGTACAGGCATTTTTTCTGTCAACTGTCCTAGAGTCAACAGGCAATCAAAGGCGCACTTTCCAAAACTAATGTAAAATTCCAGCCACTTTCCATCCCCATCTACCCGGGTAGAGTGATTTCGGTTGGGAAGCCGCTGCACTACACAGCCAGGAGTGAGTTTTTGATGGAAGCCGGTATCATCCCAATACTCTCCGGAGCCCTCCAACAGCACAAAACAACTGTAATAGGGAATCACAAAGTTGATCTGGGATTTTTGGGAAGTAGGCTTTCTCATAAACCCACAGGACAAAATCCCTTCTTCCGGTTTTCCGCCAAGAAAACGATAGGTCACCTGATGTTCAATATGGGAAAACTCCATCTTTTTCATAACAAGCTCCTTTTCACCAATTAGGACATCCGATTTACCAATTTTGCTATGTTATTTTTCTTATAGACAGTTTATCATGAAGACAGGTCAAAGTCAAAATCAATGGAAGTGTTCAATCAAAGGAGGAAGTTGTATATGAAAAATAACCGCATGGATTTCCATTGGAATTTAGACTGGCAAACACTGGATGTTCTGTCCATTAACCGCATGCCTGCCCACTCCCGCTGGGGTGCTTACGATACCGTTGACCGGGCGTTGGAGGGGGAATATGGAACCAGCCCGTATCTTTGCAGCTTAAACGGCACATACCGTTTTCATCTTTATGATTCACCGGAAGCAGTGGATGATTTTTATCTCTGCGAGTATAACGATTCCCATTTTCAGGACATTCCCGTTCCCTCTAACTGGGAAGTACAGGGCTTTGGAAAACCTATTTACACCAATATTGTCTATCCTTGGGGAAAAGAGGAAAAAGACTGCCTGATTTCTGCCAAAGAAGGGGAAAAACGCGTCCCAAATCCGCCTTTTGTTCCCCAAAACAACCCCACAGGCTGCTACCGTTATTTCTTTGAGGTTCCCCAAAGCTTTGACGGTCGGGAAGTCTATCTGCGTTTTGAAGGGGTAGAAACGGTTTTCTATCTTTGGATCAACGGCGAACCGGTGGGATATTCGCAGGACAGTAAGCTAGCCGCGGAGTTTTGCATTACCCCCTATCTAAAGGCGGGGAAAAATCTCATGGCCTTGCAGGTCTTGCGGTTTGCAGACAGCACCTATCTGGAAGATCAGGACTATTGGTATCTTTCCGGCATCTACCGCGATGTGTGGCTGATCTCCAAACCCAAACAGCATATTGAAGATATCCACTGGACAGCCCTTCCCGACCTGCATACTGGAGAAGGAAAATTTGATATTGACACCCGGGTATCCCGAGTAGAACATTTTGCAGACTGCACCGTCAGGGTATCCCTTTATGATGACAAAAAACAGCTGCTCTCCCAGAAAACAGGAGACGTGCAGCCAGTAGCCCAATATCGAATCGATACAACTCCCACTGCCAACACCGCACGAGTCTCGATTACTCTGGAACAGGTGTCCCTATGGTCGCCGGAAAATCCCAACCTGTATACCGTAGTGGTGGAGCTGCTTTCTCCCCAAGGACAGGTGTTGGATATTGAATCCTCTCGGTTTGGCTTTAAGCGCGTGGAAGTGCGCAAAGGAGTGGTGTACTTAAACGGTCGCCGTTTGCTGGTACGAGGCGTCAACCGCCACGATTTTTGCTATCAAACTGGCAGGACTGTATCCAAAGAGTGGATGATACAAGAAATCATGCAGATGAAGCGGATGAACATCAACGCAGTCCGCACCTGTCATTATCCCGATAGCCCCCTGTGGTATGAATTATGCGATCAATATGGCATATTGCTGGTATGCGAATGCAACCTGGAAACCCATGGTATGATGGGAGCTCTGACCCAATCTGCCCAATGGGCCACTGCATTTCTGGAGCGCGCCTGCCGCATGGTAGAGCAGCTGAAAAATCACGTCAGTATTTTCTCCTGGTCGCTAGGAAATGAAAGCGGAACAGGCGCCAATCACGCAGCTATGTACGGCTTTATCAAGGAGTATGACCCCACCCGTCTGTGCCAGTATGAAGCAGGAGGACCTGGGAAAAACATCTCGGACGTGCGGGGCAATATGTATGCCACCTACGACTATATTTTAAAGATGCTCACCGATTGCGAGGATGACCGTCCCATTATCTTGGTGGAATATCTGTATCAAATCCGGAATTCCGGAGGCGGAATGGATCGCTTTGTGGATTTGATGCGGCGCTACCAGCGGTTCCAAGGAGGATTTGTATGGGATTGGCAGGATAAGTCCTTGATAGCCAAATCACAAGACGGTCAAGAATTCTATGGCTATGGCGGCGATTTTAACGAGCCTTTTGTGGAAGGGTTTGACCGTGATGGAGATTGCCCCCGGTATATGACCTGCAACGGCATTGTGCTGCCAGATTTAACCTGGAAACCTGTGGCCTACGAAGTAAAGGCTGGCTATTCCCCCATCCGCATTTTACGTCCGGATCGGTGGTCTGCATGGGAAACTACCAACCCTTGGAATTGCTTCCTGCTGGAAAATGACAGTCTGGAACTGCCGATGTCAGAGTTTTCGTGTACGGCCGTCTTGCGGGAAAACGGGCAAAGTATTCAGGAAAAAGAAGTAGACCTTCCGGATCTGAAAGCGGGGGAACAGAAGGAACTTACCGTGGAACTCCCCCACGACAAGCGTCCGGGAGCAATTTATACCATTGAATTTTCCATAAAGCGGCGTAAAGAGACCTTTTACGCCGAAGCTAACGCAGAAATCGGCCTCTTCCAGTTTGAACTGGAGAGCGGCCCTGCTGTACCAGAAGCAGAATCCGTGCCGGTAGCATCTCCCCAGCAGGAAGTGGAAAACCAGATTCTTTGCCTGTCTGCCAATAACGTACAGCTAAAGATTGACCTTGATACAGGAAAGCTGGTTAGCTTCTCAAAAGATGGAAAAACCTTGCTCCAGGAAGTGGCCCCCTGCTTTGACAGACCCTATACCGGATTGGACGCACTGGAAGATTGGGGCTGGTATGCAGAGTATGAAAAAATCAGAAAGCAATCTTTTGTGTGGAAGAAGGTCCAGATTCTCAAAGGCGATAGCCAGGTCCGCGTGGAGGTGCCCTTTGTGCAGAGCGATCTTTCCATGCCAGACATTCACGGAAAACTGGCCTATGTCTTTGACGGCAATGGAGATTTAAAGCTGTACGCAGATTTCCACATTGACCGGTCTTATCACGCTATTCCTCGGGTAGGGCTGGAATGCATTTTCTCTGCGGGTATGGAAAAACTATCTTATTTTGGCCGCGGGAAGAACGAGAGCTATTCCGACCGCATTCTCTCCGCACCTTTAGGGGTATATCAAACCAGCGTCAGCAGGGAGCATTTTGCCTTTATTCCCCCGTCAGAAAACGGCGGACATGAGGATACCCGGTGGATGCAGTTGGAAGATAAAGAAGGACGGCAGGTCACCGTCCGTTCCGCACAGCCTTTCCATTTTGACGCCCATCATAGCCGCATTGCAGACTATCAGGCGGCTGGCCATGACCATGAGCTGATAAAGCGTGAGGAAATCATCGTGCATATTGACGCTGCCCATGGACCCATTGGAGGGGACATGGCCTGGAGTACCGCTATGCCGGAAAAATTCCAGGTTGCAGGCGGGGACTATCATCTGGAAATCGCAATAAAGGCAGAAAACAAGTAAATTTCTATGGCATAACAGCAATTTCCTATAAAGCGTTTCCCCTTTTCAAAATACACACAAAATCAAATAGAGGAGGCCCGGATCAAATTCCGAGTCTCCTCTATTTTTTATTATCAGGCTGAAATTAGAATTCCACGCCTTTTCTTGCTTTGATTCCTTTGTCATAGGGATGGCGCCAGCAGTGCATTTCGGTGCAGTAATCGGCGGCTTCCCTCATCCAGTCCGCCGGGTTGCGGCCGGTAAGAATCAGCTCCTGCTCCTCCGGCTTTTCCAAGACCGTCTTTTTCAGAAGGTCTTCATTCACCATTTTCAGCTGTACGGCAGCGCAGGCCTCATCCAGAACCAGCAGGTCTGCCGGTTCCTGCAATGCCGCAAGGAGGTTTTCGTCCTGCACCTTGCGGGTCTCTGCCTTTTCCTCTTCGGTCATCTGGAAAACAAATTTATGTCCCGCTTTACCCCGGTAGATTTTGGCGCCAAACTGGGAAAGCAGGGTAATTTCCCCGCTTTCCTGGCCTTTGAGGAACTGGACGATGACCACCTTTTTCCCCGCAGCCAGCGCCCGCATCGCCACGCCCATGGCAGCGGTGGTTTTTCCTTTTCCGTCACCCCAGTATAGGTGAATCAGTCCTTTTGCCATGTTACCGCTTCCCCTCCATCAGTGCATAGATGGCCTTCATATCCAGTGCCTGACGGATGCCGTCCGCCAGCAAATCAAATTGCTGCTCCTGATACTCGGCGTGAGAAACAGGCGCGGCCTGTTCACAGGAAATGCCCTTGCGCTCACACAGGTATTCTGCCAGCTTTTGGGTCAGACTGCCGGTATCAAACAGGCCGTGCAGATAGGTCCCGAACACATTGCCGTTGACGCACCCGTCAGGCTGGCCGTTTTCCAGCATACAGAAAGCGTCGCCCCGCACGGTGGTCTTTCCGGTGTGAATCTCATAACCGTCCAGCTTTGCCCCAGCAAAGTCACAAGCCATCACTTCTGCCTGCATCCGGGTACGGGTCTTGCGGTCGCTGAATACGGTATCAGTGGGCAGCAGCCCCATACCGTGCATTTCTCCGCCGCCCTCGGTGCCGTAGGGGTCGGAAAGGGTTTCACCCAGCATCTGATAGCCCCCGCAGATACCCAGCACCGGCGTACCGGTATGGGCCAGCTTGCACACCGCCGCTTCCAGCCCGCTTTGCCGCAGCCAGAGAAGATCGGAAAGGGTGCTCTTGGTGCCAGGGAGGATAACCAGATCAGGGTTGCCCAGCTCCCGGGTACTCTGCACATACCGCACGCCCATGGCGGGGTGCTCGTCCAACAGAGAGAAGTCGGTGAAGTTGGAAATTCTGGGCAGACGAATCACAGCGATATCCAGCGGCTTTTTCCCACCCTGATTTTCCAGACAGGGAGCCAGAGAGTCCTCGTCATCCACATTGACCCGGAGATAGGGCACGACTCCCAACACGGGAATACCTGTCTTCTCCTCCAGCATGGTGAGGCCGGGACGCAGGATAGCTTCATCTCCCCGGAACTTATTGATAATCAAGCCGCCGATACGAGCCCGCTCCTGCTCTTCCAGCAAAGCTACCGTGCCGTAAAGCTGAGCAAACACGCCGCCCCGGTCAATATCTCCCGCCAGCAACACAGGCGCGTCCACCAGCTCCGCCATGCCCATATTCACAATATCATCGGTACGCAGGTTGATTTCGGCAGGACTGCCTGCCCCTTCGATGACGATGACGTCGTTTTCCGCGGCAAGGCCGTTGTACGCTTCCAGAATATCGGGAATCAGCTGCCGTTTCATGCGGAAATATTCGGTGGCGCTCATCTGTCCCCGGATCTCGCCATTGACGATGACCTGGCTACCAATGTCGCTGGAAGGTTTCAGCAAAATGGGGTTCATGCGTACATCCGGTTCCTTCCCGGCGGCCTGGGCCTGCACCACCTGTGCCCGTCCCATTTCCAGACCGTCCCGGGTCACATAGCTGTTGAGAGCCATATTCTGGCTTTTAAAGGGGGCCACTTTCAGCCCATCCTGGGCAAAAATCCGGCACAGTCCAGCGCACAAAAGGCTTTTCCCCGCGCCGGACATAGTGCCCTGTACCATAATACATTTAGCCTGTTTCATCGTATCACCTCGTTTAACGCCTGTATCAGGCAGATATTTTCTTCATGGGTACGCACTGCGGTGCGGTACCAATTTTCGTCCAGTCCGTGATAATTGGAACAGCTCCGCAGCAAAATCCCACGCTGCCGCAAGGGCTGGATAAGCGGAACCGGGCAGCGGAACAGCAGATAGTTGGCTTCTCCAGGCACCACCCGCAGCCCCAGCTTTTTCAGCTGCTCTATCATCCAGGGGCGTTCCTCCATGACCATACGGCGCACGCTTTCCACATATGCGGTTTCGTCCAAAGCAGCTTCCCCGGCAGCCTGTGCCAGAGAGGAAACTTCCCAGGGCTGGCCGGTCTGCCGCATGGCTTCCACCAGTTCGCTGTTTGCGCACAGGGCATACCCCAGCCGTACTCCCGCCATGGCATAGAGCTTGGTAAAAGCCTTTAAAATCACCAGATTGGGGAATTCCGAAAGGGCGTTTTTCAGGGTGTGGGCTTCCGGGTCTTCCAAAAAGTCACCGAAGCACTCGTCTAGCATGAACAAAGCCCCGCAGCGGCTGCACTGCTCCGCTACCCGCAGCAAAAACTCCCGAGGAGAGGAAACGCCGGTGGGATTGTTGGGCTCACAGACAAACACCATATCAATACCGGGAACAATGGCCTGTAGAACCCCCTCATCCAGCCGGAAATCATTCTCTTCCCGGAGAAAATAATACTCCACTTGGCATCCGCAGGCAGTCAGCGCCGCTTCATACTCGGCAAAGGCTGGAGCAGGAAGCAGGGCTTTTTTGGGCCTTTTCGCCAGCACCGCCCGGAAGATCAAATCCGCCGCGCCGTTACCGCACAGCACATAGGATTCCGGCACCTGTTCATGAGTTGCCAGCTTTCGGCACAAAGAGCGGCACAAAGGGTCCGGATATCGGTCGGCAGTTTCAGCAGAGGCGGCAATGGCCTCTTTTACGCCCTGGGGCACGCCCAGCGGGCTGACATTGGCGGAAAAATCCAGAGGCTGTGTGCCGTACTCCTCCGAATACCCAGCCCAATCCCCTCCGTGTACCAAGGGTGCTGGGGAAACGCCGGTTTGATGGTTTTCGTTCATGGTGTCGCCTCCACAAAATGGAATCAAAATGCATCTGTGTCTGCTGTTTTTATAAAATCCAGTGAAGCCCAAACAGGGAGAATACAATGGCTGTATGAATGAATAGCCCAAGGATCACTCCCACCACACTGGCAGCAATCATGATCCGGTTGGTGCGCAGAATATCTTCCGGCTCGATCTCCCGCACAGCATCGCCAATATAAGGCTTTTCCAGCCGCTTGCCAAAATAAGAAGCCGGGCCTGCCAGCTGGATTCCCAGAGAACCCGCACAGGCGGATTCTGTCTGGGCGGAATTGGGGCTGGCATGGTTGCGGCGATCCCGCCGCCAGATTTTCCACGCGTTCTTGAGGCTCCCGCCTGCCAGCGGTGAAGCCACAATCCACAGCAGCGCCGAAATTCTGGACGGGATATAGTTTGCCACATCGTCCAGCTTGGCTGCCGCCCTGCCAAAATGCAGGTACTTGTCGTTTTTATACCCTACCATGCTGTCCATGGTGTTGATGGCTTTATAAGCAAGAGCCAACGGTGCGCCGCCGATAAGCATATACAATAGGGGCGCTAATACGCCATCGGAAAAATTCTCCGCCACCGTTTCCACCGTCGCCTTGATGACCCCCTGTTCCGAAAGCTGGGCGGTGTCCCGTCCCACAATGCGGGCCACAGCGTTCCGACCGGCTTCCAGCCCGTCTGTTTTCAGGCAGCGGTACACGTTGCGGCCTTCTTTGGCAAGGCACCGCACGGCCAACGCCTGCCAGCACCAGAGAATTTGCAGCGCTAGCCCCAGCAGCGGATGAATCCACCAGAACAGCCAGCACAGTCCGCCGCTGATGAGCAATGTCCCTACCGGCAACGTAAACGCCAGGATTCTACCGCCGGTACGCTCTCCCTTTGGCGTTTGGGGAAGATGTCGGCGCAGCCATTTTTCCAGCCGGGAAATGGCTTTTCCCATCCATATCACCGGATGGGGCATTTTTTCCGGGTCACCCAGCAGGCAATCCAGCAGGAACCCACACAGAACTGCTGTCCAGATCATGCTTCCTTCCTGCCCTTCTCGCCTTCTTCGGCCTCCTGCTCTTCCTTGCGGACGTACTGCACCTCTTCTATCAACTGCAAGGTATGATCCCTGTGCCAGATGTCCGGGTCGGCTTCCAGCACATAGCCCCCGGCATTGGGGCCGCACCAGTGATAGTAATCGTGACGGGGCAGGGCGTACCGCTCCATAATGGCCATCTGGTTACCGCCGTGGGCCATCATCACCAGCATTTCCTCCCCGTTTTCCAGTGCTTCCTCCACCAACGGCACAAAGGCGTTGCAGGTGCGGTCGCAGAATTCCGCTTTCCGCTCTCCGCCAGGACAGCGGCCTTCGCAGTATTCGCCTACCCACGCAATATATTCCGGGTCGCGCTCCATTTCAATGTAATTTCTTCCCTGGAAAATGCCGAAGCACATTTCCCGGAAATCGTCAATTACCACCTGCTCCGCTTCGGGAAACAGGATGTCCGCCGTACTCCGGGCACGGATCAACGGCGAAACATAGACCTTTTTTGGGGATATGTCCGCCCGCACCAGCTGGGCTCTTCCCTCTTCCGAAAGAGGAATATCCAGCGTACCCTGATACCGCTTTTCTACATTATAAGTCGTCTGCCCATGGCGCAGCAAATAAATTTTCACAGTGTTTCCTCCCCTTTTAAAACTGTGGGAATCCCGCAGAATACCCGGATGACAGTATCAGCATTTTTCGCCAGCAAACAGGCAAGCCGTCCCGCAGCCTCCCGGGCTGCTCGTTCTTCGGCGGTGGCGGGTACGATGCCGCCTCCCACTTCTGTGGCGATGACTACCTGTTTTTGGGAAAGCTCCTCCGCCAGCTGCTCCAGATTCTCACAACCAGCCGCCAGCTCCTGCGCCTCCCACACAGCATTGCGGGAGAGGGTTTCCTCGTCCCAGTGCATCCATTCTTTTACAAAAGTCTTTTTTCCGCTGTAGAGCGGTCCTGTTACGAAAACCATTTCATTCCCTCCAACAGCTGCACCGCAGCCAACGCGCCCAGC
>CALWVH010000121.1 GCA_944384915.1 uncultured Clostridia bacterium | reverse complement strand
TGCGAGTGTAGGCTTGTCGTGCTGATAATAAATAATCGATCCATCTTCCTGCACTTCTTTAGTTTCGTAAAGTCCCATACTATTCGCGGCCATAGAAGCAAAGCGCTGCACCTCTAAATCATAATCAGATATCTGCTTTTGCGTGTTCTTACGGGCTGTTACAACGGCTTTTGTTGCTTCGCTGGCATATTTACTACTGTTTCTTATCGGACTATCAGCAGAGCAGGAAAGCTGTGTAATTCCAAAAAAAGCAAAGTCAATATCAGTCAAAACGGTTTGGTATATATTGCCTTTTCGGTCGATAATATAGGCCAAATCCCCAAACTCAGCCAGCGGGTATGCGATATGATCGCCAGAAAACGGGCGAAACCTAAGACCAATAATAGATTTACCGATTAAATCCATTGCAGCTTGTTCCTGCCCTGTAATCAATTCGTTTTCAACAGCCAGTACATATCCTTCCGAACCGGATAAAATGGTGTTGCCGTCTGCGTCTTCGCACTGAATACCAGTAATCACTACATCGTCAGTTTCGACCGTAAGACTGGAAAAGTTATATAGCACGTGACTTCCTTCCATGCCTTCAAAAGTTCCAGCGTCGGCCTGATACCCGGTATCCCACGGAGAAAAACTGCCACCGTCCGCTGTGTCTCCGGTAGAATACGGGCTATTTGAATCAAATATACCGCCGTCGAGACTGTCTGTCTTTTCAAACAAAGACAAGTCAAACGCCTTGATTTCCAGATTTCCAGAGTAATTCATCCGAGCATAACCGCCTGCAATCATTGCGGCCATTGCAAAAAATTCCCGGTAGGTTAAATCTTCCGGCTTTTGCTGAATTTGAAAATCATCGTTCGGAAATTTAGGTGTTCCAAGCGTGATTCCTAAAGTGGAACAGGCTTCCCGTACAACCTCACCTAGACTTGTTGGGAAAGAATATTTTGTAGAGAATGGCACATCAGCCTTGTACATTTCGTCAACGGCTTCGATTTGTACTGTACTTCCATACGTTTCAGGCGTTACAACAGTATAAGTGCCGTAATCAATAGTTTCGGTACGAGATTCCAGTGCAAAATTCAGATTTAAACGTATTATTGCGCCCTGAAAATCATAATCGGATAGATGATCGTCGTCGTTCATCAGTTCGATTTGAACGGATTTCTCCACAGCAACGCCAAGTGGAAAACTGCTACTTCCGGCTCCGTCTATGATTCCATTGTTGGACACAGTGAAATCTCCTTGCGTTAAAGAAAGAGTTTTTCCGTCTTTAAAAGTGATCTCAGCGGTTTCCGTAAAGTCTGTACGGTTTTTCATGGCTTCTTTAAATTCTCTGCTTACGTTTATCATGGTATAGGATTCACCCCCACAACATTAAAAGACAAGCTTTTAAATCTCTCTTTGTCTTGCCGCAGCGTCCCAATAGACAAAGAGCCTTTTCCGACGTAAAAGGTATCATCCCGCCACTGGCCATAATACGGGGAAAAATAGTGCATTTTAAATCGCTTTCCCTTTGCGACAATCTGCAAAATGGTTCTCATTTCTTCGATTGTAAGGTTTGATGATGAATAACCAAAAGATTCAACCGTGAAAAGCGGCGTTGAATGGAGAACGCCGCTCTGTACACGGGTAGAGTCGTCAGTATAAGTAGTTTCAAAATCGTACTTTAACCCCTCGTCTGGCTGCTTGATCGCTATGTCGTTGAATGTAATTTTCTCCTGCATACTTCCTCCTTACGCCAAATCAAAGGGATTTTTCCCGGTTCGAGCTTGCTTCATTTTGGCCTCGTCAATAACAAATTGCAGGAAGGTTTTTCGCCCCACTTGCACGCTTACAGGATATACATTGTTTCCGCTGCTACCGCTATTTGCCATGACTTCGCGCAACGCCTGCTTAATGGTTTCCAGTGGAGCTTCTACGTTAGTACCCTTTTTCTGGTCACCCAGTACGGCCAAAAACTGTTGGTTAGGGGGAATGACTGCGCCCTGGGCAAGGTAGGGAATCTGTGGAACATACAGTGGGTTATATCCCCACAGACTTTCAAAAGGTTTAAATCCCACGATACTAATATCGCGAATGGTATTCAACATCCCATTGATGGCATTGAAAGGTACCGCAATGATTTTATTGATTCCTGTAATAAGTCCGTTCACTACGGTCCTGAACACACTGGCGATACCATCTTTGATTCCATCGAAAATCTTTCCGCCGGTAGAAAATACACCCTTGACTGCATTCCATGCTTTGGAAAAAGTATCCTTAAACCAGTCTGTAACATGGCTGAAGGCGCCTTTAATGCCGTTCCAGATTCCAGAAAAGAATCCGGTGACGCCATTCCAGGCAGATTTGATCCCATCTCGGGCCTGTGTAAACCGATCCGTAAACCACTGTTTGACGTTTCCAAAGGTCTGCTTGATTCCTTCCCACATACCACTGAAAAATTGGGATACAGGCTGGATCACATTGGAGTTAAACCATCCGCTTACCGCATTCCAAATAGATACAACGGAATTCCAGGTATTGGACGCCCAGTTGGAGATTCCCTCCCACATGGCAGAGAAAAAGTTTGTAATAGGGGATATTACATTTTGATTAAACCAGTTTCCTGCTGAAGTAAAGGCGTTGACAATGGAATTCCAGGTATCAGACGCCCAAGCAGAAATTACTTGTGTAAGTTCTTCCCAGTTGAGCGCGATAGCAGTGATAACGGATACGAGCCCTCCAAATGTGGTCAAAAAAAGGCCGCCTGCTATTTGTACAATAGCATCAAATGCCTGCTGGTTTTCGCTTATAACATCATTCAGCCACTGAAAGGCGCCGCTGATGTCATTCAGCATATCGGCGATATTCCAACCTATCCATTCTCCAAGAGGTTTTAAAAAATTTTCCAAAAGCCACTGTCCAAGAGGTTTAAGTGCATCTAATACATGGGTCAAAAACTCGACTGCTTCAGCTAAGATGTTAATGAAATCTGGAACTACCTCGTTTGCAGTCCAGGTCCCTACAGGCACAAGAAATTCTTCCCAAAGCCAGAGGAGGCCCTCTCCAACTGTTTCTGCAAAGGGTTCCAACGCTTTCCAGAGATTATCCAGCGCACCTGTGATCTTACCGTAATCTACTTTGGCGAGGCCTTCAGTTAAAGCGTCTACAAAGCGGGGGAAGGCTTCGCTTAAAGCCCATTTTCCCAGCGGAGCCAAAAAGTCATTGTAGAAATCCACCAGGCCCTGCCAGATAAATTCTGTTCCTAACCTTTTGAGTTCTTCCCAAAGGCCGGCCAAGGCATCTATGGTAGGCTGCGCCGCTTTTTGCACATTGTCGAACCAGTTTTGTACTGTGTCGATGGTATTCTGTAAATCAGAAGAAATCGTTACTCCCTGCCCGATCTCTCCCGACAATCCAGGAACCGAAACTCCTGCGCCGGTACTTCCTCCACCAGCCCCTCCTGTTCCTCCTGCACTTCCTACTCCAGAAGAAGCAGAAGGAACCGAAAACGTATTGATTTCATCAAGGCCGGAAAAATTTTTGATCTGATTCTTTAATTCTTTGTTTGCACTTGCCGTACTGCTAGCTAGATCGTCCTGAGCTGCCGCCGCTCCAGCTGTAGAGCTGGCAAGGTCACCCGCAGAAGAAGCAGCGCCTGACATGGCATTTGCTGCGGTGTCCACCTGCTTTCCAAACAGTGCGGATACAACAGCCGCAAACGTCTGCGCCCAACCGATGAGGACCGACATAAACTGATTTAAAAACTGCAAAGCAGGCGTCAACACTTGGATCAGGGCCCCGCCCATAATGGACAAGAACTGTTTCCACTGCTCCGAAAGTACTTTTGTCTGGTTGGCCCAGCTATCCTGGGTTTTGATAAAGTCGCCGGCAGCCAGCCGGGTCTGATCCATCACATACTGGTAGCGGAGCATGATCTGCTCGCCTTGGGTCATCTCGCTGGTGGTCTTTCCAAAGCCATTGGCCAGTGCAAAGGCATCCAGGTTGGTCTGGGTCATTACCACGCCGATCTGTTTCAGGCTTTCGGTTTCGCCCGTCCAGATGCTTTTGAGCATGGTGTCAGATTCTTCCAGCGTTTTATTGTAGAAAGAGGAAATATCCGCTGCCCGTTCTGCGGTTTTCATGGCCATATCGGTAGCGCCCTGTCCCTGCAGGCCCGAGCCCACCGACATAGCCATATAAGTGGAGGCCATCTGCTTGGCTGCCAGTTCCGACATACCAAACTGCTTGATGGAATTCTTTGCCCAGGCGTCCACCTGGGAAGACATTTGACCAAAGGCGGTATCCACCACGTTCTGGACTTCGTTCAGGTCGCTGGCAAGGTTAATGGCTTCTTTTCCAAATTTGACAATCTGCGCCACGCCAAAGGCCAGCCCGACCGCCCCAGCTAACGATTTCAGGGAGGAACCCAAGTTGTTTACAGATTTTTGGATTCCGGCAACGCCTCTGTTGAATCCCGTTTGGTCAATTTTTGTATTGATTCGGATACTTCCATCGTATTGCTGTGCCAATGATCTCACCTCTCTTTAAGGCAATCTCATCGGCACAAGGGCACTACTTGAGATAGCAGTTATTTCTTTTTCGGCAGGATGATTTCAAATACCCTCCCGCAATGCCGGGCCTTGCAGCGCACCCACAGCCCCCGGCAAACAGCGTTTTTATCCGCCTGGATGGATTGCTCATGCCCGCAATAGGGACATTTTATCTTTTCAATCATCCGTCACCTCCCCGTAATTTTTCCATGAACTCCCGGGATTCCTCGCTTTCCGGCTGGGGCAGGCCGTATTTCCGACGCATTATCATATAGGTGCGCCGGGTCTCTTTGTCCATCTTAGAAACGTCGGCAGTGCGGTAATGCACCACCTGTGTGAAGGCACATTCGCCCAGGTCTCCCAGCAAGGCAAGGAATCGGAACCAGTGCATGGGGGTTTTGTCCAGGTCAATGCCGTACACCCTGCGGAAGCCGGAATACAGCCTTGCTGCGTCGTAGTCGAAAGAGAAAAAGCGGATTCCCGGATCTTCTTCGCCGGAATCCTCTTGTCCTTCTTCCCGATCCGGCAGATTCCCACCGTTTAGGAACCACTGCAGGCCCTGATAGGCAATTTCTGCCGGGGGCGTCCCGTTCCCATACAGCAGTGAAAAAGCAACAGCCAGACGCTCCTGGGGGCTGAGTTCATCATCCTCCAACGCCTGGCTGATCTGTATCCCCACACGGTAATCGGTTCGCAGAAGATAACCTTCATAGTCTTCCGGCAGGCTGTCCAGCAAAAAGTTATACATTGCCTTTCCTCTTAGGGCTGTACTTCTGCATCAGCTTTTTCTGGCGCTCTTTGCCGTATTTCTCGAAATAGGGAGCCAGCTGGCTGATAAAATCCACGTACAGGTCCACAGAGGGGACGATATCCCCGAATACTTTTCGACAAGTGCCCTCTCCAAAAAGGCCGTCCACCCGCTCTTTGAAAAACTGGTGGACTTTCAGGTTAAAGGCAGCTACTTTACGGGAACGCTCATAGTCGGAAAGTTGGTTTTGCTCACATTCTTTGTCCAGCTCCTGGGCCTCTTTTTGGAAAGTAGATTGGCTGGCCTCAAATTCATCCACCATGGCAAAATACCGAGCCGGAAAAGACTGGTCGGCAAAATTGAGGGAGATAGTTTCTCCCTCGTCATTTACCTCGATCTTTTTGACCCCGGTATCTACCCGGATGGAGTCCATTTTTTTCTTAGGAACATTTGCTTTCATGCTGGTTCCTCCTTATGCGTCCGCGCCGTCGGCGGTAAACCGCTTGGTAGACGGGTCAAAGGTGCCCATGGTGCGCTCGCCGGTCCAGTGCAGGGTACAGGGAGCATTGACGCCCTTGGTGCCGCCGCCGAAGCTTGTCAATTCCACCACTGCTTCCTGTTCCCAGGCAACATATTTGGACTCCTCGGTGGTCTTGTACATTTTAACCCAGACAAACTTTGCTTTGGCGTCATCCAGGGTCGCGTTGGTCTCCTCCAAGTTATCCAGAAATTCTGAGAATTTGTTGCCGCCTTCTACATAGATGGGGTCCAGGTCAGTGGTCTTTTCATAGCTGTCCAGAGTGGTTTCTGTATTTCCTGTAATATCCTTGACAGTTTCTACAGAAGCAGAAGGGTTGATAGAGGCTTCTTCAATTCCCTTGCCAATCAGTTCCAGAGTGTCTTCTGTTTTATAGAAAAGGGCCAGCTCTTGGCGTTTGGCCTTTCCGGTTTTGATAGTTGCAGGCATTCTGCCTCAGCTCCTCTCATAGTGTTTTTCATAGGTAACAGAGACCTGTATCTGATAGAGGCCGGTCTGGCCGTCGGGGTCCATCTGATACAGCATCCCGTTTTGTGCGGTGATTTCTTCTTCCTCCGGGTTATCACCGAATTTAGGCGTTTCCCCGGCCATTTGCTGTTCCTCCACCCAGTCGGCAAAGTCTTCCAGAAAGGTGGAGTTCTCCAGCCGGACCACGTCATCCACCGTCCAGCCCCGGGCATACAGCGCCATGTTGTACTGCTTATAGACGGTTTTCCCGC
>CALWVH010000120.1 GCA_944384915.1 uncultured Clostridia bacterium | reverse complement strand
CACCTCGGTGCTGGGCGTGATCGTGCTGGTGTTCCAGGCCCTTTTGTTGGCCCACGGTGGCCTCACCACTTTGGGAGCCAACACCTTCAGCATGGCCATTGCAGGCCCGCTGCTCACTTGGGGATTGTATCAGGCCGGTAAAAAGCTCAAGCTGCCCAAGCTCTTTAATGTGTTTCTGGCCGCTATGCTGGGAGCCCTTCTTACCTATTGCGTGACCCGCATCCAGCTTGCCCTAGCCTCCCCCAGTGCAGAAGGCGGCGTATGGGCCAGTTTGGTGGAGTTTTTGGCAGTATTTGCCCCCACCCAGCTTCCCCTGGCAATTATTGAGGGCATCCTCACCATGCTGGTGATGATGGGGCTGGAAACCTATGCCAAAACCGAATTACACGAGCTTCGCTCTGCAAAAAGGGGGCTGTTCAAATGAGCCGTAATACGAAAATTGTTCTGGTTTCCCTGTTGGCAGTCATCGTGTTGGCTTTTGTTCCTCTGTTTGCCTTAAAGGGCGCGGAATTTGGCGGCAGCGATGACGCGGGAAGTGTAAAAGTAGAGGAAGTTACCGGGGAAGAATATGAGCCCTGGTTCACCCCGGTGTTGGAGCAGATCATCGGCGGGGAACTCCCCGGAGAGGTGGAGAGCCTGTTTTTCTGTATCCAGACGGGTCTGGGCGTAGGCGTGCTGGCTTATGGCTTCGGATATCTGGTGGCCCGTAAGAAATATGGCGGCATGAAACAAGAGGAGCCTTCCCATAAGGAGGAACAGCCGTGATTGCGGCGCTTTTGGCAGGACTGGTTTTCTTTAGCCTTTTTGCCGGTCAGTTGCCACCCTTGTGGCTGGCGGTAATCTGTTTGTTGGCGGTGCTCTCCTTCCTTTTGGTGGGAGGGCATCATCACGACAGTGTGTTGACGATGGATGTGTATGCGCGGCGTTCCCGGCTTTGCCGGGAAAACGCCGCTTTAAAAGCAGCGGGCAGCCTGGCCTTGCTGATTCTCTGCATCTGTTCTTCTTCTCCGCTTCCGCCTCTTTGCCTCTTCGCTTTTTTGTCTGTCGTCACTGTGGCGGCAGGCGGGATAAAGCCGAGAGAATATTTCTCCCTGTTAGGATTGCCTGCGGTGTTTCTACTGTTATCCGGTCTCACCCTTTTGTGGGATTTTTACCAGAAGCTGCCGGAAGAGGCGGTGCTGTCCCTTCCCTTTTTTGGGGGCTGGCTGGCGGTAGTACCTGCCGCTCAGTCTTTGGGGATGCTGGTACTATCCCGGGCGCTGGGGGCTGTGAGCTGCCTCTATTTTCTCAGCCTGTCCACCCCGTTGCCAGAGCTGCTACAGGTGCTGCGCCGAGTACATATTCCGGCCATTGTAGTAGAACTGGCGGTGCTCATTTACCGGTATATTTTCATTTTGCTGGCTACCTTCCGGGATATGAAGGATTCCGCTGCCAGCCGGTTGGGATACCGGGGGCTAAAAAGAAGCCTGCACACCACTGGGTTGGTATACGGTGGCTTGCTGGCCAACAGCTTCCGGCGGGCTGGCGCCTGCTTTGACGCCATGGAGAGCCGGTGCTATACCGGGCAGATTGCTTTTCTCACCGAAAAAAAGAAGGTGACAGCAAAGGTGTTCTGTTTGCTGGTGCTTCCGCTGGCAGGAATGTTGGCAAGCGTATTGCTGGGTTTTTAAAGGAGAAGATATAGGATATGAAAGAACTGCTTCAGTTTGAGCAGGTTTCCTACCATTACGATAGCGGCGGAGAGCGGGAAGCCCTTTTCCCGCTTTCAGTGCGTTTGTGTGAAGGGGAAAAAATAGCAGTATTGGGAAGTAACGGCGCGGGAAAATCTACTTTTTTCCTGTTGGCCAACGGCGTCCTCAGTCCCCGAAGCGGTACTATCTTTTTAAATGGAGAGCCGGTGGGGAAAAAAGAAAAACAGCGGATGCAGCTTCGCCGCAGCGTAGGGCTGGTGTTCCAGGACCCGGATGTCCAGCTTTTGGCGGGCACCGTAGAGGAAGAAATCAGCTTTGGCCCCATGAATCTGGGCTTGCCGGAAGCAGAAGTGCGCCGCCGGGTGGAAATGGCCATAGACAGCCTGGGGTTAACGGAATACCGCAGCCGCGGCCCCCAATATCTTTCCGGCGGGGAAAAGCGACGGGTCGCCATTGCCGATGTGTTGGCCATGGAGCCCCAGATCATGCTGCTGGACGAGCCTTCCAGCAATCTGGACCCGGCAGGGCGGCAGCTGTTGGAGGATACCTTGGAAGCCCTTCATCAAAAGGGGATGGCGCTGGTGGTTGCCACCCACGATGTGGATTTTGCTTGGAGATGGGCCGACCGGATACTAGTGTTCCATAGTGGACGGCTGGAACGTGACGACAAACCGGAAGCTGTCTTTGCGGATGAAGAATTGCTTTCCCGCTGCGGTCTGGAACAGCCTTTATTATGGAAAGTGGCAAAGGCGCTGAAAATCCCTGTGCCCAAAAACCCGGAAGAACTTGCAGATTATCAAATTGGGAGGAAAACGGAATGAAAACCGCATTGCTTTGCGTCAGCTTTGGCACCAGCGTGCCCGCTGCCAGAAAAAGCATCACCGCTGTAGAGGAAGCTCTGTGCATGGAAATGCCGGAAGCGGATTTTTACCGGGTGTTTACCAGTAAGACCATCCGCCGGATTTTGTCTGGAAAAGGCGAAACCGTGTGGAGTATGGACGAAGCGCTGGAACACCTGACAGACGGAAGCTATGACCGTGTGGTGATTCAGCCCACTCACTTTTTATATGGATTGGAATATGAGAGCCTGAAAGCCAGTGTGGAAGAAGCCCAAAAGCGTTTCCCCGCCCTGCTGCTGGGAGCGCCGCTCCTCTCCGGCACCGAGGACTTACAGGCACTGGCCCGGGTGCTGTCGGAGGAATTCCCGCAAAAGGAAAATTCTGCGCTGGTGCTCATGGGCCACGGCACCCCTCATTTTTCCAATGTAGTATATCCCGCTATGCAGGCCGTGTTTCACATGATGGGCCGCAAGGATGTATATGTGGGCACTGTAGAGGGCTGGCCGGAAATCGATGAGATTTGCAAGGAGCTGCAAACCGGGAACTATACCCATGTCCGCACCGCGCCCCTGATGCTGGTGGCAGGTGACCACGCCCTCAACGACATGGCCGGGGACGAAGAGGACAGCTGGAAAAGTATCCTCACCCGGGAGGGGTATGAGGTGGAATGTATCATGCAGGGGCTGGGAGTGCTTCCCGGGGTACAGGAGATGTACCGCCGGCACTTGCAGGAACTTCTAAAGTAGAGAGAAGGGAACAGGATGGCACTGGACTACTACATTCGCAGCGGGCAAAAACAGCTTCGTTGCGGATATACCACCGGCACCTGCGCGGCGCTGGCGGCGGCAGGGGCAGCGGAATTTCTCCTTTCGGGGAAGAAGCCGGAAACCCTTTCCCTTATGACCCCCAAGGGAATCCCCGTGGAAACCGCTCCCGCTTTTCTATTAGTAAAGGAAGAAACAGCGGTCTGCGGTGTGGTGAAGGACGGCGGGGACGACGCCGACGTGACCCACGGCCTGACCATTGAAGCCCATGTGAAAAAAAGCCGCCGTTCCGGAATCTTCATTGATGGAGGAGAAGGGGTGGGCCGGGTGACAAAACCCGGTTTAGACCAGCCGGTGGGCTTTGCCGCCATCAATCGGGTACCTCGTCGGATGATCGAGGAGCAGGTGCAGCAGGTTTGCGATGCGCTGGGCTATGACGGCGGAATCGAGATTGTCATCTGTATTCCCGGCGGCAAAGAAGTGGCACAAAAGACCTTTAACCCCATGCTGGGGGTAGAGGGCGGCCTGTCCATTTTGGGAACCTCCGGTATCGTGGAGCCTATGAGCGAGCAGGCACTGGTGGATACCATTACCGTGGAATTGCGGCAGGCGGCGGCTTTGGGAGCCAAACGGCTCATCTTGACCCCTGGCAATTACGGCGAGGACTTCCTGCGGGAGAACCAAATCGCCGAAGACACAGTTCCGGTAGTCAAGTGCTCCAATTTTATCGGGGATGCGCTGGATATTGCCAGTACCCATCCTTTTACAGAAGTTTTGCTGGTGGGGCACATTGGCAAGCTGGTGAAGCTGGCAGGCGGGGTGATGAACACCCATTCCCGGTATGCGGACTGCCGCACGGAACTGGTGTGCGCCCATGCCGCGGTGTGCGGCGCTTCTCCGGAAACGTGCCTTGCTCTACTACAGGCAGCCACTACCGATGCGTGTATCGAAATTTTAGACAGCGCCCAGCTGCGGGTTCCGGTGCTGGACCGCTTGCTGGAAGCCATCCAGCAGCATCTGGAACACCGGGTCCGGGGGAAATACCGAATCGGCGCGGTGCTGTTTTCCAACCAATACGGCCTGTTAGGGCAAACCCAAATGGCGAAGGAGATCATCGAATCATGGAAATGAAAAAAGGTATTTTTTATGGCGTAGGCGTAGGCCCCGGAGACCCGGAGCTTTTGACAGTAAAGGCGTTGCGCGTGATGGGGGAATGCCCGGTGCTGGCTTGTCCGCAGACAAAAAGCGGCGAAATGCTGGCGCTGGATATCGTCCGGCAGGCCATGGATGTTTCGGGAAAGACGATTCTGCCCCTGCATTTTACCATGTCCCGGGATGCAGCGGTGCAGAGAGCCGCGCATGAAAAGGCAGTGGATGAGGTATGCCGCTATCTGGAACAAGGACAGGATGTGGCCATGCCCAATTTAGGAGATGTGTCCATTTATTCCACCTATTGTTACTTAATGGAGATCGTGAAAGAGCGGGGCTTTGAGACACAGATGGTGGCTGGTGTTCCCAGCTTTTGCGCCATCGCCGCCCGGTTGGGAGTCAGCCTGACAGAGATGAACAGCCCCCTGCACATCGCTCCCGGCAGTTCCGATTTGGAGGAAGCCCTCCACTGGCCGGGAAATAAAATTCTGATGAAGTCCGGCAGCCAGATGCCCGGCGTTTTGCAAGCTATTGAGGAGCACGCAGACCTTGCAAAGAGCGCGATGATTCAAAACTGTGGCCTGCCGGACGAGCGGGTGTTCCCCAACCTCAGCGAGGAAAAGCCCCAGGATTCCACCGGATATTTTGCAACTGTGATTGTGAAGGAGTGAGCGAAGATGGTACATTTTGTAGGAGCAGGCCCCGGAGCCCCCGACCTTATTACCCTGCGGGGTGCGGAGTTGCTGAAAAAAGCCGACTGTATTATTTATGCCGGAAGCCTTGTGAACCCGGCACTTTTGGAAATGGCGAAAGAGGGCTGTGAAATCCACAACAGCGCCACCATGACGCTGGAAGAGGTGCTGGAAGTTATGGTCCGCATGGAAGCAGCCGGAAAGATGACCGTTCGCCTTCACACCGGGGACGCCAGCCTGTTTGGCGCTATCCGGGAGCAGATGGATGCTCTGGACGAGAAGGGCATTGCCTATGAAGACACCCCCGGTGTTTCCAGCTTTTGCGGCGCGGCGGCAGCTTTGAACGCAGAGTACACCTTGCCCAGCGTGAGCCAGAGTTTGATTATCACCCGTATGGCAGGGCGCACCCCGGTGCCGGAAAAGGAACAGCTGGCCTCCATGGCACAGCATCAGGCTTCCATGGTGCTGTTTTTGTCCTCCGGTTTGCTGAACGAAGTGCAGGAAGAACTGCTGCGGGGTGGTTATAAAGCTGATACCCCGGCGGCTATCGTGTACAAAGCCACCTGGCCCGATGAAAAGGTCATTCGCTGTACCGTGGGCACATTGGCACAGCGTGGCGCAGAGGAGGGCATTCGTAAGACGGCGCTGCTGCTGATTGGCGATTTCCTCGATTCCTGTTATGAGCGCAGCCGCCTATATGACCCCACTTTTACCACAGAATTCCGGGAAGCAAGCGCCCCGGAACAAAATAAATAATTGTGCGCGGGAAAACGTTAAAAGACTGGCGGTGAGAAAGATGAAGCTGGCGTTTTTGGCCTTTACCGAAAAAGGCTTTGCCCTTGCCGGTTCTCTGGCACAGGCCCTCGGCGGCAGCGTGATGCGCTGCGGAAAACCCGATTCCCTGTCGGACTGGACGAAAAAACACTTTGCCAATGATGACGGGCTGGTGTTTGTGGGCGCGGTGGGTATCGCCGTCCGGGCCATTGCTCCCTATATTCAAAAAAAGTGGAAAGACCCGGCAGTGGTGGCCGTGGACGAATGCGCCCAGTTTGCCGTGCCCCTGCTTTCCGGCCATTTGGGCGGGGCAAACCGTCTGGCTCGCGCCGTCAGTGAAGTGTGCGGGGCACAGGCCGTCATCACCACCGCAACGGATGTCAACGGCGTGTTCGCCGTGGATGAATGGGCCCGGTGCCAGGAATTATCAGTCATTGACCCCCAGCATATTAAGTTCATTTCCGGAAAATTGCTGGCGGGGGACAGCGTGAAAGTATATAGCCCTTATCCTATAGAAGGCGAATGTCCAATCGGGGTAGAAGCTGCCGAAACCCTTCCCGCTGATGTAGCGGTAAGTATCCGGCAGGAGAAAGCGGTGCTGTCGCTGGCGCCGAAAACGGTAGTGCTGGGGGTAGGATGCCGCAAAGCTACGCCGCAAAGTACCATTGAGTCGGTACTGGAACGGTTTTTGCAGCAAAATAAACTGCATATCGAAAGCATTTGCGCCGTTGCCAGTATTGACCTGAAAAAAGAAGAGCCGGGGCTGATTGCGTTTTGCCGCTCCCATGGCTGGGAGTTTCAGACCTGTACCGCGGAAGAACTCCGGCAGGTGACCGGGGAGTTTACCCCGTCGGCCTTTGTCAGGCAAATCACCGGCGTGGAGAATGTCTGTGAGCGCAGCGCCGTGTTTGCCAGCGGCGGCGGTTTGCTTATCAAAAAATTTGCCGCCGGCGGTGTGACCATGGCGGCAGCAGAAAAGCCCCTGCGGCTGGATTGGAATTGGAACCGGTAATCGCCGGGAATTTCCCAAGAAAGAAGAGGATGACCATGAATACATTATATGTTGTGGGCCTTGGCCCCGGGGGAGAGCAGTTCCT
>CALWVH010000119.1 GCA_944384915.1 uncultured Clostridia bacterium | reverse complement strand
GCCCTATCCCATGGCGTTTCCGGAGCTGCTGCGGCAGGTAAAAAAAGAGGTTCAATCTCACTACCGGCCAAGGCTCCTTCCTGTATCTCATTCACCACACCCGTATACTGTGATATTTGTAGGCTCTCCCAATTGGTGTGGGACCATCGCCCCGCCCCTTGCCTCTTGGTTATATAAAAACGACCTGTCTGGGAAAATTGTCCTGCCGTTTTATTCCCACTGTGGGGGAGCACCGGGCAACATGCGGCGGGACATTGCCAGATTATGCCCAAAGGCGGATGTGCGGGAAGCTTTGAACGTACTTAACAATGGCTGCGATGAAGATTTGAAAGAACACCTCCATCAATGGCTTGCAAGGGCCGGTGTCCTTAAAGTTCAGTCATTGCGTACTGGCTGAGAAAACATGCTAACAGTAAACACATGCCTTAGAATTAGGTAGAACAAGCTTCGGGGCGCAGTTAATAAAATTCAGTAAAAAGAAAGGATGTGTTTCTTATGAGAATCCATAATAAAGAAGAATTTGACCATGCTAATGTGTTTGGTCTGGGGCAGGCAAATTCTGCCTATGCCCAATATTTCATCGGAAATTCCTACCTAAATCCTTTAACGGAACCGGGCAGGTGCCGGGTATTTCTGGCCAACGTCACCTTTGAGCCGGGCTGCCGAAACAACTGGCACATCCACCACGCTAAGAGCGGCGGGGGACAGATTTTGATCTGTCTAGCGGGAGAGGGCTGGTATCAGGAGGAGGGCAAGGATGCCGTGAGCCTGAAGCCCGGCAAAGTTATCACCATCCCCGCAGGGGTCAAGCATTGGCACGGTGCCAAGAAGGACAGTTGGTTCTCCCACATTGCCATTGAAGTTCCGGGCGAGGAAACCTCCAACGAGTGGTTGGAGACTGTGGATGACGAAACCTACGTCGGCTTGGAGTAAGGAGGAAACGAAATGCAATATACGCAACTTGGCAATTCGCAATTAAAAGTCTCTCGCATCTGCATGGGGTGTATGGGCTTTGGCGACGCAAAAAACGGTCAGCACAGCTGGACGCTGGATGAAAACCATTCCCGTGAGATCATCAAACGGGGGTTGGAACTCGGCATTAATTTTTTCGACACCGCCATCGGCTACCAAAGCGGTACCAGCGAGCAGTATGTGGGACAGGCGCTGCGGAATTTTGCCAAGCGGGAAGATGTGGTAGTGGCCACAAAATTTCTGCCTCGTACGCAAGCGGAGATCACCGCAGGTATCTCCGGTCAGCAGCACATTGAACAGATGGTCAACACCAGTTTAAAAAATCTGGGCTTGGACTATGTGGATCTGTATATCTACCACATGTGGGACTATGAAACGCCCCTTTATGATATTATGGACGGACTCAATCGAGTTGTAAAGGCGGGCAAGGTCCGGTACATCGGTATTTCCAACTGCTTTGCCTACCAGCTGGCCAAGGCAAATGCATTGGCCGAAAAAGAAGGCTTTGCTAAATTTGTCTCTATCCAGGGCCACTATAACCTGATTTTCCGCGAGGAGGAACGGGAAATGGCCAAGCTCTGTGCTGAGGACAACATCGCTATGACACCTTACAGTGCATTGGCCGGCGGCCGCCTATCTAAGCATCCGGGCGAAACTTCTAAACGGCTGGAAGAGGACAGCTATGCAAAATTCAAATACGATGCCACAGCCAAACAGGACTATGTAATCATCCAGCGTGTGGCGGAGCTGGCGGAAAAGCGGGACGTATCCATGACCGAAATTTCACTGGCCTGGCTGCTGACAAAAGTGACTTCCCCGGTGGTGGGCGCTACTAAGCCGCATCATATTGAGGGGGCGGCCAAAGCCATGGATTTGGTTCTGACTCCGGAGGAGATCGCCTATCTGGAGGGACCCTATGTTCCACATAAGCTGGTGGGCGTCATGGCCCAGAATACGCCGGCGGCTGCCAAACAGCAGCATGTATGGTCTACTGGTAATCAAGAAATTGAAAAGGCATAAATAGGATTTTGTCATGGGTCATTGGGAAACCAGCCCGGAACCCGCAGTGCAGTTTGAGCATTTTTTTGAAGAAGGGCCCGAAGAGAAAGGGCAGCAGCGTGATGAAATATCTCTGCACGCTGCCGAGCTGTCAGGACTTGGATGAATTTGCTCTGGCCTATGTGATTGTGCTCTCGCTTATTACAGGGATGATTGTAACCCTGATCGTATAAACACGTTACCATAGAAAAAGATTTTAGCGGAAGGAGAGGAAAACATTGAAACGGTGGATACCCGGTATGATGGCAGCGATACTGCTCACCTTATCCGGCTGTGCCGCAGAGCAGAAGCCGGTAGAAGCCTCTCTTTTTGCCATGAATACATATATGACCTTTACCGCATATGGGGAAAACGCGCAATCTGCATTGGACGAATCAACAGAGCTGATTGAAACAGCGGAATCTCTTTGGTCTGTTACCGATCAGGCAAGCGAAATTCATCAGGCCAACCACAGTGGCGGTCAGCCAGTTTCTGTAAGCGAGGAAACAGCCGCGCTGATTTCTTTTGCATTGGAAATGGCAAAACAAACCAACGGAGCATTGGACCCAACTATCTATCCGGTCCTGATGGCCTGGGGGTTTACGACTAACAGTAAGCAGGTTCCTTCCCAGCAGCAGATAGACACCTTGCTGGAGCAGGTGGACTACACCAAAATTCAACTAGAGGGAACTACTCTGACCGTCCCGGAAGGGATGCAGTGGGATTTGGGTGCAGTGGGAAAAGGTTATACTGCTGACTTGGTGGCCGAAGTACTGCGAAAGCATGGGATTACGTCTGCACTGATCAGTCTAGGCGGTAATATCCACGCCATAGGCTCCAAACCGGACGGAAGCGATTGGCGGATTGGCATACGGGCACCTTGGGAAAGCGGCAATCTTGGGATTTTAAAAATCAGTGATGCCGCCGTAGTCACCTCCGGTGGCTACGAAAACTATTTTGAGGATGATGCAGGCAATGTTTATTGGCATATCCTGAATCCGGCCACGGGCTATCCAGCGGACAGTGGCGTGCAGTCTATGCTTATTGTTGGGCCGGAAGGAAAGCGGTGCGATGCGCTCTCCACCGCCCTGTTTGTAATGGGACCGGAGGAAGCGGAAGCATACTGGCGGAAAAATGGCGGCTTTGAGATGCTGATGGTCACAGATGAGCATGAAATTCTTTTAACCGAAGGGATTGCTAGACGTTTTACGCTGAACGAAGGCCGAAGCGAAACAGTTCGGGTGTTAAAGTCATAAAAAATAGCTGTTTTTGTTGGCGGGGGATATTCTTTTGGATTGGTTTGATAGAATGTTTTCTTGCCCTTAAACAGCTTGGTACGGATTTGGCGGGAATCGTCCGGAACAGGGATGTATTGTGGCAACCGAATCTTTTTAAAACAGAGGAGCAAACAATCGCGGTTTTGTTTTGAGGGAAGAACGAACTGCATAAAATCAAAGAATATTAAATTTGCATATTTGAGGCTGAGCGCAGTTGGTGTTCTGCCGGAAAATACTCTCATACCTGTGGGAGCCCCACTGTGCTCCATTATGCGTTTCAGCTCCCTGCGCAAAATGGCATGTCTGCCATTGAAAAGGCGACGCTTCCCACCAAAAGCACTGCATAAAAAACAGTAACCGGAAGGATTCCTCCTTCCGGTTACATACCTCCTGCTATTCTTCGTTAACGGCAACTGCCATTGATGGTGGTACGCCTGCTTTTAATATTAAAAGAATCGTTTTTAAATAAAAGGCAACACTTCTTGTAAGGCCATGTTTTATGATCCGTATAGACTTTCCTGCCTTATTCAATGGATTTTAAAGATTCCACCATGCTGACAGCTTTCATCTTATAATACATCAGCCAGTTTACCAACAAGGAAAACAGTGCTGTAAGGCCTGTTGCCCATAAGAAGGTAGAAGGATAAATCTCTCTGCCAAACATAACCTTATCAATTTCCACCGTTTGTATAATAAAGCCCGACAATACAACCCCCAAAAGCAGTCCAACTAGTATGCCGACCAGCGTAAGGACAATATTTTCGCGGTATACGTAAGCGCTGACTTCTTTATTATAAAAACCGAGCACCTTAATCGTTGCAATTTCTCTGACACGCTCGGCAATATTGATATTGGTCAGGTTATAAAGTACCACAAAGGCCAGCGCGCCGGCACAAATGATCATAACAGAAACAATCATATTTAAGCTTTGTATCATGTCTTTAAAGTTATTAATCCCTGCGCTTGTAAACGAAACAGCCGCTACATCGTCACGGCCAAGCATATCCTGTGCAAAATCTTCCTGCACACTTTCATCGCTGCTGTCCGTTATGGCCAAAATCATATTGAAGGTTGGCTCTTCTCCGTAGGTTTCCTCATAAGCCTGCGGGGAAAGAAAAATATACCCATATATATAATTTTCACAGATACCTGTTATCGGCACGCTATATGTATGGTTGTCCTCATCGGCAAAGGTGATCTCATCCCCCACCTGCAAATGCAAAGTAGATGCCAGCTTTTCCGTTACTACAGCGCCGTCGTCGGAAAGCGCAACGGGGGTTTGGCTTTCTCGCTCAT
>CALWVH010000118.1 GCA_944384915.1 uncultured Clostridia bacterium | reverse complement strand
TGGTTTGACACGTTTTTTTCACAAAATCATGTTATACTTGGAAATCGGGCGGGAATTTGCCCGGTATTTAGGAAAGGAAGAAAAATATGCAGGAAACGATCCTTATCAAGCTGGGAGAGCTGGTGCTCAAAGGCCTGAACCGGAAAAATTTTGAGATGGTGCTTTTAAAAAGCCTTCGCCGCCGCCTGATGAATCTGGGAGAATTTGAAGTCAAATCTGCCCAGTCCACCATTTATGTGATCCCCAAAAATGAAGAAGCCGACCTGGACGCCGCCGAGGAAAAGGTGGGCAAGGTGTTCGGTATTGTGTCCTATTCTCGGGCCTGTGTGGTGGAGAAAGACCTTCCTGCCATTCAAAAGGCCGCCGCAGACTATCTGCGAGACGAACTTTTGGAAGCCTCTACCTTTAAGGTAGAGAGTAAGCGCTCCGATAAGAAATTCCCCTACACCTCCCCGGAGATCTCCCGAGAGGTGGGCGCATATCTGTTGGAGCAGTTCCCCCACCTTTCCGTTGACGTACACAATCCCGACGTGGAAGTTCGGGTAGAGGTGCGTGACTTCGGCGCTTATGTCCACGGCAATGCGCGCCCCGGCGCAGGCGGTATCCCGGTGGGTACCGGCGGCAAAGCAGCTATCCTTATCAGCGGCGGCATTGACAGTCCGGTGGCGGCATGGAGCATTGCCAAGCGCGGCGTAGAGCTCACTGCCATCCACTTTGCCAGCCCGCCCTACACCAGCCAGCGCGCTGAAGAAAAGGTAGTGCGCCTGCTGGAAAAGGTAAGCGAATACAGCGGACGTATGGAAATGATCACCGTACCGTTTACCCATATCCAGGAAGAAATCCTGGCAAAATGCCCGGAAGAACTTTTCACCATTATTATGCGCCGGTTCATGATGCGTACCGCGGAGCGAATTGCCCGGAGAAAGGGCTGTGAGGCCCTCATCACCGGTGAGAGTCTGGGACAGGTAGCCAGCCAGACCATGCAGGCCATTGCCTGTACCGATGCGGCGGTGCAGATGCCGGTTTTCCGTCCTCTCATCGGCACCGACAAAGCGGAGATCGTAGCCACTTCCTATAAGATCGGCACCTATGACATCTCCATCGAGCCTTACGAGGACTGCTGCACAGTCTTCACACCCAAACATCCCCGCACCCGTCCTATCCTTCACATTGTAGAGACTGCTGAGTCTGCGCTGGATGTGGAAGGGCTGATTGAGGAGTGTATGCAGAACGTGTGGTATACCCGTATCGGCTGGAATCGTAAAAAAGAGGAATAAGGGCATATACGGTGGACTCCTATATATAGCAATAATATTTTATTCTTATACCATACCGAAAGGAAGCCTTGTTCATGAATGCAGAAATCCTCTCCGTGGGCACTGAACTGCTGTTGGGCCACACGGTAAATACTGATACCGCCATTGTGGCTCGGGAACTGTCCACCATCGGCGTGAACGTGCTCTACTGCGCCACAGTAGGCGATAACCCCGGACGATTGGAAGAAGCTGTTCGGCAGGCACTATCCCGCAGCGATATCCTCGTCACTACCGGCGGGCTAGGGCCTACGGGAGACGACCTCACCAAAGAGACTGTGGCCGCCGCAGCCGGCAAAAAGCTGGTGCTCCATGAGGAGAGCCTACGGCGTATTGAGGAATACTTTAAGGGCCGCCTGTGGGGTGAAAGCCAGAAAAAACAAGCCTGGCTTCCCGAAGGCTGTACGGTGCTCCCCAATGATGTAGGTACCGCCCCCGGTTGTGTGTTTGAGACGGAAACTGGCAAGGTGGTAGTTATGCTCCCGGGCCCCCCGTCAGAACTGACTCCCATGCTCACCCGATATGCGATTCCCTGTCTGGCAAAGCGGGAGCAGGCCGTTATCGTCTCCGAAAACATTCATGTGTTTGGCATTGGGGAGGGCTCTGTAGCTGAACTCATCGACGATTTGATGCAGGGAGCCAATCCCACTGCCGCCACCTATGCCAAGGACAACGAGATGTTTGTCCGGGTTACAGCCCGGGCAGAAACAGAAGAAAAGGCCCGGGAAATGATGGCTCCTCTCTCCGCTGCTATCCGTGAGCGCATTGGCAGCTACGTATATGCCACCGATTGCGAGAGCCTGGAAGAGTTGGCAGTGCGGGAACTGTTAAAGGCAGGGAAAACCCTGGCTACTGCGGAATCCTGTACCGGTGGGCTTCTCTCCAAGCGCATCACTGATGTTTCCGGCGCTTCTCAGATATTTGAGATGGGGGCTGTCACCTATGCCAACCGCATTAAAGAACAGGTGTTGGGAGTATCCCATGAAACTCTGGAAGCTCACGGTGCCGTAAGCCCGGAAACTGCTCGGGAAATGGCTCAGGGTATCCGCCGCGCGGCCGGCAGCGATCTGGGGGTTGGCATTACTGGTATTGCAGGTCCAGGAGGTGGTACTCCGGAAAAACCAGTAGGGCTGGTCTACATTGCTCTGAGCGACGGAGTGAACACCTGGGTTCGGAAAATGATGCCTGGAAGTGCTGGTAGGCCCCGCTCGCGGAGTTGGCAGCGCAACGCCGCTGCATCCCATGCGCTGGATATGGTACGCAGATATTTACAAAATCTTGGTGGGCTGGAAGATGCCGGCCTGAAACGTTGACATTTACCTATAAGGAGGTGCCCCATGGGCAGAAAAAAAGACGCAAAAGATACCAAACCTAAAAAGCCTTTTCTCCAGCGTTGGCTTCCCTGGAAAGGAGACAGTGCCAGCCAAGTGATACTGAAAGTTCTCACTTTGGTGATGCTGGTAGTCTTCCTGGGGTCTGCCGGTTATCTGGTAAATGAACTGGTGATCCTTCCTCTCCAAACCGATATGGTTATGGATGAGATTCAGGAGATTTATTATAACCTACCTACTCCTTCCCCTAGTGATTCCTCAGAGGAGAGCTCTGCTACAGAGGACCCTAAACCGGAAAAAGAGGAAGAAGAACCAGAGGAGGAACCGGAACTCACCGACGAACAGGTACGGGCACAGATCAAAAAATTGCAGGAAATCAATCCCGATATCGTTGGCTGGATTCGCATTCCCAATACAGTAATCGATTATCCGGTGCTGCAATCTTCCGAAAGCGACCCGGAATATTATCTCTATCGTAACTACAAAAAAGAGTACACCCAGTACGGCAGTATTTTCCTCCAATCCGGCACTGCTATTGATGGAAGCGACCAAAACCTGCTGCTCTACGGCCACAGCATGAACGATGGTCGGATGTTCGCTAGCCTGCTGCGTTTTGGAGAATTGGAGGTATACAAGCAGTCCCCGGTCATTACCTTTAATACTGCGGAAGGCGGCGGAAAATGGAAGATCATTTCCGTTTTCAAAACCAATACTGACGAAAGCCAAGGGGAACCCTTCGCCTATACCTACCGTCATTTTAATTCGGATTCTGACTATCTCAACTTTGTCTATCAGGTACGCCAACGCTCTGTGATCAATACCGGAGTAGACTTTAATGAAAATGACACTATGATTATGCTTTCCACCTGTTCCTACGAATTTGACGGCTTCCGTACAGTAGTCGTGGCCCGTAAGGTACGGGAAGGGGAAGATCCAAACGTGGATACTTCCAAAGCGAATTATAACGCCAATGTTGTATATCCCCAATGCTGGTACGACCGGTATGGTGGAAGTGTCCCAGAGTGGCCTGACACCTTTGAAGAAGCTCTGGAACAAGGAAAAATAGACTGGTATACCCCTGTAAGCGAATAAAAGTTTCTGTTGCCGCCAATACTCAAACCGGCACGCTTTGCCGGGAAAGGAGTTTGCAGTATGGATCTTTTCGGACAATTTCGGGCCGCTGATTCTCTCTTCCGATTGGCTACCGGGGATATGGAGCACGTAACTGCCTATCCCTTTCAGCCAACCGGCCGCTCTCCTGCCCCAGCTTCTTCCCCCTTGCCTGCTAGCCTTCCAGAACAACAAGGGGTCCCCAGTGAATCCATCTTAAAATTTTTCCGACTTTTGGAGGACGACCCCACTCTCTGTACTCATGGCGTTTGTATTCTGCGCCACGGCACCCGCATTGCAGAGGCTGCCTGGAGGCCTTATTCTACCCGCATGCCCCAGATGCAGTTCTCCCTCTCCAAAAGTGTAGTGGGAATGGCGGTGGGAATGGCAGAGGCGGAAGGGCTCCTTTCTCTGGAAGAAAAGGTACGGGACATTTTTCCTGATCGGCTTCCGCCTTTGTATCTGGGTAAACCGGGGGATGTTACCATTCGGCAACTTCTTACTATGAGCTCAGGTGTGCGCTTTAATGAGTTAGGCTCCGTTTCCGAAAAAGATTGGGTACGGGCTTGGCTTCTTTCCGATTGCGAATTTACCCCTGGCTCTCGATTTTCCTATAACAGCATGAACTCTTATCTGCTTAGCGCTATTATCTGCCGCAAAACCGGTCAGAGCCTTACTTCCTACCTTACCCCACGGCTTTGGAACCCTCTAGGCATTGGTGTCCCCTTCTGGGAAACCTGCCCTATGGGGGTGGAAAAAGGAGGCTGGGGATTATATCTGACTCCTGGAGATATGGCTAAACTAGGGCAGCTTTATTTACAAAAGGGTCGTTGGATGACCTCTTCCGGATGGCGTTCTCTATTGCCGGAGAACTGGGTAAAAGAAGCCATGTCGCCCCAGATTTCTTGCTATATGGGAGAAAGGGAGGCCTGGTACGGCTACCAGCTTTGGAGTCTTCCCTGGAGCGATGGGTGCCAGTTTAACGGGGTATTTGGACAATATGTAGTCATCCTTCCCAAAGAGGATATGGTAATCGCTATTACCAGCGGCAATGGCCAACTTTTTGAGGACAATACCCTTTCTCATATTCGAGAATGCTTTTGCAACGCTTCCCTTTCCCCTTCTCCACTGCCTCCTGCACCTCAGAAAATCCGCGCTCTTTCCTCTCTGCTTGCTTCTCTCCATGTGATCTCTGAGTTAAAGCCCACAGCCCTACCAGATCCTAGGCCCAAATTCTTTCAGCGTTTTCGCCGCTCTCATGTAGCACCTACTCCTGTTTTGCCGGAGGCCGCCTGTTATAATGGGCGCACCTATACTTTTTCGGAAAATCGCAGTCTCCTGCTCCCTGTGATTCTCGCTTGTGTCCACGGAAACTTCCCCTGTGGAATTCGGCAGCTTCGATTTCGTTTTGGCGTAGATCGAGCCCGTTTTTGGTTTTATGCTGGAGAAGTATGCCATATTGTGGAAGCTGGATATGACGGCAATATGCTTGCTTCTGTATTGAATTTCAACGGGGAATCGTATTCCTGTCGGGCAGGAGTACGGTTTACCCAAGATGAGGACAATCGCATAGTGGTAAAGCTGTTTCTAGTTTTTCCAGATACCCCCTGTATCCGTACCATAAAGTTGATTTTTTACGGAGAAGATGGAGAAAAAATGTTGGTGCGTATGGATGAACGGCCTTCTGCTGCTCGAGCCGCCGAAATGTTTTTAAATCTTATTACTGGCGGACGAAAGCCGGAGGAATTGCTTCCTTCCGGGGTTCAAAAACTCCCCGTATTTTCCCGGATGAAATTACTCCTTTGTCCCAAACTCAACGGCACTTGGAATAAAGAAGAATGATTGTGTATAAACAAAAATCTCCCTTTGCGAGAAAATCGCAAAGGGAGATTTTTTAATCGTTGGGACGGTTATAAAAACGTCCTGTAATCTGTTCTGTTTTCATACAGTTGATAAATGCTTTGGGATCTACTTCCCGGATACCATCAATGGTATGTTTGGCCTCTTCCGCAGAGACCACCGAATACAAAAGGTGTTTTTCCTGCCCTTCATAACAGCCTACACCTCGGAAATGAGTCGCATCATGATGGGTCTTATCTCGAATGGTCTGGTATACCTCATCGGGATGGTCCGTAATAATGAGGAGCGTCTGTTTTTGATACCGCTTATACAGCATATGAAGGATCTGGGTAGAGGTAAACTGAAAAATAATGGAATACAGGGACTTTTCCCAGCCAAACAGAAGGCCTGCAATAATAAGCATGGTAACATTTCCCATAAAGATATAGTTCCAGGTATCGATCCCCTTACGCTCAGAGAAGAAAATGGCAATAAAATCGGTACCGCCGCTGGTAGCATTAGCAAACAAACAAAGGCTGATGGCACAGCCGTTGATAATGCCACCAAAAATACTGATGAGCAATGGGTCGGAGGTAATCTCCAAACTGGGGAACACATCTGTAAGAATACTGGAGAGCACGATCATCAGACAGGAATAGGCGGTAAACTTCTTTCCAATAAATCGAAAACTGACCCCAGCAGGAATGGCATTGAGAATCAGGTTGATGACGGAAAAGGGCAGAGCAATATGAAAATACTCCCCCGCTGTACGCTGGATTAGCAGTGTCAGGCCATTAAAGCCGCCGGGGAACATATCTCCCGCCCGGACAAAAATTTTAATGTTCAACGCCATGACTATGGCGCCCAAGATTACCAGCAGGATGCGCTGAATATCACTTTTCTGTTTCATAAAGCTTCTCCTTTCCCGCCGGCCGGATAAATGGTCGGCCTCTTTTATAGTATCGCATAAATCTCACGAAAAAGCGAGAGAAAAACAGAACGTTTTCAGCTTTTTTCAAAATCTATTAAATTAAAAATTACACATAGTTATATCAATGATATATTATACTAAAAGAAAACATTTCATTTCCTTTATGGTCTTTCCTCGAAACGTCGTCTCAAAGGTATGATAATCATCCATAGGATCAAATAGATAGCCTTCTATCCCAGCATTTCTTCCTGCCAGCAGATCAATATCCCGGTCACCAATCATCAGAGCTTCTTCTGGGGCAAAGGAGAACTGCTTCATTAAAAATTGCAGGGCATCCGGTGCAGGTTTGGAGGGAAAACCATCTTCTGCTGTAATGCCACCCTTAAAAAATGGAGCAAAGCCATGGCGGCGAAGCATTTCCCAGGCAAAAGCATCTCGATGAGTATACAGCAAATTTATCCCTCCTGCCTCTACAATATGTCGGCAAAGGTCAAGGGTGCCCTCATAGGGCGGGAGATCCTTAGAAAGAGCCTTTTCCTCCTGCCGAAACAGAGGCTCCAACTCCCCTTCTAAATGACAGGTATCATAATAGAAGTGCAGCGCTGTACTCACCGACTGTTTCATCAACCGCCGGACCTCTTCTGCTGGACGGGGATGGCCTAACTTTTTCAGAGCCGACTCCATCGCACGGTTCATAATAGGATAGCTATCAAATAGGGTTCCATCAAAATCCCAGATGCAAACCCGATATGCAGGCATCAAAGTGCTCATAGAAGTCTCCTTATTCCCCATTATTCTATCCCAGCCAGAACTTTTAGCTCTTCGGGACGGCTTACAATATGGCAGGCACCTGCTTTTTCCAGCTCCTCCCGGTCACGGAATCCCCATAATACACCGGCAGTCTCCATCTGGGCATTTTTTCCGGTCTCCATATCCACCCAAGTATCCCCTACATACAGGCATTCCTGGGGAGAAACACCCAGCTCCTTTGCCAAAAGCAAGGCACCCTCCGGCGAGGGTTTCAAAGGGGTATCGCTCCGCTGGCCGCGCACGGCATGGAAAAGTCCTGGATACAGATGCTGTGCTACCTGTTGGGTCATGTCGTCCGGCTTATTGGAAAACACCGCCAATTTTAGCCCATGTTCCTTTAAAGCAGTCAAAGTTTCCCGCATTCCAGGATATTCTGTTACCTGCCGCATAGGATCAGACTCATAAGCTTTATCATATACTGCGCGCACCCGGCACACTTCTTCTTCCGTAAACTCTCCGGCAGTAAATTTCAGCATCCGGCGCATAAGAGTATCCGCCCCGTTTCCTACCAAAGTACGGTATTCTTCCACTGGAATGGGCTGATAGCCACAGGCTACAAGGGCTTCGTTTCCAAAACCGGCAATGGAGGCCAACGTATCGGCAACAGTGCCGTCCATATCAAAAATACAAGCACGGATCATGCAAAAGACTTCCTTCCTGAAACAAAAAATAAAAGCCGGCAATTTACGCCGGCTTCAGTATACCATATTTTAAGGAAAAATTCACCCTCTTGACCTAGTATTTTGGAAAAGAAGCGCAACAGGACCAGAGGGCGGTTACCGCCCTGCCAGTCCCATGCTGTTCTCATGTTTTGGGGACTTCTTCCTCAAGGATCTTTTCGATTCCTTCGGAGATCTGCCGGTATTCTTCCCGGACTTCCCAAAAATACGCTTTCCCGGCGTCTGTGATCGAATAGTACTTCCGGATCCTCTGCTGGTTAGGCGAAAATTCCGTTTGGGAAGAAACATATCCGTTCTTTTCCAGTCGATACAGCGTGGGATAGAGAGAGCCTTCCTGCAGGGTGAACAAGCCCCCGCTGCGGGTGGAAATCTCCTGCGCGATCTGGTATCCGTATTTCCGGCCGCTGCGAAGAAGGTGCAGAACCACCAACTCGGCGGTCCCCTTTTTCATACTGTCGCGAATCGCCAAAACAACCCCCTCACATTCTGTTGGATTGGTTCTTTGATTCTATTATAATACACTTTTTCTGTTTTGTCTATTTCTTTTAATTTTTTAAACAACTAGGTAAAATATGTATATGAAAGCTAAATATAAAGATATCAAAAAAGCGGAAATTTATTCCATTTTTATTGACAAAACCGAATAATTATCACACTTGTGAGGGAAATTTTTTAGTTAAAATTCTGTTTAAATCGTAATAATTCCAAAAGCGTTTAACACGGAACTTACAAGAATTACCAAAAGTCCGGCGGGAACCAGACCGCGAATTAAAAATCGATAGGCTTTTTCCCGCTTAAATTTGGAAGAAAGACGGACCTCTTCTGAAATTTTATCCAGTCCCACCGCTTTAACGACCAAAATGCAGATGAAGAATGCAGCAATCGGCATCATAACAGAATTGGTGATGAAATCAAAGAAATCCAGAATGCTCATTCCCAGGGGTTGGATAAAGTCCCATAGACCGAATCCTAAAGAGCAAGGAACTCCCAAAATAATAATTTCCGCAGCCATTATGAAACAAGCCTTTTTGCGGCTCCATCCGGTACGCTCCTGAATGGTTGCCACACAAGTCTCCATCAGAGAAATAGAAGAAGTAAGGGCTGCCACCAACACCAGCAGGAAGAATACTGCACCTACTACCTGTCCCATTCCCATGCTTTCAAATACTTTTGGAATGGTGATGAACATCAAAGAGGGACCGGCATTTAAGGTGTCCGGGTTTCCACCGGAAAAAGCAAACACTGCGGGGATGATCATCAGTCCTGCCAAAATAGCCACAATGGTGTCCATAATCTCCACCTGTTTGACGGAGGACTCCATATCCACTTCCTTTTTCATATAGGAACCGTAGGTGATGAGAATACCCATAGCAATGGACAGAGAGTAGAACATCTGCCCCACGGCAGCTACTACTGTCATAATGGAAAATTTAGAAAAATCGGGAACTAAGTAGTAGTATACGCCCTCTAGAGCACCCGGACGAGTAACAGAATAAATACAGATGATAATGGCCAACCCAATAAGAACCGGCATAAGGATCTTACTGATACGTTCAATACCCTTTTCTACTCCAAAAATCACCACCATAAAGGTGAGAAGTACAAACAATACCAGCCAGATCACTGGTTCTGCTGGTTCAGCTACAAAGCTGGTAAAAAAGGTATCCGTGGCCATTTCTTCCACATTGCCCATGGAAAAGCCTACCAGGTATTTGATAACCCAGCCACCGATTACAGAATAGTAAGGCACAATAAGCATGGGAATAATAGCACAGACCCAGCCGCCAATAGACAACTTGTTTTTTGCAAAAGTTTTAAATGCACCAATAGGGCCCTTTCCTGTCATACGCCCCAAAGCGGTTTCGGAAAGGATGAGTGTAAAGCCAAAGGTAATAGCCAACAGAATATAAACTAACAAAAAGATTCCGCCGCCATATTTGGCTGCCAAATAGGGAAAGCGCCAGATATTTCCCAGTCCTATCGCAGAACCGGAAACAGCCAGCACGTAACCCAGCTTACCGGAGAAATTTCCCCGTGCCTTCTTTTCCATAATTCACGACTCCCTTATTTTATGTGTATTACTTTCATAATGCTCTGGCAATTCAACCCGTATCACGCCAAAGCAGATGTATGTTTATTGTACTACACATCAGACAGGAAAGCAATTGGAAAGACTTCCAAAAAAGCCCGCCAGATTCCCTTGCAAAGGGAATTTTAAAACATGTCGCGCAGCTCACTAAGAAAAGGTTCAAACAGGATTCCTTCACGAGGATCTGTCCCGGCTTCTGCCGTTTCCTCCAAGGCCATACCAATAAACTTGCAGGCATTGCGCAGCACTTCCCCTAAAGGGAATCCTTGTAGCAAACCGCCGCACAATACAGAGGCCAACACATCTCCCGTGCCGGAATAGCTAAACCCTATCTTCTGGTTGACCTCCCAAAAACAGCGGGAATCCTCTTTAATATAGGCCAAGTTGGCAATATTTTCTCCATCTCGGATTCCAGTAATAATCACTGTCCCCGGTCCCTGAGATGCCAGATAAGAAGCCAGCTGGATCAATTCCGCCCGGGTCTGCATATCCTGAGCCGCCTCGGCAGGCTCTCCCGCCAGTAGGCAGGCTTCTGTAAGGTTAGGTGTGATCACGTCTGCCTCTCTAGCCAGTTCTTGCACACGCAGACACATCTCTTCATCAAAAATGGGATACCGCATACCATGGTCTCCTAGTACGGTATCCACCAACACCAGGCTGTTTTCTCCTCGGAGCTTCTCTACCAAACGCCGGGTAAGCTCCGCCTGCCGGGGACTGTTGAGAAAACCCGTATACACCGCGTCAAACTGCCCATACCATGGGGCCCAGCAATCACAAAATCCTTCCATTCGTTCTGTGAGATCCACCATCTCATATCGGGGATAACCGGTCTGGTTGCTCAGTACGGCTGTTGGAAAGGGGCATACCTGTACTCCCATGGCAGACAAAATAGGAATTGCTGCCGTCAGGGAACACCGGCCTATACCGGACAGGTCATGGATTGCTGCTGCTTTGGGTGTTTTCATGAGAACCGTCCTTTCGGGTAAAAGGGCACAAACTGCCCTGCAAAATTCGGGCGAAAAAGCTCGCTAAAATCTTCTTCGCCATTACCATTATTTGAATCTATTCTATCATATCACAAAAATGCGGCGTATGGCATCTTTCTTTGCGCCATACGCCGTAAAATTTTGATTTATACTGCGGTACCTGGCCTACCGCCTTTCCACAGATGGTTCCGCTGTAGTGCCGCACGAATCGTCAGGAATAGCGGTACGGCAATCACGTCTGCCACAATTGCATTGGTAAATGTAGCACCAGCCTTAGTAAGCATCGCAATGGCTGCCGCCTCAGGGGCGCTTCCTGCTACCACCAACTTGAAGAAGGAATAGCCCAGATACATCACACAATATGCTAGAGAACCGGAAACCGCTGCGGTAATAAGACGAGAAACACTTGCCTGTTCCTTCTTTCCGCTCCAAGCGATCAGGCCACAAATCACAGCCATCAGACCTTTTGTAATCAGGGTGACCCCTGCGCTGGAAAACCAGCCACCAGTAAGGTCGAACAGGAAGGAACCCAAGCCAGCAGCCAGACCACCATAAAATGGGCCAAGGATCAAGCCGGAGAGAACACAAAATACATTGGCAAACCCGATCATTGTGCGGTCAGCCCCCACGGGGATCTCTACTTTAAAGAACATGGTAGCCACATATACCAACGCTCCCATCAGGCCGGTAAGCGCCAGATTGACTACCGTACTATTTTTGGTGCGAAACATAACAATCAGCCCTTTCGTTTAGGAATCGGCTTTGATGCCGTAATTCGTTTTAGAATCCAGAGTCTCTGTCTTTGACGTGTTATTATCATAAAGCATATCTGTTCACTTTAAAATGCACAGTTTGTAAAAAAATGAAGTGTACACTTTTATTTCCAACACGGCTATAGTATAATAAAGTCAGAAATCCATGTTTCGGGAGGAATCTCTCCATGCCCTTTGTCACCCTGCATCCTGAATCAAAAACTCCCTTGTATCAACAGCTTTATCAGGCAATCCGAGAAGCTATTGAATCCGGCACTTTGCCTTTGGGAGCAAAAATGCCATCTATACGCCAGCTTCCTGAAGAACTTGGGGTCAGTCGTACCACTGTGGAAGCAGCATACCAGCAGCTTTGTGTGGAAGGCTATCTGAAAAGCCGCCCCCAGCGCGGTTATTTTGTAGCCGCTGCTCGCCGCCGCGGGGAAGAATCGCCTGCTAAATCTGTTTCTCTTCCCTCCGCTCAGCGAAAATCCCCCGTCCTATATGATTTTGGTACCGACAGGGTGGACATGGACAGTGCCGATATTACCATCTGGAAGCGACATATTCGTGACGTGCTCAACCGTCCAGACTCCATTACTTCTTATGGAGACCCTCAGGGAGAATTTTCTCTGCGGGAAGCTCTGGCCTCCTATGCCTACCGTGCCAGAGGCGTCCACGCCTTTCCGGAACAGATTATTATTGGTGCCGGTATTCAGCCTCTTCTCACTATTTTGTGTGGACTGCTCCCCGAAAAAAGGGTAGCCATGGACAGCACCGGATTTTTACAGGCGGAACGCGCCTTTGACGACTGTGCTATGGAGGTAGTACGCCTTCCATCCGATGAGGAGGGATTATCTGTAGATGCTTTAGCTAACAGTGGCGTTCCTCAGGTATTGGTAAGCCCTTCCGCCCCCACAGGACAGACTGCGGTCATGCCTCCTTCCCGACGGTTTGCCCTGCTCCATTGGGCGGAAACCTCTGGGGGGCTCATCATTGAGGACGATTATAATGGTGAGCTGCGCTATACTGCCCGCCCTATCCCTGCCCTGCAAGGGTCCGGGCAGGAGAGCACCGTGTATCTAGGATCTTTTTCCAAGCTGTTACTGCCCAGTGTACGGGTGAGCTATATGGTCCTCCCCCTACGCTTGGCACAGATATATGCTCCCAGAGTCAGAGCCTATAACCAGACGGCCTCCAAGATTGAACAGCTGGCACTGGCTGATTATATTCGGGAAGGACAGCTGGAACGCCACCTTCGCCGGATGCGCAAGCTCTACCATGGAAAAAGCGAAGCTTTACTTTCCAGTTTACGTCATACTTTTGGCGCGGACCTTCCGGTGTTTTTGCAGGAAACCTCCCTGGCGGTAGTAATAAAAGTACCGGATGCTCCCAGCGTCGTATCCCGTGGGGAGTCCTTAGGATTGCGTATGAAGGCGGTAGGCCAAGATCTGCTTCGGCTAGGGTTTTCCGGTATTCCACTTTCCCGAATTCCGGCAGGAATCGAAGCTCTGTATCAGGCTGTCAATAAAAAATAGTTCTCTTTGGCATACGATTCCTTTTTAAAAAAAAGACGAAAAAAAAATCATAAATCTTTAAATAGGCCATCACATACCTTTCACATTGGGGCATCATAATAAAAGCACAGCAACGGGAGCTCCCCAAAAGGAGCTTCGGAAGAAAACGATGTGAAAGGATGAGCAGTATGTATGATCCTATGAATATAAATTCTGAGAATGACAGCGTCAACAACGACAGTGTCAACAACATTCCCGTCGAGCAAAACAACAATGTCAATGACGCTCCCGTTAATCAAAGCGCAGAACCGGCCATGCCGTCGGAGGAGGCAGTCCATACTTCCTTCAATGGTGATGACGCCGCTCAGCAAAATCAGTGGCAGCAGCCTTCCAACGAATATCCCACTGGTCAGTATGCGGAGTGCAGCTGGCAAGGCAGCAATTATCAGCAGCCTTATCAGCCAATGAACTCCTCTTGGCCCAATGCAGATAACTATACGGCTCCGGTTCCCCCTCAAAAGCCTCGAAAAGAAAAGAAGCCTATGAGCCGTGGAGCAAAAACCGCTACCAAAATTGTTGCAGGTGTTCTGTGCTGTGCTTTAATTTCTGCAGCTTCTATTGGCGGATTTGCCGCTCTTATCAATAACGGAACCATTCAGGTGAATAATGCCGGCACCGGTAATTCTACCTTTACTATTACCAAGCTGATCAATAACGAGGATAGTAATCCTTCCACTACGGTTTCTGGCAGCATGACCCAACAGGAAGTCGCTGCTAAAGTAATTCCTTCTGTGGTTTGCATTCAGAATTATCAGCAGCAAAGCTTACAGCAGGGACTAAATGCTTCTGGTTGGGGATATGGCACACAGCAGGAAGAGGATAATTCTCAGGAAGATAGCGGTGTTTCTCCTGCTAGTGAGGGTTCCGGTATTATTGCTACCTCGGATGGTTATATCATCACCAATGCGCATGTGGTCGAGGGTGCAGACTCTTTGAAGGTTATCACCTCTGATGGCACCACATATGAAGCCCGCCTCATCGGCAGCGACAGTATGACCGATTTGGCCGTCATCAAGGTTGAGGCCACTGGCTTAACGGCCGCAGAGTTTGGTTCCTCCGACGATCTGGTGGTTGCAGATCCTGTAATCGCCATTGGCAACCCTGGCGGCCTCCAGTTTAACTCTAGTGTGACGATTGGTTATGTATCTGCTTTGAACCGTTCGGTTACCAGTAGCGATACCGGCTATACCATGGAATGCATCCAAACAGATGCTGCTATCAACCCCGGAAACTCCGGTGGTGCTCTGGTAAACATGTATGGTCAGGTTATCGGCATCAACTCCAGTAAAATCGTTGCTACCGGTTATGAAGGTCTTGGCTTTGCTATCCCCATTGATGATGCTCTTCCCATTATCAGCGACCTGAAAGAATATGGGTATGTGAAAGACCGTGCTATGCTGGGTATCAGTGGTCAGTATCTGGATTCCTGGACTGCTAATTTCTATGGACTGCCTTCCGGTATGTATGTAGCCTCTATCAGCAATGACTCTGTCAGCCAGGCAGGCATTCAGAAGGGCGATGTAATCACTAAGATTGATGACACGGATGTAACTTCCGCTAATACCATCTCTGGTTATATTGCCAAAAAGAAGCCCGGTGACACCGTAACTTTGTCTGTAACCCGTGGCTTAACTGGTGAGACCTTCACTTGTAAGGTAACTCTTACTGAATCCACCGGCCAATAAGGCTGGTGTTTATATACAAATCGCATTTCTTTTTCATGACACAGCAGGCCGGTCCTCCTTCCTTTCCGGCCTGCTTCCCGAAAGGGAAATTCCTATAGAGTACAAGAACTTTTTCATAAATCTCCTTTTTCAACAACCAAAGCGGGGCCCTTTCGGGCCCCGCTTTGGTTGTTATGGCATTCACTTTAATTTAAGTTTTTATGGTCTAAAGAACCTCTTTAAAATAATCCCACACCAGTTGAATCAGTTTTGGAGTCCAGAAATTTCCCTCATGGGCACCGCCAGTCACCTGTACCATCTGGGCGTCATATCCCATGTTGATAAGTTTTTTATAGAGGGCTTCTGACTGCTCATAAGGCACTACCGGATCTGCATCCCCATGAAGGATTAAGAATGGAGGGTATTCCTCTCCCGGCGCAGCAATATACAAGGGGCTCATGTCTCTAGCCTTCTCTTGAGAAATTCCCCCTTGACCATCATATAAAAGTCCGGCAAGTTGGCTCCCTTCGCCTTCGGGTACAGGGTACGATCCTGGGTTGCTCAGATCTACCCCTAAACGTATCCGGATCAGCGCTTCCATATCTGTAGGTCCAAAGCACTCCGCCACTGCCTTTACTTTATCAGATTCCTCTGGATACTCCTGCGTTCGATAGCATTGCCAGTCTCCGGTCATTCCCACCAGCAAGGCCGTGTTCCCGCCGGAAGAAGTCCCCCAGATTCCTACCCTCTCTTTATCAATGCAATACTCCTCTGCATGAGCGCGTAAAAATCGGATAGCCGTCTTAACATCCTGCAAAAACGCGGGAAACGGATTGCCTTCCCGGCAATCCCGATGCCCTACTGTGGCCACTACAAAGCCCTGCATAGCCAGAGCCCCTAGTTGGGGAAGCTCATATCCTGGGTCGGGAGTAGTCCACGCACTTCCCTGTACAAATACGATCAAAGGATACTTGCGATCTTTTCTCCACGGACAAAGGACCTGCATAGTAAGGGATTTTCCCTGTGGGCAGGCATATACTACATCCCGAAACCACTCTGCCATTCCATCCAAATGCTCGCTGCACGGCAGTACGGTAATTTCCTTTTTGCCCATAGCATCTCCTCCCTTAAAAAAGATTACTTTTCCCCCTTTTCCTCCAATAACCGGTTGATCAAATCCAACATATTGGGGATAGAACGAGATTTATCAAATTTTTCACAGGATTCCTTCATTTGCCGCAGCTTGCGTTCATTATTTAGAAGCTCCTCAATCGTTTTGGCGCAGCTATCTCCCTTACCGATTCGCACAGCCATCCCGTGGCTCATAAGGAAATTGGCGTTATCCTCTTCCTGTCCAGGGATTGCATCAAACACCGCCATGGGGATATTGCAGGCCAACGCCTCTGAAATAGTGAGGCCACCGGGTTTGGTGACAATCAAGTTTGCCGCCTTCATATACTTTTCCACTTCGTTGGTAAAATAAACCAACTTGCATTTTTTAGGGCTATTATTTACTTCTTTTTCGAAAGCTTCATATAGTTTTTCGTTTCGCCCGGTAATAATGATAAGCTGAAATTCTTCTGGCAGGGCCGTGATCTCTCGAAACACTCCCAAAATGTTGTTTACGCCAAAGCTGCCAGCCATAATCAAAATCGTCATCCGGTCTTCATCCAGGCCCATTTCTTGAAGAAGTGCCTGTCGGTCCGCCTTTTCAAAAAAGACGTCATGTACAGGGATTCCAAAAGGATAAACCTTGTCTTGCGGGACGTTCATATAGCGCACCATAGACGCCGCCATATCCTCATTGGATACCACATAGGCGTCTACTCGGTTGGACAGCCAGGTTTTATGGGGGCCGTAATCCGTCATTACGCACACCAGAATGGCATCCAGTTTTCCATCTTCCTTGAGATAAGAGATCATTTCAGTGACAAAGGGATGGGTAGTGATAATAACATCCGGCTGGAATTCCTCGATCATAGGCAGCAGACGACGACGGAATAATCCCGAAAGTTTGGGCACCAAATTGGCAAAATGAGTCTCTTGATTACTACGCTCATACAGCTTGCCAAACATTTTCGGTGCTTTAGTAGCTAGAAAATGATACCCATCACAAATAGTCTTATCCAGCACACTTCCGATTACCTTTAGAGCGTCTTCCGTTTGTACAATAATACCAGGACAATTTTCCCGCAGATATTTTTCAATGGCAACAGCTGCCCGGATATGGCCGCCGCCGGTTGCCGCGGTTAAGATCAATATCTTCATATCTGTGGTCCTCCTTTTTCCAAAATACAATTTGAAATCATTTTTCCTTTTCTGGGATTATTATATCATACCTGTGCAAAAACTTCCAGCTTTCCCAACTTTTTAAAAGGCATTATCCTTAGTTGTAATAAAGATGTAACTTTACTTTTTCTCCCCACACTCCTATAATATTTATACTAGAACTTTTGTAGTTCTCTTTATTATACTGTCCCTTAGGGGCCGTTAGATATTGCAGGAGGCTTATTATGCCGAAACAAGGAATTTTGGGAAAGAAAAAGACTATTGTGATTGCGGCAGCTTCGATTTTGGTAGCGGCAGTAGCAGTATTTGCAGCTGTATGGCTCATTGGAAATGCCGGAAAACAACCGGCTCCCTCTTCTTCTACCTCTTCGGAAGGCAGCCAATCTTCAGAAAGCAGCATTCTCGAAGAAAGCAAAATGGCTACTGGCGTCACCATCGGTGGTATTGACGTATCAGGGAAAACAGAGGAAGAAGCCCTTGCCGCTCTGGAAAATTCTATTGACACCCTGAAAGGTACCCGTGAAGTAAAGGTCACATATGAGGATAGGGCGATTACCATTACCCAGGAGGATATGACCTTTACCTTTGATTTTACAAGTGCCGTGAAGGAAGCCATGGCTTATAGTGAAGAGAACATCTCTTCTACTGCTAAAAAAGATTTTCCCGTGGAGCCGGATATCTCCTATGAAAATGTACAAACAAAGTTGGACGAGTTTACAGCTGACATTGAGAAAGATCCGGTAGACGCCACTGTTGTTTCTTTTAACTCCTCCACCGGGGAATTTGAATATGCCGATGGCAAAAACGGTATCAAGGTAGACCACGAGAAACTGTATCAGGATGTAGTGGCCCTGTTGGAAAAAAGTGAGAACGGCACTGTGGAAGTTCCCACGGAAGTGGTAGAATTTGATAAGACCAAGGCAGAAGTGGCTTCCCATATGCAACAGTTGGGAACCTTCAGTACCTATTCCACCAATACCGCCAACGGCAACCATAACATGAAGTTGGCTCTGCAATCCATGAACGGCAAGGTGATCCAACCCGGCGGTACATTCTCCTTTAACGGTACCACTGGCGACACCACCAACGGTTCTCTGGGATATTTGCCTGCTGGCGCTATTGCCAATAACCAGTCTGTTTTGGCTTATGGCGGCGGTATTTGTCAGGCTTCTACGACTCTGTATGGTGCGGTGATTCGCTCTGATCTTGAAATTGTTACTCGGTATAACCACCTGTGGCCCTCCACCTATGTGCCTATTGGTCTGGATGCTACAGTGGATTATCCCGGCTTGGATTTCCAATTCCGCAACTCTACAGAATATCCTATTTATATTCAGGCTGGCATGAGTGGTACTAAGCTTACGGTTACTCTATATGGTTATAAGGACCCCAGCTATGATTATATTGAGGTCACTTCCAAGAAAACAGAAACTATTGCCAAGCCCGCAGCCCAGATCACGGTAGATAACAGCCTGAAAAAAGGCGAAATCGTCTGTGATAATAAAGGAAACGCAGGTTCCCGCGCTACAGCTACCAAGCTCTATTATAAAGACGGTGTGGTAGTTAAAACAGAAGCCCTCCCCTCCTCTTATTACCGTCCGGTAGCTCCTGTATATCGTGTAGGTCCCGGCACCGATACTTCTAGTATTGGCGGTGGAAGCAGCGGTTCTTCTTCCACCCCCAAACCCACCGCAACTCCCAAGCCTACTGCCAAACCTACCGCGAAGCCTACTGCAACTCCTAAACCTACTGCGAAACCCACTCCCAAACCCACTGCAACTCCCAAACCTACGCCTGAGCCCACTCCAGAAGTAAGTCCAGATCCTACTCCCGAAACTTCAGAGGATGCACAGGACTAAGTTTTTAGAAAAGTTCTATTGTTTCTTATTTTCCGGCGCCGCAGAGTCCCCGTTCCGCAGCGCCGGATTTTTGTTTAAGCCCATTCTTTTCCCGGGGCTTGACTTTTTTTCTGTTTCCTGTAAAATGAAAGTATGCTTATTTTATGTAAGAGTTCACAAATATTCCAGAAAATTTTTTACAGCGGCAGTTTGAAAATTTCGCTGCCATCAGGTGAGCCGGTAGTTTGGCCGGCTTTGCCTTTCGCCGTTTTTGGCCTGTTGAGAAAGGAATGGTCTACCCTATGACGACTACTCCTAAGATCAGTGTGATCGTCCCCGTATATAATGTGGCTTCCTATGTTGGGGAATGCCTCTCTTCTTTGGTACATCAAACCTTCCGCGATTTTGAAGTGATTGCGGTAAACGATGGCTCTACGGATGGTTCTTTGGCTATCTTAAAAGATTTTGAAGATTCCTATCCCTTTATTCATATCATTGACCAGCCCAACCGTGGTGTAAGTGCCGCCCGTATGGCGGGGCTCTCTCAGGCTCGGGGGGAATATGTGGCGTTTGTAGATAGCGATGATTATGTAGTTTCCACCTATCTGGAAGAATTGTACACCGCCGCTTGTGCCAATGATGCAGATATTACCTGCTGCAATTATTATTTCCGGTTTGAAACTACTGGCCTAACCATTACATATCCCTGCTGCTGGAAAAGTGTGTTAACCCGAGAGAAAGCTCTTCAGCGGCTGGTGCGGGATTATTCTATCCAGGGCTTTTTATGGAACAAGTTGTACCGGAGAAGTCTTTTTACCGATTATCATATTCCCTTCCCCGCTATGTGTTTTGAGGATATGATCATGAACCGCGCACTGTTTTCCCATGCCCAGAAGGTTGTGACCCTGCGCAAGCCCCTGTATTATTACCAGCAACGCCGCACCAGTGCTTTGAATACGATGACTCCTAAAAAGATCAACGACTTTTTCCGGATGTTGGTGATGACTCGCCGGCTTTTGGAGGAGTGGGGCGAGTATGATAAGTTCCGGTTTAGCTACCGTGTACTGTGTGGGAAAACCACCCTATGTTCCTTTTATTACATCACCCAGATGCATATCCACCACCATCAGGCGGCTGGCTACTTGACCAATCTGAAAAAGGTAATGCGGTCTGTACGACGCTATATGGGGAATGACTTTGAATCCGTTACGGATGTTTCCCTGGAGGTCGTGGCTGCACCCGAGGCGGAAACCAACCTTTCTGCCCGCTGAAACTTTTGCTTACGAACCCCCGTTGCGCTTGCAGCGGGGGTCTTTTCCCTATAGACCACTTTGAAAATAGCAAGGAGGATTCCCATGAATGATGGATTTATCCGGCTGGGCGCTGCTACCCCGGCCATTCATGTAGCAGATTGTAATGCCAATGCAGAGGAGATCTGCCGCATTGCCAGGGAGGCCTGCGAGGCCGGTGTCAATATCCTTTGTTTTCCAGAGCTGTGCGTGACCGGTTACACTTGCAGTGATTTGTTTTTAGAGCCTGTCCTGCTAAAAGGTGCGGAAGACGCTTTGTGCCATATCTTAAAGGAAACTGCCAATTTACCCCTTTTGTTGGCGGTAGGAGTACCTGTAGAGCATAATCACAATTTGTATAATTGCTGTGCGTTTATACTAGAAGGAAACCTCCTTGGACTAGTACCTAAACGCAATATTCCCAACTACTCTGAGTTTTATGAGGCCCGGCATTTTACCTCCGGTCCTGCCCTAGAAACAGTTGTTTACTGCGGCCAGCAAGTCAATCTGGGTTATGATTTGGTGTTTACCTGTGAGAACTTTCCGGGTCTGACAGTAGGAGCAGAGATTTGCGAAGATCTATGGGTGGCCAATCCCCCCAGCACCCGTCTGGCCATGAGTGGTGCAACGGTACTGCTAAACCTTTCTGCCAGTGACGAGACTATTGGGAAAGCCGCCTACCGCCGGGATCTGGTGAAAAACCAGTCTGCCCGTTTGTTGGCAGCTTATGTGTATGCAGATGCCGGAGTGGGAGAATCCTCCACAGATATGGTGTTTGCTGGACAGGATCTGATTTGTGAAAACGGTGTGCTTTTATCTGAAAGTGAGCCTTATTCCACCGGATTTGTCTGCGCGGATGTGGACATTGAGCGGTTATGCCAAGAGCGCCGCCGCATGAACACTTGGACAGCCCCAACTGAGGACGACCTGTTGTGTGAGGTGTGCTTTACCTTGCCAGAAGGCTCTTTCCATGCCCCCAAGCGCAATTTCCCCTGTCTGCCCTTTGTTCCCAGTGATACGGGAGATTTGGATCATCGCTGTCGGGATATTCTGGCCATGCAGGCGGCAGGACTGCGCACCCGTCTGGCTCATACCCGCTGCACCTGCGCAGTTGTAGGACTTTCCGGCGGGTTGGATTCCACCCTTGCTTTGTTAGTGACTGTCCGCGCATTCGATAGTCTTAATCTACCCCGTACCGGTATTCAGGCGGTGACTATGCCCTGCTTCGGCACCACCAGCCGCACTCGGAGCAATGCAGAAAAGCTGGCGGCAGAGCTGGGCGTTTCCTTCTCCCAGGTAACTATTGGAAAAGCAGTGGAACAACACTTCTCTGACATCGGCCACGATCCAGACGTTCACGATGTGACCTATGAAAACAGCCAGGCAAGAGAGCGTACCCAGGTACTCATGGATATTGCGAATCAGAAAAACGGTCTGGTCATCGGCACTGGCGACCTCTCGGAGCTGGCACTAGGCTGGGCCACCTATAACGGCGACCATATGTCCATGTATGGTGTGAATGCCTCTATCCCCAAAACGCTGGTGCGGTATCTGGTGCGGTACTGTGCCCTCACCGGTACCCCTGCCCTGCGGGAAGTATTGGAAGATATTCTCGATACCCCGGTAAGCCCGGAACTGCTTCCTCCAGTAGATGGGCAAATCGCTCAAAAGACAGAGGATCTGGTGGGCCCCTATGAGCTTCACGACTTTTTCCTGTATTATATGCTCCGTTTCCACTTTGCCCCAGGCAAAATTTATCGCATGGCTCTGCGTTCCTTTGAAAACGTATACGATGCGGAAACGGTAAAAAAATGGCTTCGCACCTTCTATCGCCGATTCTTTATCCAGCAGTTCAAGCGCTCCTGTCTACCCGACGGCCCCAAAGTGGGCAGCGTGACCCTCTCTCCCCGTGGAGACTGGCGGATGCCCAGCGATGCCTGCTCCAAACTCTGGTTGGACGAAATTGATCGGCTGTAAAGGGGGGGGGAGCATGGAAATTACCCTACGCATGGCCTGTCCTGCGGATGCGGAAAAAATGGCGGCGATTTACGCCCCATATGTAGAAAACACCTCTATTACTTTTGAATATGTGCCGCCTACCGCAGAGGAATTTACCCACCGAATCGAACGGATTTTACCCCAATACCCGTGGCTAGTGTGTGAAGTGGATGGCCAGGTAGCCGGATATTGTTATGCTTCCCCTCATCATGAGCGTGCAGCCTTTCAGTGGGATGCAGAGCTTTCGGTGTATGTGGACAGCCGTTTCCACCGACTGGGAATTGCTTCTCGGCTGTACCATGCCATTACCGCCCTACTAGCGGCACAGGGGTATTACCGGCTGTATTCCCTCATTACGGTACCGAATCCCATAAGCGTAGGGTTCCATCAAGCCCACGGTTTTTCCACTATTGCTACCTATCCTGCTACCGGCTACAAGCTGGGAGAATGGCACGACATGATTGTCATGGAGCGTCCTCTGCGCAAATTGCAGGATAAGCCTGTACCTCCTATTTCCTGGCACTTGCTGGATGAGGAATTTGTAGCTCTTTGCCTGAAAGAACGCTCTTCCCTGCATCAACAAAAGGAGTTCCTATGAAATACTGTAAAAAGGCACTGGATAAATTTTACAAAAGTCCCCTATCCATTGCCTGTATTATCAGTTTGGCTGCTTCTGCTGTTCTCTGCCTGTTGAGTGCTTTTCAGGGTTCCTCCGGCCTTTTTATTCTAGTTGGATTCCCACTGGCAGCTTTATTTGTATTTTTGCCCTTTGCTCTGACGCTGGAAAATTTTCTTTTCCTGTTTCTCCCCCTGAAAACTGGAAAAGAGGAATCGGGCATCAAACTGCTGGAATTGACCACGTTATTGCTTGGGAGCTTTTTCTCCGCCATCTATTTGGCAACAGGCTTTCTTGAAATTATGCCCGCTGACTGGAACCAACAGTTGGAGAACAATCAGCGTCACACCCCCATTGCCATGGACGCTTTGCCCACTGTGATTTTGTTTGCCGTGCTGGCTATTGCCGGATATGTAATTCTGCGATACTGTCCCCGGAAAAAGCTGCCGCCACTGCTGATGGCGCTCTCTATGTCTGCCATGTACATTGGCATGGGGCTATGCATCCTTTGGTGCACCCAGATCTGGAGTAGTTGGACTTTGCTGTTAACACTCTTGCCCATCAACTGCCTTCTGATCTGGCTGCGTACTATCCGTTTGGTAATACAGGAGGAAAAACAGCGGTTAAAAGAGGACCCCGATCGACAGAAGGGAAAATGGCTGGCTCGTATCTTTTCTCATGTCTCCTCATGGCCGGTACTGGCACTGGTGGGGATGCTTCCGCTTCTGGGTATTTTCACCGTCATTTTGGTACTATTCTGCCAGCAGCCAGACAATCTCATCCGCGCCTGGACCCAGACTGCGGACTGGAATCTCTCCCAGCAGATGCCGCCGCCCAATGTCATGTTTGACGAGCACTATTTGTGTACCGTGGCGGCAGGCGGCCACAAAAAAGTGGTCAAGCCCCTGCGAACTGGAAAACGCCACGGCCATCAGGTACTGGTAAACCGGCAGCTATGCATTGCCAACGCTTTTGAACAGCTGTTGGAAGAACACATCCCTAGATTTCATCGAGCTGTCCGGGGATTGTACGATAAAACCGGTTATCCCATTGCCAAACACATCCGCTCCCCCTATTTGGCGGACGGAATCTACTTTTTTATGAAGCCGCTGGAATGGCTGTTTTTACTGGTACTGTATTTATGCGACCCAGAACCAGAAAATCGCATTGCCGTGCAATACCCCCACAAGCCGCTACCCAAACAAAAATAACGAAACAGGAAATAACATAAGAATACCCGGAAAGCTTTTCGTTTTCCGGGTATTTTAGATTGATTTCCAATAAACATAAAGTTATCTTTGACAAACCGGCTTATACAAATTGTTATACCATTCTAGTTTTCCACCGGTTGTTGAAACGATGTGAAAAAGTTTGTTCGCTTTTTGCATAAAACACAAACGCAAAATTTGTTAGGTTTTCCACGAAAAAAACGGACTTTCCTTTCTTAAAAACTGTGACCCTATCACAGAAGCCTTTTAAAAAATCGGGCATAATGATTTTAAAAAACAAACTCCTATAAAAATACTTACCGGAAAGAAGGCGATCATTCTGCAATACCTGATTTTATTTTTAGAGGGGATTATTACCTTTATTTCTCCCTGTCTTTTACCCATGCTTCCCATTTATGTATCCTATTTTGCAGGTGGAGAAGAAAAAACTACTCGAAAGACTTTATCCAGAGCACTGGGCTTTGTATTGGGATTCACTATCGTATTTGTGGCCATGGGCGCGTTAGCGGGAACTTTTGGCAGCTTTCTCACCCAATATCAAACTGCTGTCAATATTATCGGCGGCCTGATTATCGTCTTTTTCGGCCTAAATTTTATGGGAGTGTTTCGGCTGAACCTGTTTCGGGGTATCCAGCGCTCCGTAAACACACAAAATATGGGGATTTTCTCCGCAATCCTTTTTGGCATTATTTTCTCCATTGGCTGGACGCCTTGTGTAGGAACCTTTTTAGGGACTGCCTTGGTGTTTGCCTCTCAACAGGGGCACGTACTCACCGGCACGCTTATGCTGCTGGCTTATTCTCTGGGGTTGGGAATCCCCTTTGTCCTTAGTGCCATTTTAATTAACAAGCTAAAGTCCACCTTTGACTGGATCAAACGGAATTATAAGATCATCAATCTGGTAAGCGGCTGTATTTTAGTTATTGTAGGCGTTTCTATGGCTACCGGGCTTCTGGGCCGGCTGCTGGCCCTACTAAGTTAAGGAGGGGTATCTTTGAAAAATAAAAAATCACTTGTGCTTATTCTGCTGGCTTTTGTGGTTTTTTTGGGCGGAGGATATGGCCTGTACCAATTTCTAGGAGAAAATATTTCTTCCCAGCAGTTGATACCCGAGGAAAACCAAACCTCTCAAGTAGAAAGCCAGGATGAAACCGCTCCTTCCGGTTCGTCTTCCAGTACTTCTTCGGATGCCTCTTCTGAGCCAGTTCAAGCCCCCGATTTTACGGTATATGATGCAGAAGGGAACGAAGTGCGTCTCTCTGATTTTATTGGCAAACCGGTAGTCCTGAACTTTTGGGCCAGCTGGTGTGGCCCCTGCAAAAGCGAAATGCAGGATTTTAACGAAGTACACCGGGAGATGGGAGACGATATCCATTTTCTTATGGTAAATTCCACCGACGGCAGCCGTGAAACCGTGGAAACCGCCTCTGCCTTTATTGCAGAAGCTGGATACACCTTCCCCGTATTTTACGATACGCAATCTGACGCGGCCATGACCTACGGCGTCTATGCCCTGCCTACCACCTATTTTATCAACGCAGAAGGGCATGTAAAGGCCCGTGCCTCCGGTGCCATTGATAAGGATACCTTAAAACAAGGAATTCAAATGGCCCAATCCTAACGACACAACATCAATTATAAATACAAATCCCCCCTGAAGCATTCTGGTTTCCAGAAGCATTTCAGAGGGGATTTTCATTTTACAGAAAGATCATTAGATTCCCAGCAGAGCAGGAACAGCGGCCTTCATGTTTGCGATAACAGCGGCCACAGCCTCACGGCTCTCTGCCTTAGCGGACAGATAGATCTTGATCTTAGGCTCTGTGCCAGAAGGACGAACAATCAGCTTGCTGCCATCCTCCATGCGATATTCCAGCACATTGGACTTAGGCAGGGTAATAGCAGACTGTTCAGCGCCATCATAACGGACAGACTCCTTATAGTCGCTCCAACCTACTACCTTCTTAC
>CALWVH010000117.1 GCA_944384915.1 uncultured Clostridia bacterium | reverse complement strand
ACCGCCTTTTTTTGTTTTTAAGGCCTGCCGCACCCATGAAAACGGCTCAAAGGCGGGAAAAGTGAGAAATCCTACCCCATTTTTTTCTTGATAGTTCATATTGCAAAGCTCCATGGCAAAATTCCTTTCGTAACGGTTCTTTCTTCATCATACCCAAAACCCCATACGAAAGCAAGGGAAACAAGTAAAAAAAACAGACCCTCACCGGAGCCTGTTTTTCTTTATCCTATTATCCAAAGTACCCCGCGTCACACAGCTGCTGGAAACACCAGTTCACCTCGTCATCGGTAAACAGTGCCCCATATGCACTCTGGGTTACCGCTGCTTCCGGGGAAAGGGCCAGCTGCCCTGCCTTTTCCAACCCATCAAACACATCGGACACCTGCTGCCGTCGGATGAGGTTCTGCATCACCCGGACGCCGCCGTCCTTTTCCAGTTGGCTTAGCAGGCGCTTTCCATTTGCCCCCAAAGCCATCGCTTTTTGGGTACGGGTCATTAAATCTTTGGTAAAGGTTTCTTCCAACTTGTTCATAGAGATCTCCCTTTCTCGTTCATCGCCTCACTCAAAGCTCTGCTTCATAAATACGGGAACTCTCTCCCCAAGGATGATATCCCTGTGCTATATAATGAAAGCCGTATTTTTCATAATATCCTACATGGTCTGTACACAGATATATGGTATCGTAGCCAGCCTGACGAGCATCCTGTTTCGCCCACTCTAGCAAAAGGCTTCCATAGCCATGGCCCCGTTGTTTTTCTTCCACATACAGCGCGCAAAACCACGGATACAAATCCATCCGGCTGATGAAATCATTGGAGATAATGCCCCCACAGCCAATGATCTTTTCCTCCTGGCACAGCAGATACCACTGAGGCAAAAATCCCTTGGCTGTCAAGCTATGCCGGATGCAATCCTCATAGACCGGCTTACTTTCTTCACTGGCCCATTTCTCCTGAAAATAGGCGATGGCCTCTTCCACCCTTTCCGGGTGTTCTCGAACCGAAACAACCTCTATCATACAGGCTCCCTCCTAAAAAATAATCATAGCCGCATCCATAGCACCAGTTGGGCGTCTGCTCCGTTGCAGCCGTATTCAAATACCGCAATCTGCGTTTCGTCCGCCGCCACACCATAGCATCGGGGATTCCCCGGTCTCTCCACTTGAGCGGCATAATAGGTGCAGTTATCGTCCAGCAGCTTAGCGCTCTGACCGTTAGGAAGCGCACACTCCAAATTGAGATAGCTTCCGGGCAGCTCGTTAAGGACGGATATTTCCCGCAGCTCCGGGATGGGGAGCGCTTGGATTTTTTGCAGAATGGTTTCCTTCATATACTTCTCCCCTTTATGGTTGGGTTTTGCTATCACTATAACAAAACTCCCTTGGAAAAGCAAGGTTTTCCAAGGGAGTACAACAGAGTTTCTATACAGCTTTTTTACACGCCGGAATAAGCGGCGAAACCGCCATCTACCGGAAGCACCACACCGGTGACAAACCCGGCCGCCTTTTTGGAGACTAAGAACAGCAGCGCACCCACCAGTTCTTCCGCTTCACCAAACCGGTTCATCGGCGTGCCGCGCAGGATCTTATCTGTGCGGGGGGTAGGCTCGCCCGCTTCGTTAAACAACAAGGCACGGTTTTGGTTGGTGACGAAGAAACCCGGAGCGATGGCGTTTACACGAATGCCCTGAGGAGCAAAATGGACAGCCAGCCACTGGGTAAAGTTGCTGACAGCCGCCTTTGCGCCAGAATAAGCGGGAATCTTGGTCAGAGGCGTAAAGGCATTCATGGAGGAGACATTCAGGATACAGGCGTCGTCTTTGCCGATGAGGTCAGGAGCAAACACCTGCGTAGGAATCAGCGTTCCCAGGAAATTCAGGTTAAATACGAACTGCACGCCCTCGGGGTCTAGATTGAAAAAGGTCTTGATATCGGTGCGGTCCATATCGCCGTCCTCGCAGTACTCCTTATCGGTGGTGGCGCGGGGATTATTACCGCCTGCACCGTTGAGCAGAATATCGCAGCTTCCCAGTTCCCGGAGCACGGTCTGATGGGCCTGTTCCATACTCTCTTTGCTGAGAACATCGCAGGCAACGGCCAGTGCACAGCCACCCTCGTTCCGGATAGCCTGCGCTTCCCGTTCGGCAGCTTCACCGTTTTTATCCAGTAGGGCAACCTTTGCTCCGCAGGCAGCCAGCGCCTTGGCGAACATACTGCACAGTACACCGCCGGCACCGGTAACAACCGCAGTTTTTCCGCTTAAATCAATGGAAAAAGGCAGATTCATGGTACTTACTCCTTTGCATATTTGTCCAGTGTTTCCCAAATACCGTTGAGGTAGGCAGCGCCCAAAGCACGGTCATACAGGCCATAACCGGCGCGTCCCGTCTCTCCCCAGATCATGCGCCCATGGTCGGGGCGGACATAGCCGGCAAAGCCGTTGTCGTGGAGGATCTTCATGATGCGTGGGATATCCAGCGAACCACAGGCGGAAAAGTGAGCGGACTCCTCAAAACTGCCGTCGTCCAAAATCTTCACGTTGCGCACGTGCATAAAATGAATGCGGCCCATCTTGCTGTATTCGTCGATCATGGAATAGATGTCGTTTTGTTTGGTGCAGCCCAAAGAGCCGGTACAGAAGGTCAGGCCATTGGCAGGGCTGTCCACCAGCTTTAAAAAGCGGTCCAGATTTTCTTTGCAAGTGATGATACGGGGCAGGCCGAAAATATTCCACGGCGGGTCGTCGGGATGGATGGCCATATTCACGCCGGATTCTTCGGCCACAGGAATGACAGCCTCCAGAAAATACTGAAGATTTTGCCACAGCTTTTCTTCGGAAACATGGCTATATTCTTCAAACAAGGCTTTTAAGTCCTCTTTGCGGTAGCTGCTGTCCCAGCCGGGAAGAGAGAGCTCACCGGTCAGGGGGGCCATCTTTTCCAGCTGGTCTTTATAGTACACCAACGCATTGGAGCCGTCGGCCAGCACCTTATCCAGCTGGGTACGGGTTCAGTCAAACACAGGCATGAAGTTATAGCAGATGCACTTCACTCCAGCCTCTCCCAGACGACGGATATTTTCCTGATAATTGGCAATATAACGGTCTCGGGTGGGCTTTCCCAGCTTGATGTCCTCGTGTACCGGTACGCTCTCAATGACATCAAACACCAGCCCAGAATCCTCCACCTGCCGTTTCAGAGTCTGGATACTCTCCCGGCTCCACACCTCGCCCACCGGCACGTCATACACGGCAGTAACAATACTGCGCATATTGGGGATCTGGCGAATCTTATCCAGCGTCACCGGATCGTCCGCACCATACCAACGGAAGGAAAGTTTCATCAGAGAGCCTCCTTCTCCAAAATTTCTTTTAGGGAAGCAAAGGCCAGACGGAACGCGGCTTCTCCCTTACTGGCAGCTTCTTTTTCTTCCCGATGGCCATTTTCCAATGCGGCCAGTCCGGAAAAGTCCACCAGATGAGGCTCCAGACTCAGCACACCGGCATAGCCTCTCTTATCCAGCTGAGAGAAAATTTCCAGCAGATGGCCGTCCCCCTGACCGGCAGAGACCACCTTGCCATCTACCCACTGGGCGTCCTTTACATGGACATAGTCGATGTAAGGCTTGAGCATCTCAAAGGCTTCCAGTGTATCCTGTTTACATTGCACGAAATTGGCAAAATCGAAGGTACAGCGGAAATGGGCGCCAAACAACTCCTGAAACAAATCCAGACACCGGGCGGCGTTATCGCCGTAAATTCCCTTTTCGTTTTCGTGGAGCAAAACAATATCGTTTTCCCGTGCGCACTCTATGAAGCAGCGCAGGCGGCGGAGCACCTCCTCCCGATACTGAGCGGGTTCCTCCCCTTCCGGAATATAAAAGCTGAACATACGAATATAATGGGTGCCCAGAATCTTCGCCTGCTCCACCACATGGCGAAACTGCTCCATGTGCGGCGCAAAATCATCGGTGATCTTGATTTTTCCGATAGGGGAACCCACAGCAGAAACGCCGATTTCAGCTTCTTCCAAACGGCGGGCAATCTCTTGAGTTTCGTTCAAGGTATATTCGGTAATATTTTTTCCGTCTACGCCGCGAATCTCCATCTGGGGAATATGCAGATCCCGGAGCACCCGGAGCTGCTCATCCAGAGACGGGTCGATTTCATCAGCGAAACCGGAGAAGGTAACGCGGTATTTCATCTCCATAAACAAGTCATTCCTTTATGTATGTGTATAGGGGCACATAGTATACCCAACTAGGCCTGCTGCAAATTTTCACCTCACAACAGAGCGGGTACTTTGCTCTCGTTGGATTCATAAATCCCCAGCATCAAATTTAAGGTGCGGCAGGCTTCGTCAAAATCAATGGCAAAATGCTCACCGTCTTCTAGACAGCGATAAAAATCTCCGATCAATGCCTGATGGCTGGAACCCCAGCAATTTTTTCCGGCATGGGGCAACGGCGGAAATTCCTGCTTCACCGGCTTTTTCCCGTTTTCGGTTACCGTTACTTCGTCGCCTTCCAGACGCAATACGGCATTTTCACAGACGATCTCCACCATTACCGGAGAATCGGTACAATAGGCAGTGGTGGCATAAAACAGCGCGTGACAATCCGGAAACTCGATATAGGCTTCGGCGCTGTCCTCCACCTCAATGACCTCTTTCAGGTGATGGTTGATCACCCGGCCTTCCACACTTTTGGCTTCGCCCAACAAATACCGAAGCAAATCCAGCGTATGGATAGACTGATTGATGAGCACGCCGCCGCCTTCGGTTTTCCAAGTACCCCGCCAGCCGCTCTCTGTATAATAGGGTACGTCCCGTTTCCAGGTGACAAACGCTCTGGCCCCCAACACTTTGCCGTAGGTTTTTTCTGTGAGGAACCGGCGTACCAGTTGCGTGCTGGGATTATAGCGGTTCTGGAAGCTCACCCCCAGCTGCCGCTCTGGATATTTTATCAGTACCTGACGCAGCTGCACCTGCTGTTCCTTAGAAATGGCCGGGGGCTTTTCCATCACCACGTCTAACCCTTTTTCCAGCGCTTCTATCGCCATAGGCACATGGAGATAATGGGGCGTGCAGATATGCAGCGCATCCAACTTCTCCTTTTCCAGCATTTCCTCCAAGCTGGCATAAGCGTTTCCACCCAGCCTGCCTGCAAATTCTTCCGCCCGCTCCGGACGGATATCGGCAAAGGCGGCCAACTCAATGCCCTCCATATTTTTTAACACTTCCGCGTGCACATGGGCAATGCCGCCGCAGCCCACAATTCCAACCCGCTTCATAAACGAGCACTCCTTCCAACGGAATTATTTCACTTTGGAGCCATAGGTGCCGTCCACATCAAAGGTAACGGCTTCCTTTTCCTCCTTTTTATTAGAAGCCGCGCGGCGCTTATTCAGTTCGCTAAGGAAGAGTTCCTCATCCAGCGGCAGCTCTACCGTGCGGTCCAGCCAGGAAGAAAGATGCATAGCATTGGAAAGAGTCAGGCCGTTGATACCCTCTTCTCCACCTGCCACCAATGGTTCTCCTCGCAAAATATTGGCGGCAAATGCTTTGAGCACGCCGTTATGTTGGGGATTCTCCCCGTCAGTTTCTACCTCGATGATTTCCATTGCAGGCTTTTCAAAGCCCTGGGGACAGGTACGGCAGAATACCCGCTCATTTTCGGCCAACTTATACAGGGTCAGGCTAGTCCCCTCATTGGAAAGCTCACACACCAACTTACCCATTTCCAATGTGATCTCAAACCGGTTAGTACCGGGAGCGTCACCGGTAGTGGTAACGAATACACCGGTTGCACCATTGGGATACTCCAAATAGGCCGTCACGTCGTCCTCTACTTCGATATTGTGCCACTTGCCCTCATGGCAGAAAGCACGCACACGACTGGGCATACCACAAATCCACTGGATCAAGTCCAAATTGTGGGGACACTGGTTCAACAGCACACCGCCGCCTTCGCCGTCCCAGGTGGCACGCCAGGAGCCGGAATCATAATAGGACTGAGTACGGTACCAGTCGGTAATAATCCAATTCACCCGCTTAATGGCGCCAAGTTCTCCGCTATGCACCAGCTCGTACATTTTGCGGTATACACAGTTGGTACGCTGGTTAAACATCATACCGAACACCTTACCGCTCTTTTTAGCAGCTTCGTTCATTTCCCGTACCGCCAGGGTATATACACCGGCGGGCTTTTCGCACATGACATGCAATCCCTTTTCAAAGGCGCGGATTGCCAGCGTGGGGTGCTGATAGTGGGGCACGGCAATTAGCACTGCATCGCAGATGCCGCTATCGATGAGCTCGTCTCCCTCGTTGAAAACTTTCACATCCGCAGGCAAAGTTTCTTTTGCCCAATCTCGACGAGATTGAGAGCGGTCTGCCACCGCCACCAGCTTTAGTTCCGGCACATCGCCGTTTACAATGCGTTTGGAGTGGTCAGACCCCATATTACCGACACCAATAATACCGATTTTTACCTGTTTCATAATACTTTCCTCCCGATCCTATTTTTCGGACTGTAAAGTTAAATGAAAGTTGAGGACCCGTCAGGCCTTCTGGTACAATGGTTTTACCACAAACACAAAGTACTCCCAGAAAGGAGACGAGTCCTCATGGCAAAATTGTATCAAATCTGCTG
>CALWVH010000116.1 GCA_944384915.1 uncultured Clostridia bacterium | reverse complement strand
GCGATAACCTTTGCACGGGTCTGTGCAGGCTCGATAATATCCTCAATGAAGCCGTCGGCAGCAGCCTTGAACGGGGTGCACTCGGTCTTGGCATACTCTTCGATGAGCTTCTTGCGGTCCTCCACAGGATGCTCGGAACCAGCCAGCTTGTCGTTCCAGGCAAACATAGCGCCGGTCTCGGGAGCCAGCGGGGAAACCACTGCGCAGGGCCATGCCATGGTCACATCGGCATTTGCGCCGCGGCCAGCCACTGCAATGTAAACGGCGCCATAAGCGCTGCCGGTGACCACTGCCACCTTAGCGCAAGTCGCCTCGGAATAAGCGTTGGACAGTTTGGATGCTTCACGCAGGGAAGCGAACTTGGTTGCATTGACCAGGCTCACTACCGGCACAGCAAAAGCATCGCAGAAGCGGACGAACCGGGCTGCCTTGGAGCAAGCGTCGGCGTCGATCTCGCCCTCGTAGGCTACCAGGCCCACGGTGGTGCCGGAAACCTGTGCCAGACCGGTGACGGCAGCGTCGCCAAAGCCCTTTTGCAGCTCGATGAAAGAAGCATCGTCAGCCACAGCGGCGATCACGTCGGCAGCGGAAGCATTGCAGGTGAGGGCAGCACTGGTGTTCTCACCGAACATATCGGTGACCGGTGCGCCGGAAAGGTTATTGGAGGGCAGAGCGGCAACGAGTGCGCGGACGGTATCGATGGCCTCGTCCTCTTCCCCGGCGGCGATATGGCATACGCCTGCTTTTACTGCATCCTCAGGGGAGGCGCAGCAGCCGCTGGTTTCCAGAGTCAGTTCGCCTTTCTTGGACATCACTACTACGTCCGCATTGGCGGCGATCATAGCAGAGGTGCCGATGCAGGGGCCCAGCACCAGGGCGATCTGAGGCACAACGCCGGAGAGGTTGTTGCTGTGCAGCAGGATCTCGCCGTAAGCTGCCAGCATATCAGCGCCTTCATTGAGACGGCCGCCGATGGAATCAAAAATGCCGATGACCGGAGCGCCGGTCTTTACCGCCATTTCGTATACTTTTCTGATTTTAGAAGCCTGTGCCTTGGACATTGCGCCGCCGCAGATATCGGAGTTCTGCGCGAACACATAAGCGGGGCATCCCTCGATGGTACCAAAGCCTGCAGCTGCCTCTGCGAAACCGTCACCGGATTTTGCATAGGAATCGATCTCATTGAAAGTTCCTTCGTCAAACAGCCGGGCGATACGCTTGTACGCACTGGTGTCCTTCAGTGCGTCACGAGAAGCCTGCAGCATTTCATTGCCTGCGCTCATTATTGTTCCTCCATTTCTCGCTTTAAATTAAGGATTCGGCGCAGGACGCCGGACCCTGAATTATTACAATACACAGTTTATTATAATCCATCCGCTCTTGATTGACAAGTGGTAATTGTGAAAAAAATAGCAAATCCTTACGAACCGGTGTATTTCACAATAGTACCAAGACCAGTTTCCGCCCCGGTTTCGCTGGGGGTAAAGCCCCGCAGACGCAGGAATTCATTATAAGCCGGCTCCATGGAGCGGATGCGGTACGCCCCCACCGTTGCGCCGTAAGAAGCGGCGGCCCGCATCAGGCTGTCGGCAACAAAAACTGCTTCGCCGCTGAGCTTGTCCGGCTGTGCGCCGGGCACCTCGATATGCAGCATCCGCAGCACGGAATGGACCATATCCACGGCCACCCAGCCCAGCTCTTCCTGTCCGTCACTCATCATTAAAATTCGGGCGTTATCCTCTCTTTCTGCCGGAAGGCTTTTGAGAAGTTCTTCTTCCCGCTCCCGGTCTTCCATTGGAAGAATGGTCAGCACGCCGTTCGCCCCCTCTCTGTTTGCCGGCGGCGCGCCGCTCTGCGGCTGCCTTTTCTGCCTTTTCGTTGCGGTTGCGTCTCTCCGCCTTGGCGGAAGCCGCTGTCAGGCTGCGCAGCTCCTCCTTGGTCAGCTCCCGGTAATCCCCCGGCTGGAGCATCCCCAAACGAACCGGCCCAATGGCGACGCGCTTTAACCGGGCCACTTCCAACCCCAGCTGCTCGCACATATTGCGGATCTGCCGGTTGCGCCCCTCGTGGAGGGTGATCTCCAGCACCACACGGCCCGGAGCCTGTTCCAGCACCCGGACGCCCGCCGGGGCAGTCTTTCTCCCGTCGATGACCATACCCACCGACATCTGGGTGATCTGGTCCTCGGTAACGCCGGGGCGCACGGTAACCCGGTAGACCTTGGGCACGTGGCGGGAGGGATGGGTCATGGCGTTGGCAAAAGCGCCGTCATTGGTCATGAGCAAAAGCCCCTCGGAATCCCGATCCAGCCGGCCTACGGGGTACACCCGCTCCGGGATATCGGAGACCAGCTCCGCCACACATTTCCGGTCCATCTCGTCCCGCATGGTGGTGATAAACCCCCGGGGCTTGTGGAGCATGATATACACCTTTTGCCGCACAGGCTCGATCACCGTGCCTTCCACCGTAATCCGGTCCTTGGCAGGGTTCGCCTTATCCCCTACCTGGGCGGTGCGGCCGTTTACCTGCACCTTTCCGGCGGCGATAAGCTCCTCCGCTTTCCGGCGGGAAGTCACCCCGCAGTCAGACAGGATCTTCTGTAATCGAACGTCATTGGCAATAATTTGATTTCCTTTCCTGTATCCTTCCCCATGATAAGGGGTGTTTCCAGCACAAAATGCTATTTCTATACTATGTTACCCTGCCAGGCCGAAAAAAGCAAGTACCCTTTCCCACCAGCTGGGTTTTCTTTCCGGAAGGGAGGCGTTTTCCGCCGCCAAAAGGGGCAGTTCTGCTACGGTGCGCTCTCCCAGAAGATACCGCACCTTTCCCACCTGCTCCCCTTTTTTCACAGGAGCATATAAAAACCGTTCCAGCTCTACCACCCGGCGCACGGCTCCCTGCTGGGAAACCGGTATCGCCGCCGTGACTGCCTCCGAAGAGCCGCAGACCGTGATCTCCCCCACCCCGGCCACCGGCGCCTTACAGGAATAATTGCTTTCGTCAAAGGTGAGGGTGGTCATTTTGGAAAAGCCATAATCCAACAGGGCAGCGTGGTCGTTCCAGTCGTCGGGGGCGTTGAGGGTAACGGCCACCAGCCGCACGCCGTCCCGTTCCGCCGCAGAGACCAGGCACCGCCCCGCCTTTTTGGTATAGCCCGTTTTGACTCCGGTACAGCCCTCATACAGGGACAGGAGCTTGTTGTGGTTCTGATAGGTCACGGTTTTTTCCGGGGAAAGAAAGGTGACCTTTGCGGTCTTGCTTCCAGCGATAGCGGCAAAATCCGGGTTTTGCATGGCGGCGGCTGCTAGTTTCGCCATATCCAGGGCGGTGGAGTAGTGGGTCTCCCCGTCCAGGCCGGAGGGAGTCTCAAAGTGGGTATTTTCCAGCCCCAGCTCCTGGGCCCGCTGGTTCATCCGCTCCACAAAGGCCTCCCGGGAGCCGGAAATGGCGATAGCCGCCGAATTTGCCGCGTCATTGCCCGAAACGGTGAGCATCCCCACGGCCAGGTCGCGAAGCGTCAGTCGGTCCCCCTCCCTTAGGCCCATGGAGGAGCCCTCTACCAGCACCATCTCCCGGGTGATCTCCACTTCTCGGTTCTCGATGGCGGCTTCTTCCAAGGTCAACAGGGCCGTCATGATCTTAGTGGTACTGGCCATGGCACGGCGTTCCTCTCCGTTTTTCACAAAGAGCACCTCTCCGGTATCCATATGGATCACTGCCGCGCACTGAGCGCTGACGCTGGGACCTCCTGCATTTGTGGAAGCGGTTTCCTCTGGCATTTCAGATGCAAAAACCGGCGCAAAAAACGCCGGCAAGACCAATGCCAAGGGCAAAACGGCCAGCGCCAGCGCTTTCTTTACCATCAATACGACTTTTTTCATACATACCACCCTTTACGGCAAGGTTCCGGCCGGGGCCGTACTTCCAGTTTATGCTGTAAAAGGGGAGGGTATGCGGGATTACTCTGCGGCTTTTTCCGCCTTAGCGGCCTCAGCGGCTTCCACAGCTTCGGCAGCCTTTTTGGCGTCCTTCTGCTTTTTATTCTGGTTCAGCAGGTTGGTGATGGCGTCCATAAAGCCGGGGGCCATGCCGATAATACGGTCTACCGAGCTGTTGAAGGGGTCCAGCTGCAACAGCCGCACATTGCCCTCACAGATGGTGAGAAAAGCCACCGGGGAGATGGTGATACCGGCGCCTGCGCCGCCGCCGAACAGCTCCCGGTTGGGCTGGGACTTGGAGGGCAGGTCGGAACCGCCGGAGGCGAAGCCATAGCTCACCCGGGAAATGGGGATGATGATCGTACCATCTGCGGTAGTGATGGGGTCTCCCACCACGGTATTGACGTCGGCCATTTCCTTGATCTTATCCAGGGTTGTGCCCATCATGCTTTCAATGGATTTCTCGCTCATAATTTCCACCAGCCTTTTTATTTTTATCATCAATACGCAGTACGCGGGGAACCGCTGTTCCCTTACGCACAGTTCTAAATAGTTTACTGCCGGATTTGGTTCTGCCGGTGCTCCCTCTCCTTGGCTGCTTCCAACTCCCGGTTGGCGCGTATCACCCGCATAATAAACCGGAACAGCGCCTGTATACTGTATGCCACCAGGAACACCAGACGGATCTGCCCCCGGGCTTCAAATTCCACCTGGGTCTCGGGAGCGTCAAAGTCCGGCTGCACCGTAACGCCGTATCGCCTGCACTTGCAGGCTGTGACAATGGTCCCCACTGCCGGATATACCACCCCGCACAGCTTGCCATAGGTAAGGGCCGTCTCGGCGGCGTCCTCCCCGCCTACGGTAAGGAGCAGGTCGAATTTTTTAATGGTAAAATGAGAAAGCAGCTTTTTTCCTGCCCCTACGGCAATGCCGCTTAAATCCTTGAGCAGTTCCAAGAGGCCGGAAAGGCCCTCATAATGAAAGATCTCCCGGAGCTTTTTTTTCAGCTCCTGGCTTTGAGACGGAGGTGTTTCCTTTTTGGGAACCGATTTTTGAGAAGGTTTTTTGGCGGCTTTCTTTTTTTTCTTCTTGGGAGCCGGCGGTTTCTTTTCCTCTTCCTTGGGAGGAAGAATCCGGAAGGAGAAAAATGCATAACCTACTTTTAAGAAAAGCTCTTCCCGGCAGGCAGCATACAGCTTGACCGGCAGCAGGAGCAGAAGCAGAAAAAAAGCCAGCACCCCTCCCGCAATATACCAGCCTGTCATACTCTCCCTCCCTGATTACGGCGTTTGGGGAGATTCTTCCTCCCCGGGTTGGGACTTTTGAGGTAAAGGCGGCAATTCCTGTAGGGAATGGATGTTCAGGCACCGAAGGAAATCCTGGGTGGTACCGTATAACAGCGGCCTGCCCGGCAGCTCCAGACGGCCTCGCTCTTCCACCAGCCCCTTTTCTGCAAGGCCGTTGACCACCGCGCTGCAATCTACGCCCCGCACCTGCTCAATATAGGCTTTGGTAACAGGCTGATTATAGGCGATGACTGCCAGCACCTCCATTGCCGCCTGGGAAAGAGGCGTGTTCCGGCGCATTTCCAGGGTTTTACGGACTGCCTCACTGTACTCAGAGCCGGTACACATTTGCAGGTACCCGTCTAGGCGTACCAGACGCACGCCCCGGCCCTCCTGGTTGTATTCCTTCATCAGATACTCGATCTGGCTTTCCAGCACATCCTCCTTGACTTCCAGTACCTCCGCGATGCGCTGGATGGACACCGGTTCGCCGCTGGCAAATACGATGGCCTCCACCGCTCCCATCAGCTTCCGGTCTAAAAGCGCGGGATTATTCTTCTTTTTGGACAGCCCCATGGCGTTTTCCTCCTTGCGAAAGCTCAATGGTGGCATTGCTGCCTTCCCCTTCTACCCGGATACGTTTCCCCTTGACAAGCTCTAGCACTGCCAGGAAAGCTGCCACCCGTTCGCTTTTTTCATGTTTTTCCGCAAACAGCCGGGACCACTGTACGCTGCCCCGCTTCCACAATTTGCGAAGGACAAAGATGATCTGGGAGGTAACGGAAACAATGGGATGGGTGACAATGCCGTCAAAGGATTCCGCCGGGGGCGGCTGGAACCGCTTCCCACGGCCCGCCGCGCTGAGATAGGCCTGCAAAATTTCCTGGGGCGTATGGTGCCGCCGGTAGGTGTGGTCAACAGGCAGCTCCATAGGTTTACGCACAATGCGGTCAAAAGAAAAGCTCATCGCCAATTCGCAGGCCATCTGGCGGCAGAGCTGATATTCCATCAGTTCCCCAGCCAGCTGCTCCCGCAGCTCCTTTTCTTCCTCATGCTTAGGCAGCAGGGAGACGGTTTTCAGGTACACCAGACGGGCAGCCATGTCCAGAAATTCGCTGGCCACTTCCATATCCAGCTCCTGCATGGCCCGGATATGCTCCATATACTGATCCAGCAGCTCGGAGATGGAGACATCATAGATGCTCACTTTATTTTTAGAAAGCAGGGTGAGCAGAAGGTCCAGCGGGCCTTCAAACACATCCAGCTTATAGGATATCTTTTCCATCATTTTTCAAATTATGCCAGCCCAAACAGCTTAAAGGGCAAGTCTGCAATCCACAAGACGCCTTCCAGCGCGGCGTTCTGGGCAATTCCCAGAGGACGGTCCAGCACTCCGCTGAACAAAAGCAGGAACAGCACCATGATGATAATATTCTGGTACCGGTAATAGGCATTCATGGCCCGGTCGGAAAGAAAAGCGCTGATAATCCGGGAACCGTCCAGAGGCGGGATGGGCAGCAGGTTAAACACTGCCAAACTCACGTTGATGGTGATATAAGCGCTGAAAAAGGTGGCGATGGCAACCGATACTGTGATGGACAGATTGGGAAGCACAAAAAGATAGAGGGCATTATACACGATGCCGCCTACCAATGCCGCCAGCAGGTTGGAAACAGGTCCGGCCAGCGCCGTGATCGCCATATCACGCTTGGGCTTTTTAAAGTTCCAGGGATTTACCGGTACAGGCTTAGCCCAGCCAAAGCCGAACAGCAGCAGAAACAGCGCGCCAAAGGGGTCGATGCTGGCCACTGGGTTCAAAGTCAGGCGGCCTGCGGCACGGGCGGTATGGTCGCCCAATTTCTCTGCCATCCAGCCGTGGGCATATTCATGCAGGGGTAAAATACAGAAAATGACAAACAGGGTGGCGATGATCTGCATCAGGACATATTCAAAGTTGACAGAGCCTCCATACAGGAGGGAACGGAAAGCATTGATGAGCATAAAATTCTCCTTTATCTTCAATCTCGGCTCCCTTTTAGGGAGAGACATAGGCGGCCATTTGAGGGTTTTCGCAGGTGGGTATTTGCCTTTGTGGTTCCGGTTTTCTCGTTGGAAAAAAGGAAGGAAAGCGGCGGCAGGAACGGAGAAGCCCCTTTTTTTCTTGCAAAAAGGGGCCTCTTGGAAAATATCCCACTGGGATATTTTCCAATTCACCACCAAAAATGCGCCTTCCAGGTTTTGGGAGTTCCGCTCTCTGCGGAGAGCGGCCAAGGGGACTCTGTCCCCTGGACCCCTGCGATTTTTTGAAAAAAATCGAGTAAAACTTTTTCGTTCGCGGGGTAGCAAGTGCAAATTTTGATACTGTTTCCCCGCGAATTTGGAAGCGGACACTGTCCGCCGCGGGGTAGCAAGTACAAATTTTGATGCCGCTTCCCCGCGAATTTGGAAGCGGACGCTGTCCGCCGCGGGGTAGAGAGTGTAAATTTTGATGCTGCTACCTCGCGAATCGCCAGCGGGGGCTCTCCGCCGCGAATTGCCAGCGGAGGCTTCTTCGCTATTATAATACGAACCGGAAAAAATTACAACAACTCCCAAAAACTGTTGCAAATCGTTCACAAACTGCCCCTATTTCCTACCGGACAATTTAAATAGAAGGAATACAACAGACACTCCTTTACCGGCAGACCCGTCATATCCGCCACCGCACGGGCGTACAGCTTCAGCTGCACCTCATATCTTCGCCAAAGCTCCTCCGGCTCCCGGATACGGTCGGTTTTATAGTCCACCAGCACCAGCGCGCCGTTTTCCTCAAACACACAGTCCACCACGCCCTGCAGCACCACCGGTTCCTCTCCCATTTCGCCGGTAAGGCTGGGCTTCACCTCCCGGGCGGGCAGCTCCGCCATAAACCGGGTTTCCCGCATGACGTTTTGGGAGGAAAGAATCCGCTTGCCCAGCGCTCCCCCAAAGAATTTCGATACCCGGGCAAGCTCTACTGCGTCCCCCTGTTCCGCAGTCAAAAAGCCCTCCTTTACCAGCCGCTCCCGCTCTTTTTCGGGGTCGATACAGGCTTCTTCATACCGGGCAAACTGCATATAGGTGTGCAGCGCTGTGCCCCGCTCCGCTGGGGTCATACCCTTATGGCTCAAAAATGCCGGACGGGAAAGGCTCCCTGTATTCTCTCCCCCGGCCTGCTCCTCCGCAAAGCCGGAAGCCGATACTTTAGAGGGCACGTCTGCCAATTCGGCATAGGGGTACTGCCAGCTGAGGGACTGTTGCAGACGGGAAAGGAGTTCCGCGTCTGGCTGAGGTGCTTGGGCTTTTTCTGCCTCCGCGGCTATGCTGGGAGCGTCGGGCCGCAGCACCCGGATATCCCACGGGGTATAGTCCTTTACTCGCAGCACCAGGTCTTCGTCCGCCATGGCACGGTCACGAAGGATTTTCCCGTCGGGGTGGCGCAGGGCGCAGCTGAGCAGCCAGTCGGAAAGGCTGGAAGCTCCCCGCACCGTGTATTCCGGCAGTTTTTCGTCTTTCGTAAGTCCAGCGGCCAGCTTTGCCAAGGTTTTTTCCGCGTCTTTCAGGGTGGAGAGCAAAATCAGCTTTTCCTTTGCCCGGGTCATGGCCACATACAGCACCCGCAATTCCTCCGACATAGACTCCCGGTCAATTTCCAGCCGGATGGCCTCCCGGGGCAGTGTGGAAAACCGCGCCGGGGAATCGGGGGCCTTGAGCCGTACTCCCAACCCCAGTTCCGGGTGAAGCAGGGCGTCGTCCTTTTCCCGGTTGAACTGCCGCCCGCACCCGGCCACAATGCACACTGGGAATTCCAGCCCCTTGGATTTGTGGATACTCATAATGCGCACCACGTCTTCCCCCTCGGAACCGTTGGCAGCGGGAGCCAGGTCGGCCTTCTGCTTTTCCAACCGGTCGATAAACCGGATAAACCCGGAAAGGCCGTTGTAACCGGAGCCCTCATACCGCTTGGCGTATCGGTGCAAAAGCCGCAGGTTAGCAAGCCTGCCTTCTCCGCCGGGTAGGGTCTGCACCAGGTTCCGGTAGCCCGTTTCTTCGTAAAGGAAGTTTAAAAACTCGTCGGAGGGCATAGAGGCCGCCACCGTGCGGAACCGCTCCAGCGCCTGCAAAAAGGCGGCGCACCGGGGGTCTTTTTCAGCGTGGCGCACCACTGCCAGATATAGGGGCAGGCTTCGGTCCTCCAGCCGGATGTCCGCCATATCATCGGGGGTAAAGCCGTAAATGGGACTCATAAGCACTGCCAGTAGGGGGATATCCTGCATAGGGTTGTCCACCACCCGCAGAAGGGACAGCATAAGGGCCACTTCTGCCGCCGCAAAAAAGCCTCCCACCGAAGCTGCCCACGATGGGATGCCGCACTGGGCCATTTCCTGGGCATAGAAGGGCGCCACCTTATTGGCACTGCGCAGGAGCACACAGAAATCCCGGTACTGGGCCGGGCGCTGGGAGCCGTTTTCGGTGACCAGAAAGCCCCCCTCCATCATCTCCCGGATCATACCGGCAATGTGGCGGCCCTCCAAAATAGCGGACTGCTCTTCTTCGTCGCACAGGGAGCTGTCCAGCACATCCAGCCGGGTCTCACAGCCGGACTGAACCGGGTAAACGGCCCCGGCGGCAAGGCGCTCCGTGCCGGTATACTCCACATCACCGATCTTGGAGGACATAATCTGTCCGAACACAAAGTTGACGGAATCTGTGACCTCCTGCCGGGAGCGGAAGTTTTTGTCCAGCACCACACAGGCCGGGTGGTTCTTCTTCTCCCGGTCATAGGGGGCGAACTCCTCCCGGTACCGCAGGAAAATGCGGGGCATGGCCTGCCGGAAGCTATAAATGCTCTGCTTTACGTCGCCCACCATAAAGCGGTTCTGCCCGTTTTGAGAAAGAGCCTGGAATAAAAGGTCTTGGGCTTCGTTAGTGTCCTGGTATTCATCCACCATGATCTCGTCAAAGCGTTGGGAAAGGGCAACTGCGTCCTTGGTGGGCCGGAATCCCCCCTGTGGGTCTTCTTCTGCCAACAAGCGGATGGCCCAATGCTCCAGGTCTCCAAAATCGGCGGCTTTGCGCTCCAGCTTTTTTTCGTCCAGCCGTTTGGAGAACCGCAAAACGCATTCAAACAGCTTTTCCACCAGCGGGGCCATGCGGGTAAGATCTTCCCGGCAATCCTCCCGGGTGAGGACAAAGCTCCCCGCCAGCTTTTTCAGCGTCTCCTTGGCCTCGTCCCGGGCGGCGGCGATCCGCACCTTTAGGGGGTCGTCCTTATACCCCTTGGGGGAACGGAGCACACCGAAGGAGGCGTTTTGCAGGCCGGAGGAGAACTTGTCCCAGTCCCGGGCGGCGGCAAACTCCCGCAGCGTTTCGGCCTGATCTTTTTCGGCGGCTAGGATAGGAGCAAATTTATCGTACAGGGTAGCGTCCTCCTCGCAGAGGGAAAGGGCGCTTTTCAACATCTGGATACAGTAGGAGAGCACCTCTTCCCCATAGGAAAGTAAAGTTTTGCCCCACACGGTCTCCTCCGCCTGCTGGGCGGGGTCATAGAGGGCGGCCACCTGCCGCAGCCAGCGTTCCGGGAAGGGATGGCTGCGGATAAAGTCATAGAGATGCAGCAGGGTATTCCGCAGCCGCAGGTCGTCCCGGCCGGGGCTAAAGGCTTCGGAAAGGGCGTCGAACACTTCGTCCTGCTCCTCGTGGTAAGCGGCAAGCACCTCGTCGGCGGTTTCTCCTCGGAGCACCGTCATTTCGCTTTCCTCGCAGATACGGAAATCCTGAGGAATATCCAGCTTATAGAAATTCTCCCGGGCCAGCTCACTGCAAAAGCTGTGGATGGTGCTGATCCGGGCCTGGGGCAGCAAAAGCTGCTGGCGCTTTAAGCGGTCGTTATCCGGGTCTTCCCGCAGCAGTTCTGCCAGCCGTTTGGCAATACGTTCCCGCATTTCCTGCGCCGCCGCCCGGGTGAAAGTCACCACCAGCAGGCGGTCGATACTGCCGGGGATATCCGGGTCGGTGATGCGTTCAATGATACGCTGCACCAACACCGCCGTTTTGCCGGAACCTGCCGCCGCCGATACCAGCAGGGTGCCCTCCCGGGCGTTGATGGCGTCCTGCTGCTCCCGGGTCCATTTGCGTTCTGCCATGGCGATCTTCCTTTCATTAAATAGATACGGTGAATGTAAATATTGTAGTCTGTGAAGAAAAAGTTTTTTACCTGCCAATACTAGCCATCGCTACCTGTGGTTAACGAAAAAAAGCCAAGGCAGCCGATACAGATACAGAGACAGAGACAGAAAAGGAAAAGGAAAAAGAAACAGAAACACACACAGACACAGAGACAGATATAGACACAGAAAAAGATACAGATACAGACTATCGCGTCTGGGCGAAGCTGTAAAAAAGGGGAGCGGAAATTTTTCCTTTGCGGTATCCTGTTAGCAGTCAAAGCCTCTCCCCTTGCCAGCCGTTATTCCTTTTTCATCCGTTCCAGCGCTTCCTCCTTGGAAAAGCGCACCCGGCTCACATCCTTATCCAGAAACTCCTTACCGCACACCGGGAAGTACGGGCACCACTGACAGCCCCGCTGATTGATAAGCAGAGGCGCTGCCGCAATGTCTCCGTGTACCAGCTTCTTTTTCATCTGCCGCACCAGCGACTTCACATACCCTGTCACCTGTTCCAGCTGGGCCTCTGAAAGCACATAGTCCCGCCGGGCAGGCTCGCCGTTTTTCAGGGCCACCGGGATATAGTTTCCCGCTGCCTTTTCCTCCATGGCGGTGATGACCTCCGGGTCATCCAGCACAAGACCGTTCATTTTCAGCTTTTTCTCTGCTTCTTTCTCGATCTTGTCCGGCGGAGTCTGGCGGTCAGCAGGCACCAGGGGCTGTACTGCCGGCATATAGAGAATGCCCGCCCCCTGCAAGCCGCCGCTTTCAATCAGCGCCGCCAGATAGATGAGCATTTGCAGGTTCATGCCGTAGAGCACATCGGTGAGTTTAAATTCCTTGGAGCCGGTTTTATAATCCACAATGCGCACATAAGTCTCGCCGTGAATCTCCGCCAAATCCACCCGGTCGATCTTGCCGCCGATGGTCACAGTCCCGTCCTCTGTGGGAACTTTCAGCGGTGGGAACTGGCTCCCGTTTTTCAGTTCCAGCTCAAAATACTGAGGCTCAAAGCGGCTCTGGGCCAGTTCCTGCCCGATATGCCGGATGACAGCACAGGCGGAATCCGCCAACCGCCGAAGCTGGAACCGGAACCGGGCGCTGCGGTTTTCCGCCCCGCCCATACAGGCTAAGGCGTACTCGTCGATGAGGGAAAGGATTTCTTCTTCCAGCGCCTTTTTCTCCATGGCCGCCACTTCCTTGCCGGTTTTGCGGCGGAACACCCGCTCCAGCAAAAAGTGCATCAGGCTGCCGTATTCCAAAGAGCCCAGCTCCGCCGGACGGCGCTCCTTGGCGTTCATGCCGTAGCGGCAGAAATACTGGAACCGGCACAGGTGGAACGTCTCGATCTGGGTGGCGGAAAGATTGCGGCCCGAAAACAGCTCTCCCGCCTTTTCCTCCTCCCGGAAGGCCATGGGAGATTGCTCCGCGGTACGCTGCAAGGCTTCCAGCCGCCCCTGATAGCCTTCCTGCCCCTCAAATAGGGTGCGCAGGGTGGCGTAAAGGGAGTCCTGCTGGGGCCACTTCCGGGCCAAAAGGGCAAAAGCCGCCTCTGGGGCATTGGCCTCCTGCTCCGGGGGCATGGAACCGGCGCTTATCACCGGCAGGGACGGGAACAGGCTTTGCAGCTCCTCCACGATCTCCGAAGGGGAACAGCTCTCCTCCCCCGAAGAAGCGTGCCAGCTGACAAACAGCTTTTCCGAAGGGCTGGTCATGGCCTGATAGGCTAAAAACTGCTCTTCCAGCGCTTTATCCTCCAAAGAATCGCTGAGGGGCAGGCCCAGCTGGATCAGGGTTTTCCGCTCCTCCTCGCTGAATACGCCGCCGGAAGAAGGCGTTTGGGGGAATTCCCCCAGCACTGCCCCCATAAGGAACACCACCTTGGGGTCTACAGGGCGCATCCGGTCGGCAGTACCCAAGGTGATCTCGTCCACCTGCTGGGGAATGTCGGAAATCTCCCCGGCCTGCATCACCAGCCGCAAAAGCTGGGCGTACCGCTCCGGCTCCAGCTTGCGCCCGGAAAGGGTCAGGGCAGTCTGGTCGAGAATATTCATGAGCACATCCCACAGCCGGAGCTGGTGGTCGGCGGTCTCCCTCTGCCCCGATTCTTCCAGCTTTTGGCACAGGGCGGGCAGCGTTTCCTGCACATTAAAATCCGTCAACAGCTGGAAAATGGCCTCTGCTGCCCCCTGCCCGTCGGTATCCGAAAGGGCGGCGGCAAAGCGTTGGAGCGGGACAACCACTCGTTCACGCAGGGCATTGATGATCTCCAATCGCTGAAGCTGTTCTTCCGTGGTGGATTCCACAAAGCCGTCCGGGTTTTCCTGCCACGGGGAGAGCCACTTTTTCCCGCTGATGCTCCACAAAAAGGTATAGTTTTCCAAAAGGGCGATCTCCTCGGCGTCCAGTCCGGAGAGGCCGGTTTTTAGAAGGGAAAAAATTTCGTCTGATCGAAAGCTGTGGTTGATTACACCGAAGGCTTCCAGCACAAAGCGCATGATAGGTTCCGCGTCCACACTGCGAGGGTGGTCGAGAAAACAAGGAACCTCCCACCGGCGCAGAGCGATATCCAGCGCGCCGCGATAGGTGTCTTCCCGACGCAGAATCACAGTGATATCCCGCCAGCGGTAGCCCTCCTCCATCACCAGCCGCCGGATGCGGGAGGCGACGAACTCGGCCTCCTCATAAATATGACGGGCACACACCAGCGTGACGCCGGCTGCATCCTCCTCCGGCTGGGGCTTTTCCCGGCGGAACACCTGCCGCTCCACCTCCCGGAGAGCCGGAGAAACAAACCGGGGACTTTCGGTAAGATGCACCGGCGGGGCAATCTTCACTCCCTCCTCTTTAGCCATGCGGGAAAGAAGATTGGCGGTGCGGCACACCGTAGAAAACATCCCATTCCCCTGTTTTTCCGGGGAACCGGGGCCGTCGGCGCAGAGGGTCACAGTCACGTTTTCCGCCTGCCGCAAAATCAGCCGCAGCACTTCCAGCTCCTGCACGGTAAAGCTCTTAAAGGCATCCACTGCCACGGTATATCCGGTAAAATACGCGTGCTTTTCCAAACAATCCCGGAGCCGGGTGAGGTCGTCCAAGGGGTCAAGATAGCTGCGGGCCACCAGGGCGTCATAGGCAGAAAGCACTGCGGAAATATCCCCCGCCTTTTTTTCCAGGGCTTCGTCCCCGGAAAGGGAGGCGGCCTGCCGCAAGGCTTCGGGAGAAACGGCGCTCATTTTCAGCTCGGCGGAGGATTGGAGCAGCAGCTGGATCATCTCGCCACTTTTGGCCTGGGGGCGGAACAGCTGGAGGGTATCCGCCATTTCCTCTAGGGCAAGGCTCATAAGGATGGTTCTGCCGCCGTCGTCCAGGCGCTTGCCTGCAAGGCCGCCAAACTGCCGGAACACGGTATTGGCAAGACGGGTGAAGCTGAGCACCTGCACGCCCTGTGCCCTGCGAGGGCCAAGGCGGCGAAGCATGGCGCGCGCGCTCTCACAGGAGACCTGTTCCGGAGTAAGGAGGAGCAGGTTCCCGGCGCCGTTTTCGCAGAGGGAAGCCAGCAACTCCCGGGCATAGCGGGTTTTGCCGCTGCCTGCACGGCCATAGACCAGATGCAGCATGGAATCATCCTTTCTAAGAATAAAATAAAGCCATACGGTTTTCAAAGGGACTTATAGGGGTGCAACGCCTTTGCCGGTCTGATCCCCCCTTTTTGGGGGAACAGAGGATGGCGGCATCAGGAACCCAGCCAGGGCCCCTTTTTTCTTTCAAAAGGGGCCCTCTTGCAAAATGTTCCACCGGAACATTTTGCAATTCACCCCCGAAAATGCGCCCTGCGGCATAGGAGTTCCGCTCTCTGCGGAGAGCGGCCAAGGGGCGCTGCCCCTTTGGATTCCCTGCGATTTTTTGAAAAAAATCGAGTAAAACTTTTTGCGTCGCGGGATAACCGAGTGAAAAATTTTAGCTTTCTCCACGCGAACAGTGTTACTGTTTGCTTTTCTTTTTATCTTTTACTGTTTTCCATCACCATTTCTGCGCAGCGGATACCGTCCACCGCCGCGGAAATAATGCCCCCGGCATAGCCCGCCCCTTCCCCGCAGGGATAAAATCCCCGCAAAGACACCGACTGACAGCTTTCGTCCCGCAGAATCCGCACCGGGGAAGAACTTCTCGTCTCAGTTCCGGTTAGCAGCGCGTCAGGATAGGCAAAGCCATGCAGCCGCCTGTCCATCAGCTGGATACCCTGCCGCATGGCTTCGGTAATCACCTCCGGCAAACAATCCCCCAGATTGCTGGGCGTACCCCCAGGCCGGTAGGTAGGTTGCACGTCACCCAGACGGGTGCTGGCCCGGTTTTGCAGGAAGTCCTCCACCCGCTGCACCGGGGCATGGTAGCCGCCGCCACCCACCCGGAAGGCAGCTTCTTCCAGCTTTCGCTGAAACTCGATGCCTGCCAAGGGATGCTCGCTGCCGAAATCCTCCGGGCTAACTCCCACTAGCAGTGCGGCGTTGGCGTTTTCGCCGTCACGGGCAAAGCAGCTCATGCCGTTGGTGACCACCCGCCCCTCCTCAGAGGCCGCTGCCACCACGAACCCGCCGGGACACATACAAAAGGTATACACGCCGCGGCCTGCGGCTATGCCGTTTTCGGGCAAGTGTACCGCCAGCTTATAATCTGCGGCGCCCAGTGCAGGGTGCCCCGCCGCCGGACCATACTGGGCTTTATTGATTAGGCTTTGTGGGTGCTCGATACGGGCTCCCACAGAAAAGGACTTGGCCTCCATAAACAACCCTGCGTCATACAGCATGGAGAAGGTATCCCGGGCGCTGTGTCCCACTGCTAAGATTAAGGCCCCGGTTTCGATGATATACTCTTCCCCGGTGCTTTTTCGGGCCATCACCCCGGTGAGGCGGCCTTCCCGCACCTGCAAGCCGGTAAGGGTAGTGTGGAAATGGACCTCTCCACCCAGCCGGATAATGGTTTCCCGGATGGCCTTCACCGCGCCGGGAAGCCGGTCGGTGCCGATATGGGGCTTGGCGTCGGTGAGGATCTGCTCCGGCGCACCGGCCTTGACAAATTCCTCCAATACCTTCCGGGCCCGGGGGTCTTTGGTGCCTGTGTTCAATTTGCCGTCGGAAAAGGTGCCTGCGCCCCCCTCGCCGAACTGGACGTTATTTTCCGGATTCAGCTCTCCGGTGCTCCAAAAGTGCTCCACTGCCCGGCTGCGCTCCTCCACCGGCGCGCCCCGTTCCAGCACAATGGGCTTTTGTCCAGCCTGTGCCAGCACCAGCGCTGCAAACAGTCCAGCAGGGCCAAATCCGGCGATGACCGGCCTTTGCGCCAGAGGCTCACAGTGGGGCAGGCGGTATTCATAAGGCTTTGCCTGCTGGATTTTGGAATCCCGCAAACGGGAAAGCACCCGCTTCTCCCCCTCCACCTCTGCCTCCACGGTGCAGATAAAGTGGACGTCGTTTTTCTTCCGGGCGTCTACGGATTTCCGATACAAAGACACCCGGGAAAGGGCGCTTTCCGGCACTTTGAGCCGCCGGGCTGTTTGCCGGCGCAGGTCGTTTTCGGTAAAACCCAAGGGCATGGGGATTTCAGCGATTCGCAGCATGTGGCTTCCTCCTTGGTTTAGATGATTTGGCGGGCTTTTGGGGTTTGCAGGCGCTGGCGGCAGCCTTTCCCGCCGCCATGCCGCTGGCCCAGGCCCATTGCAGGTTGTATCCGCCGCAGTCACCGTCCAGATTCAAAACCTCGCCGCACAAATATAGCCCCGGACAGCGGGAAGATTCCAGCGTTTGGGGGCAGGTTTCGGACAGAGGCACGCCTCCCGCCGTTACCTGGGCGCGGTCCCAGCCCTGGGTTGCCTTAACTGTGAAGGTGTATGACTTTGTACACAAGAGCGTTTTTTCTATATCATAAGTGGATAGAACTTCTAACGGAACCAATTTCCCTAATACTTCTTTGGCTATCTGACGCGCTAGAACAACGGGGAGAAATCCCGATAATAACGCCATATTGTCGGATTTTGGCAACAATCGTTTCCGGCGCTGAAGCATCCCCAAGAGCTCCTCCGGGGAGTGATTGGGAAGCAAATCCAGGGAGAATTGCAGTGATGTAAAGCGGATTCCATTTACAGTTTTGGTTTTTGCCCACTCCGACGCCATACGAGAGAGCTGGAACACGCACACGCCGGAGATTCCATAGTCGGTAAACTGGATTTCGCCGGACTCCTCGCCTAAGAGTTTGCCGTCTCCCAGCAAAGACACCCGGCCCCGGCAGCGCACACCGTGAAGGGCCTTACACCGCTTTTCCTCCCCACAGATCACCGGTACCAGCGCCGGGAAACAGGGGGTACAGCTGTGGCCCAAAGCCTTGGCCAGAGCATAGCCGCTGCCATTGGAGCCAAGCTGGGGCGCAGCTTGGCCGCTTGCCGCCAGGATCACCTTCTGGGCCAGCACCTCTTCCCCTTGAGAAGAACACAGCCGGAACCCGGCTCCCTCTTGGGAGAGCTGAGAAACCGGCCGCTCACAGAGGATCTCTACCCCCAATGCCTGCAAATGTTCCAGTAGAATAGAGAGCACGGAAGCGGCTTGTCCGCTGTTGGGATAGACCCGGCCTTCCTCTTCCTCCCGGCACAAAAGCCCTAAAGACAGAAAGCGGCGGACTACCGCCTGGGGAGGATATTTCCCCAGTACCGCTTCCGCCGCCAGGACGTCCCCATGAAAGCGGGAACGCTCGTCATGCATATTGGTAAGGTTACAACGGCCATTACCCGTGGCCAGCAGCTTGCGCCCCGGCTTTTGAGCCGCTTCCAGCACCAACACCGAAACCGGCCGGTGCTGCCGCTTTTGCTCTTCCGCCGCGGTGAGGGCCGCCATTAAACCCGAAGCGCCGCCGCCTACTACCGCAATTTCAACCCTTCTCACAGGAAGGCCCCCAGTACGCCGTAAGATACCAGCGTCATAATGATATCCGCTGCCAGAGTGCCCAGGCCGATGGAGAGCAGGGAGTTTTTCAGGGGCATCCGCATAAGGGAGGCCGCCAACGCACCTGTCCAGGCGCCGGTACCCGGCAGAGGGATGGCCACGAAGATAAACAGGCCCAATGTCTTATACTCATTGATTTTTTTGGATTTTTCCCGGCCTTTTGCCTCCAGCTTGTTGACCAGCTTTACCAGCCGGGTATTGCGCATCCAGTCAAAAATCTTATTGATAAACAACAGGATAAACGGGATGGGAAGCATGGTGCTGACGCCGCAGATGATGAACGCCTTCCATACCTCTACCCCCAAAAAGGTAGCCGCCAGCATACCGCCGCGCAGTTCCAGGATGGGCAGTACCGAGATGATGGCAATCACCAATTCCCCAGGAATGGAACGCAAAGAGTCTACCATTGTTTGTACCAGAGAATCCATGTAATACTTCCTCCATTTTGGATGATAATCTTCTTTAGTATACCGAATTCCTGTTGATATATAATTCTTTTATGAAATTAAACAGTCTTTTTCTCTTTTCCTGCTGTTCTTACGATTTTCCCTCTGATTTTTCAAATAATTCCGGCAGGGTGCCGAAGGTATACCCCATTTCCTCCCACTTGGTAAGAAGCTCATCTAAGATTTCCGCGTTGGTTTTGGAGGTGCTGTGGAGGAGCACCACTGCCCCGGGATGGATGCGGGGAAGAAGTTTGGAGAAGGCCTCCTCCTTGGCGGGCTGCTGATCCTGATACCAGTCCACGTAAGCAAGGCTCCAAAATACGGTGCGGTAGCCCAGCTCCTTGGCCTGCTGCAAATTGCTCTCGCAGTACTTGCCCTGAGGCGGACGGTAATACTTCTGCATTTTCTGGCCGGTGGTTTCTTCATACAGGGCCTCCAAGGAAGAAAGCTCCTTTTCAAAGGCGGATTTTTCGGAGATAGAGGACATATCCGGGTGGTGGTAGGTATGGTTCCCCACCAGATGCCCTTCCTCCACCATCCGCTTTACCAGTTCCGGGCTGGTCTCGATGTAATTGCCCACCACAAAAAAGGCAGCCTTGACGGAATGCTTTTGCAAAGTGTCCAAAATGGAGGCGGTATAGCCGTTTTCATACCCGGCGTCAAAGGTGAGATAAAGGACTTTTTCCTCCGGGCTGCCGGCATAGCAGGCGTCATACTGGGACAGGTATTCGGCGCTGGCGTTGCCTACCGGCGTTTTCCCCTCCTCCTGAAAGCTCAGCCCCCAGTTTACCTCTGCCGAAGCTGCCGGTGAAGCATTGGCCGCTATACCGGAGATCACCGAGGCAGAGATGCCCGCTAACACCAACAACCCTCCCAATCCTGCAATAAGGTGGCGTTTTCCCCACACTGCAAACATCATCGTTCCCCCTTTTCCTGCTGGAATTTCTTCTTTATATATACGATGATGTTGGTTCTCTTATGCCAAACCATCGTTTGGCTTTGACCTTGCTTCCACGTCTTATAAAATCGCAGCAAAAAGCAGCCATTTTCACGGCTGCTTAGGCTGTCAATTATTTTTTAGGGAAGGCGCTCAAACTGGTCGGCCCCCACGCCGCACAGCGGGCAGGTAAAGCCTTCAGGCAGCGGGCCCTCGTGGATATAGCCGCACACGGTGCAGCGCCAACGCTCGTTCTCTTCTTTTGCCGGCGCCTCTTCGATCTTCTCAAAGCTGTCGGTTCCTACGCCGCACAGCGGGCAGGTAAAGCCTTCGGGCAGCGGACCCTCGTGGATATAGCCGCACACCGTGCAGCGCCAACGCTCGTTCTCTTCTTTTGCCGGCGCCTCTTCGATCTTCTCAAACTTATCGGCCCCAACCTTACATATGGGGCAGGTAAAGCCTTCCGGCAGCGGGCCCTCGTGGATATAGCCGCACACCGTACAGCGCCAACGCTCTCCCGTGGGGGCAGCAGGCGCAGGAGGCATGGCCCCCGCCTGATAAGAGGGAGCGTTTTTGGGAGTACCGCCCTTTACTACGCTGTGATAATACTCATAGCTCATCATATGCTCGGGCAGGAGCTTCTCCGCTTCGGTCACCTCTCCAATAAACATCCAATGGGTGCCTACATCCACCGTCTGCTCCACCTTCACACTGAACCGGGCCGCCATATGCTCGGTGACATAGGGCACCCCGTTTGCATCCCGCTGGGTGGCAAAACCGGAAAACTTGTTTTCCTCCCGGCTGGAGCGGAACCCAAAGGTGCCGATGAGGCCCATGTCCGCTGTTTCCGTCAGGACAGTGGCGGCAAAATAGCCGGACTCCCGGATAACGTCAGCGGTGGCGTTCTGCTTATTCACCGTGACGGAAAGACGGGGCGGCTCTGCCGTAACCTGCAATACGGTATTGACGATGCATCCGGCGTCTTTTTCCCCATTAGAGGAAGAGACAATATACAGCCCGTTTGTGAGCTTGAAAAAAGCAGTCATATCCATTTTTTTATTCTCCTTTCTTTACACCAATCTTTCACTTAAAAGCTGCTGCCGCCGCCTCCATGGCTCCGGCCGCTGCTGGAAGTATGGGTGCTGGAACCACCGCCCCCGGTATTGCGGGGAATCTTACGGGAGGTAACAAACCGGCCCATAAAGATATCCTCCCGCTGGGAAAGGGCAAGGGAGCTGTTTTTATCCAGCTCATACTGGTCTGCCTTATGGCCATGGGTGTATTTGTACCATACCCCCGCTACGGAACCCGCTCCCACCAATACGGCCAGCGCCAGCGCAATGAGGAGCCTTCCTGCAATATTGGGGTTTACAAATTCGTCCGTCTTTTCCAAAAACACCTGGGCGCCCTTCGCATACTGCCCATCCCCCACATAAGAAGCCACCTCGTCGGTGATCTCCTGGATACGGGAATCGGTGAGAATCTCGATAGCCTTGCCGGTGGTGGAAAGATACGCCATACGGTTATCCATATCGATGAGCAGTAAAGCGCCGGAATAGTCGCTGCCCACTCCAAACCCATTGTAATCGTAAAAATCATCGGCATATTCCCGGGAGGTCTTTCCCTCAGCGTCGTCAATGGTGACGATCACCAGGTCCAGGTTGGTTTTTTCCCGGTATTCCGCTGCACTCTCCTCCAAGTCCTGGGTTTCTGCCGTGGTAAACAGCCCTGCATAGTCATATACCCGGTTTTGCCCTGCGGCAAATACCCCGGTAAAGGAAAACAGCACACACAGTAGTATCGCCACAAAACCGGCGGTCACTTTCTTTTTCACAGTAAAAGCCCTCCGATCAACGAAAACACACCAAAGGCCACTGCTGTGACGCCGGCAAACAAAGCCGCCAGCCGGGCTTTACTTAGGGGAAGCCGTCCGCAGGTCTTTCCCGTCTGCCCGTTTACCGCATAATAGTATGTTTCCCCATTATATTGATATGTCATGACCCAGGCGGGAAGCAACACATATTCCCACTTTTCCTCTTCCATCTGGCAGCCGGAATCCCGCACGGTGAAATGGGTATAGCCCTTTACCGTATCCTCCAGCTTCTCTCGGGTATAGCCCCGGATTTTTTCCTGAGCACGGGGACGCACGTCCTTGGTTTCCGTCATCCGGCGCTCCGCCAAAAAGCCGGAAAGATATGCCATGGAAAACTCCTGGGCTTTGGAATAATCAAAGGGATACACGCCCTGGGTCAGGTCGATGTCCTCCCGGTTTATGGCGGTGAAGGTGATATCCCGCAGCTCCACCTGGCCGCGCCGCACCACCTGGTACCGCTCGGTCTCGGTGTACTCCGTATCCCCTGAGCGCCAGGTGCGGATTTTTTCCGCATTGCCGCTGATATGGCCCTGGGTACGGCAGTTGATGCGCCAATAGGGATAATACACCCCGGACATCTTTTCCAGCCGAGCCTCCCGGCTGAATCCGGGCTTTAAGAACCACTTTTTCTTTTTCCACTGTTCAAAGGCCTTTTCCGCCTGCTCCTTATCCAGCACAAAAGGGATCACTTTATTGGGCTTTAGCTTATTAGAAAGCCGGGAGGAAAGCACCACCGGGTTGTGGCAGTAATAGCACCAGGTAGCCGCGGTGGAGGCCTCGGCAATTACCTGAGCGCCGCAGCTGGGGCAGGTATACTCCACCACTTCCCCTTCGCTGAACTCATCCTCCCGTTGAGCGGCTCCTGTCTTAGAGGCGGCTTCTGCCCGGGGAGCGGGGTCCTCGGTTTTGGACTCCGGCTCCTCCCCCAGCTCTTCCCGGGTGAAATAACTATCACAGTATTCGCAGTGGAACTTTTGCGAATCCGGGTCAAACAGCAGCTCGCCGCCGCAGTTTTTACACTTAAATGATACGACAGACATTTACACGCCCTCCTGCCTTACTGGAAATCCGCCTCTGTCACCGGGTCTCCGCACTCGGGGCAGAACTTCATACCCTGTGCGTCCTCGGTTTCATAGCCGCATTTATTGCAGTGGAACTTCCCAGAGGGGCGGGGCTGGCCGCATTCCATGCAGAACTTGCCTGTATTGTGGGCGCCGCATTTTGCGCACACCCACTCCCCGGCAGGAGCAGGCTTTTTATTGCCGCACTGGGAGCAGAATTTGGCGTTTTCCGGGTTTTTGGCCCCGCAGGAACAGGTCCAGCCTGCCGCCTGGGCGGCCTGCTGCTGGGCTGCTGCCTGTTGTGCCGCTGCCTGCTGCTGTGCCTGCATCTGCTGCTGGTTGGCCTGAGAGAACGCCCCAGCCATCCCGGCCCCAGCATTCATGCCCATACCGATGCCCATAAAACCGGCCATGGAGCCGTTGGCGTTGGAACCGGCGGCCTCAAAGCCCCGGGCCATGGCGCCCTGGACATAGCCCTCCCGGACAGCGGCGTCGCTGAGCATGGCGCCCTGGTTGCGCATATTGATGAGCTTGGTGGATTCTTCGTCATAAGAGATGCTGGCAATACCCACCGCCTGAATCTCCATGCCGCGCATCTGCTTCCAGTCCTCGTCCAGGATATTGCTCATATATTTGCTCAGTTCCCGGCTCTTGGAAGCGACATACGAGATACGGATACCATCGGCGGACATCTGGTTGATAGCGGCCTGCAAAGCCTCCAGGAATTCCGACAGGTACTGCTCGTTGATGTCCTTGATATCCACCCGCTCCTGGTTGCGGGGGATGGCCTCATAATAGAAGCGCAGGGGGTCGGTGATGCGGATGGAGTAGTTGCCGTGGGCCCGCAGGAACAGCTCTGCATTGTACATATTATCAAAGTAGTTCACCGGGGTACGGGTGCCGAATTTAATGCCCTTGATCTCCTGCAAATTGATGTAGACCACCTTTTGGGCAGTGGGGGCTCCCCCTCCAAACTTCACTCTCTCAAAGAAATCCTTGACAGAATCCCCCAGGGAACCGCTGAACAAGGACGGCGCAGAGGAATTGTTCACGGTGTAGTAGCCTTCCTCCGCCGTGTAGTCCACCACCTTGCCGCCGTCCAGCAGCATCATAAACTGGTTGGGGTACACATGAATCACAGACCCGTCGGAAATAATGTCGGGGCTGCCTTTACGGTTATTATTGCGTTTATCATTTCTGCGCACAGAGACGCCGCAGGTCATTACCGTATTATCATCCATTTCAAAGGGCTCGATGGTCTCTAGCCACTGATCGGCCAAGGTTCCTCCCAAAGCCCCGGCAATCGCTCTAATAATTCCCATAAGTGTTCCTCTCCTTTAATTGTGGAAATTTGTATCTATCATATCACATTTTCGCCAAAGAGGACAGAATTTTAAGTCTATTTTTCCCTTTTTTCTTTGAAAAAATATTTTTTCTTATATTTGGGAAAAAGCCCTTGCATTTTGCGATGAAATCTGATAAAATACGAATGTTGCATTTTTAGATCGTTCCACATAAAGGAGGTGCAGACATGGCAAAGTGTGAGATTTGCGGCAAGGACGTCGCTTTCGGCATTAAGGTTTCCCACTCCCATCGTCGTTCCAACAGAACCTGGAAACCGAATATCCGCCGCGTAAAAGCAGTTGTGAATGGTACTCCCAAGCGTATTTACGCCTGCACCCGCTGCTTGCGTTCCG
>CALWVH010000115.1 GCA_944384915.1 uncultured Clostridia bacterium | reverse complement strand
GATCAAAAGTGCCGTCCTCCTGCATGGTGCGCAGCTGACGCAGACGATCGATTCTGCGGCGGATGGTGCGGAAGTTGGTGAGCATACCGCCCAGCCAACGAGCGTTTACATAGAAAGCCTCAGCGCGGACAGCTTCGTCCTTCACGGACTCCTGAGCCTGCTTCTTGGTGCCGACAAACAGAACGGACTTGCCCTCGGTGGACAGGTCACGAACGAAGTTGTAAGCCTCTTCCAGCTTCTTCACGGTCTTCTGCAGGTCGATAATGTAGATACCGTTGCGCTCGGTGAAGATGTACTGAGCCATCTTGGGGTTCCATCTTCTGGTCTGGTGACCGAAGTGTACGCCGGCCTCCAGGAGCTGTTTCATAGATACGACTGCCATTTGAAAAATCCTCCTTGGTTTTTCCTCCGCCGCAGTACTTTCGGACGGAAAACTTTTCTTTCTGAAAAGCACCATCGCCCGTCAAGCCGTGCAGCGTGTGTTGTTGCCATAAATTTTTCAGATAAAAAATATCCGGCGTGAGCGGCACATTCTCACGCCGGAATATTATACCACATTGCATCACTGGAATGCAAGGTTTTTTTTCGATTTTTCGGCCTTTTTTCTGGGAATTCGCAGCTTTTTTACCGGCGGACCGAAATCCCCCGCCCTGCCAGATATTCCTTTAATTCCGGAATGGCGATCTCTCCAAAATGGAACAGGGACGCTGCCAGGACGGCATCTGCCTTACCTTTGGTAAAGGCATCGTAAAAATGTTCCAGCTTTCCCGCGCCGCCGGAAGCGATGACCGGAATCCCGACCCGCTCTGACACTGCCCGGGTCAGCTCTAGGTCATAGCCGTTTTTCACGCCGTCACAGTCCATGCTGGTGAGGAGGATCTCCCCTGCCCCCAGCTTTTCCGCTTCCACAGCCCATTCCAATGCGTCTTTACCGGTATCCACCCGGCCGCCGTTGAGATAGACGGTCCAGCCGCCTTCTGGGGTACGTTTGGCATCAATGGCGCAAACCACGCACTGACTGCCGAATTTATAGGCAGCCTCTTCAATAAGCCGGGGATTTTTCAGCGCCGCAGAATTCACCGACACCTTATCCGCGCCGGCCCGCAGCAGCATCGTGAAATCCTCCACAGTACGGATACCGCCGCCCACTGTAAAAGGAATAAAGATACGGGATGCTACCCGCTCCACAATATCGATCATAATCCCGCGAGCCTGAGAGGAAGCAGTGATATCCAGCAGTACCAGCTCGTCCGCTCCGCTGGCATCATATGCCGCAGCAGCCTCCACCGGGTCCCCGGCGTCCCGCAGGTTGACAAAATTCGTTCCCTTGACCACTCGGCCATTATTCAAATCCAGGCAGGGGATGATTCGTTTTGCATACATAGCTCCGCCCTCCTTACCGTTTTTGCACGTGGTTCTCGCCGGGAATCAGCGCGGCAAAATTGCGCAGCATCTGGAGTCCCTCGGAACCGCTTTTTTCCGGGTGGAACTGACAAGCAAAAAGGCTCCCCTTCTGTACCGCCGCATGAATGGTCACGCCGTACTCCGCCGTGGCAATCACTACGCCGGGGTCTTCTGCCTGTAAATAATAGGAATGGACAAAATACACATACGGGCTCTGAGAAAGGCCCTGAAAAAGCATAGAGGGATTTCCCTGATATTGCAGAGAATTCCAGCCAATATGAGGAATTTTGAGTCCCGGCGCATCGGGAATCCGCAGGATTTTCCCCTTTAAAATGCCCAGCCCTTCTACCCCCGGAGACTCTTCGCTGGATTCAAACAAAAGCTGAAGCCCCAGGCAAATGCCCAAAAATGGCTTTCCAGTACGGACGAACTCCCGAATAGGAGCGACAAACCCCCGGGCTGTTAAGGAATTCATGGCGTCTCCGAAAGAACCTACTCCGGGCAAAATCGCAGCATCTGCCTTTTGCAGCTCCTCCGGATTTTGGATGATCTTTACCCGGCAGCCAATAAATTCAAAGGCCTTTACCACACTTTGCAGGTTTCCGGCTCCGTAATCTATAATGGCGATCAAGTTTTCCCTGCCTCCTTCTGTGCTTTATTACGGTAGCATAGCACATTAAAAAAGTGACAGTATGATTATATCATATTTTGCGCCTTCTGGCAATATAAAAAACCCCAGATTTAATCCTCTTCCCATTGACGGCAGCGCTCTACCGCCCGATGCCATTTGGAGAGCAGCAGGGAATTTTCACTGGGATCACCCGGCTCGTAGGTGGTCTGTGGTTTCCAGATGGCGGAAAGTTCCTCCAAAGACTCCCAAACCCCTGTGGCCAGCCCTGCCAGCATAGCGGCACCTAAGGCCGTAGTCTCCAAGCAGGCCGGACGGCACACCGGACACCCCAGCAAAGTAGATTGCAGCTGCATCAAAAAGCGACTCCGGCTGGCGCCTCCATCTACCCGCAACTGGGGAATCTGCACCCCGGCGTCCTCTTCCATGGCGTGGAACAAATCCCAGCTCTCAAACGCGATGCTTTCCAACACTGCCCGGGCCAGATGGGCGTCCGTTGCCCCTCGGGTGAGTCCTAAAACAGCGCCTCTTGCATACATATCCCAATAGGGAGCCCCCAACCCAGTAAAGGCTGGGACAAAGTATACGCCGCCGTTATCCTCCACGCTCTCCGCCATGCGGTCAGCCTCCGCGGGCTTTTCGATCAGATGCAGGCCGTCTCGCAGCCAGTTGATAGCACTTCCTGCATTAAATGCACTGCCTTCCAGTGCATAGGTAACCTTACCGCCGATACTCCAACCAATGGTGGTGAGCAGGCCATGTTTGGATTCCACTGGGGTCTCCCCGGTATTCATCAGCACAAAACAGCCGGTGCCGTATGTATTCTTGGTCATTCCCTTCTCAAAGCAGCACTGGCCAAACAAAGCCGCGTGCTGGTCACCGGCAACCCCGGCGATGGGAATCTCCCGGCCTAGTACACTGCTGTGGCACATTCCAATCACACCACTGGATTCCACCACCTCCGGCAATGCGGATTCAGGGATATCGAGGCGTTCCAGCAGCTTTTTGTCCCATTGCAGGGTGTGGATATCAAATAGCATAGTACGGCAGGCGTTGGTCACATCGGTGACAAACCGCTCCCCCTCGGTCAAGGAATAAATAAGCCAGCTGTCCACAGTACCGAACCGGAGCCGCCCCTCCGCTGCCAAAGTACGGGCTTCCGGCACATGGTCCAGAATCCACTTCATCTTGGTGCCGGCAAAATAAGCGTCGATAATCAAACCGGTTTTCTCCCGGATATACGGCTCCCAGCCTTCTGCCTTTAATTCCTCGCAAAGCTCAGCCGTGCGCCGGCACTGCCACACAATGGCCTTGCAGATGGGGATTCCCGTTTTGGCGTCCCAGGCAACGGTTGTCTCCCGCTGGTTGGTGATGCCGATGGCGGCGATTTCCTCCACAGAGATTTCCGCTTGATTGATGGCCTCTCGGATAGCGAAAAGCTGGCTTTCCAAAATCTGCACCGGGTCGTGCTCCACATATCCAGGCTGGGGATAGATCTGTGGGAATTCCTTTTGCCCTTCGGAGACGATCTGCCCATAACTATTAAATAGAATAGCCCGAGAACTGGTGGTGCCCTGGTCCAGCGCTAAAATATATTGTCCGATCTTCATACAACTACCTCCATATAAATTTCTCCGGTCTTTCCTGAGAAGTTCGGGGAAATGAATTGACACTCTCCGTCAAAATATAGTAAAATATTAAGGTTATCCATATTTCGATAAAAGGAGCGTTTTGAATGGATTTTATCTCTCTTGCCGGTATCGCGGTAGGACTCTCCATGGATGCTTTTGCCGTGAGCGTAACCAATGGCGCTGTTACCAAAAAGGTAAACCTTCCCTTTGCCCTGCGGATGGCGGCCTGTTTTGGCCTGTTCCAGGCGTTTATGCCCTTTGTGGGATGGCTGGTAGGCACCGCTGGTGCAGGCTTTATTTCCAGCATTGACCACTGGATTGCCCTGGTCCTTTTGGCCATTATCGGCGGACAGATGGTACGGGAATCCTTCTCCCATGACGAAGCGGACAGCCAGCCCGGCACCAAAGAGGCCATCGGCCTGAAAATGCTGCTGGCAATGGCGGTTGCCACCAGCATCGACGCACTGGCTACCGGTATTATCCTGCCTGGTGCAGTGGGCGCAAACAGTGTGACCCTCATGCTGATTTCCGTAGGCATTATCGGTCTTATCACCTTTGCCCTGTGTACTGCCGGGGTATTTATCGGGAAAAAGTTCGGCAGCCTCCTCTCCTCCAAAGCAGAGCTGGCAGGCGGTATCGTCCTCATCGCTATTGGAATCAAAATTTTCCTGGATCATGTGGTATTTTCCGCAGGCTGAGAAATCTGCCTTTATTGTACCATACATACCCACAGAAATAAATCTATGATCTGTGAATTTTTGTTGCTTCCTTCCAAGTTGCATTTTGATTTTAGAAAAGAGGGACTCTCATGCAGGCAGAAGAATTTTCCCGGTTGGCAGCGCTGGCCAAACTGCCGGACGAAACAGCGGAGCTTCTCTCCCTGCTGCCCCGGCTGACCGAAACCCTTGCTTTCTTTGAAAAAATCGCAGAAGCAGACATTGCCGAAACTGCTGACGGCATTGTCTGCGCCGATTTGCGGGAGGACCGGGAAACCCCTTCCCTCTCCCGAGAGGCTGCCTTGAACGGTGCAGGAACAGAAGGCTGGTTCCAGTTTACAAGTCAAAAGGGAGGGAAAGAAAAATGAGCGTGATCCGTTGTTTGCACCGCCGTCTCCAAAAGGGGGAGCTTTCTCCCCAGGAGCTGGCGGCGCATTTTTTTAGCGCTATTCAAAAGGAAAACCCTGCTTTAAACGCCTATCTTCACGTTTGCGAAGAAACCGCTAAACACCAAGCAGAAGAAGCTGAAAGGCAATTTGCCAACGGCTCGGCTGATGAACTGACGGGAATCCCCTTGGCATTAAAGGACAACCTGTGTGTACAGGGAATGCCCACCACCTGCGGCTCCCGGATGCTGGAACATTTCTCCCCGGTATATGACGCGGCGGTATGGGAACAGCTTTCGGCAAAGGGTGCGGTGCTGTTGGGGAAAACCAACATGGACGAGTTTGCCATGGGTTCCTCCACAGAAACTTCCTTTTTCGGGCCGGTAAAAAATCCCCGAAACCCTCTCCTCTCTCCCGGCGGCTCCTCCGGCGGTTCGGCGGCGGCTGTGGCGGCCGGACTGGCAGTAGGCGCGCTAGGGTCGGATACTGGCGGCTCCGTGCGCCAGCCTGCGGCTTTTTGCGGCATTACCGGGCTCAAGCCCACCTATGGCGCGGTTTCCCGGTGGGGTCTCATCGCCTATGCTTCCAGCCTGGACCAGGTCGGCCCCATGGCTCTCTGCGCGGAGGATACTGCCCTGCTGCTGGCCCGCATTTCCGCCAATGATTCCCGGGACGATACCAGCCGGGGCCTTTCGCAAACTGCCGATTCCTTGCGGGAGCCGGTGACAGGCAAACGGGTGGCAATCCTCAAAGAGATGCTGGAAGGCGCGGAACCGGTCGTAGTAAAAGCGGTAGAGGATACCGCCCGCCGCCTGCGCTCTTTAGGGGTGGAGATAGTGGAAATTTCCCTGCCGTTTTTACAGTACACCGCCCCCGCCTACTATATCATTGCCTGTGCGGAAGCCTCCTCCAATCTGGCCCGATATGATGGACTGCGGTACGGCTATCGCAGTGAAGCGCCTGCTAACAGCTTTCACGAATTTGTATGCCGCAACCGGCAGGAAGGCTTTGGCGAGGAAGTGCGCCGCCGTATCCTCATGGGTACCTATGTGCTGTCGGCAGGACATCATGAGCAGTATTATCAGCGGGCCAAGCGGATACAAATAAAACTTCGGGAGGAACTGGAAGCAGCACTGGAACAGGTGGATTTTCTTCTCTGCCCGGTATGTCCCAAGGCAGATTTTCCGGCAGGAGAAACCAGCAAAGCCCCTGTGACAGCATACCAGGCCGATCTATGCACAGCCGCCGCCAACCTTTCGGGGCTTCCAGCTATCAGCGTACCCACGGCGGTATGGGAAAACGGTCACCCTGTAGGGGTGCAGCTGATGGGCAGAGCCTTTGCCGACGGGGAACTGCTGCATCTGGCCTACTGGCTGGAAACTACCGGTACCCGTCCCCCCTACCCGGAAACGATTCGGGTTTTACTGGACGGAAAGGAGGAGTTCTGATGGAGTTTGAACTGGTGTGCGGACTGGAAACCCACATTGAGCTTTCCACCAAAACCAAGGTATTCTGCGGCTGTTCCACTGCCTTTGGCGGGGAGCCTAACACCCGTTGCTGTCCCGTCTGTCTGGGGCTTCCCGGCAGCCTGCCCAAGCTGAACCGGCAGGCGGTGGAATACACGGTACTGGCCGGGCTGGCGCTGGGGTGCAGCATCTCCCCTATCTCCCACATGGACCGGAAAAATTACTGCTATCCTGACTTGCCCAAAGCCTACCAAATCTCTCAATATGACGTGCCTCTTTGTCACGACGGGCAGGTGGTTCTTTCCAACGGGCAGGTCATTCGCATTGAGCGCATTCATCTGGAAGAGGACGCGGGAAAGCTGGTGCATGAGAACGGACGAACGCTGGTGGATTACAACCGCTGCGGCGTGCCCCTCATTGAAATCGTGACCAAGCCGGACTTTCGCTCTATTGAGGAAGCCAGAGAGTATCTGGAACTCATCCAGCTGACTATGCGGTATATTGGCATATCCGACTGTAAAATGCAGGAAGGCTCCTTACGCAGTGATGTAAATGTCTCCCTGCGTCCCAAGGGCAGCGAGGAACTGGGCACTCGGACAGAGATCAAAAACATGAATTCCTTCACCTTTATGGAGCGGGCCATTGAATATGAAGCACATCGGCAGGCGGCAATTCTCCGCGCTGGGGAAAAAGTACAGCAGGAAACCCTGCGGTATCTTCCCGAGGAAAATCGTACAGAACCCATGCGCAGCAAAGAGGACGCAAAGGATTACCGGTTCTTTCCGGAGCCGGATTTATATGCCGTAGCGGTCCCACCGGAAGAAGTGGAGCGGCTGCGGGAGAGTCTGCCAGAGCTTCCCCAGACAAAAGAAAACCGGTACCGGCAGGAGCTAGGGCTTTCCCTAGAGGAAGCCCGGCTGCTGTCGCGGTACCGGAAAATTGCGGAGTATTTTGAAGGGGTTCTCCCCCATATTCAAACGCCGAAAAACGCCGCCAACTGTATTTTGGGGCAAATTTTCCGGAGGCTGAAAACCGAGGAGGACAAAGAGCAGGCGGAAATCCCCGTCTCCCCGGAAGCATTGGGAGAGCTCATCCAGCTGCTGGAAGGGAAAAAAATCCGAGTTGACCTGCTAAAAAAGACGCTGGAATCTATGCTGGACACAGGAAAAGGCTGTATGGAATTTCTCACCCCGGAAGATCTGGCAGGAATTTCATTCCAACAGCTGAGAGAGATGTGCTGTCAGGCGGTGGAAACCAACCCCAAAGCAGTAGAGGACTATCGCTCCGGCAAAGAAAAAGCCCTCAAGGCTCTGCTGGGCGCAGTTATGCGCCAAAGCAAAGGACGAGCTGATGCAGCCCAAGCGGAGAAGACTCTAAGAGAGCTACTCACTGCACCAGCTGCACGTGCTTGATTCGTCCGTTTTTACCGCTGCTCTTTACATTCAAGCCGCGAATATCGCTGACAAATTTCACAAAGGTAGTGTACCCGTAGTTCTTCACATTGAACTGCGGGTATTTTTCCATTAACCACTGATTGAGCTGGCCCAGATTCAACTTGCTGTGCCGAGTCTTTTCCCAATCCCGCACATATGCCACAATGGCAGCCCGCACTGTATCGGCATCCAGATGGTTCTGCCGCAGAGAGGCAAAGATTACATTGTTATGGCGGGTCAAACTCAGGCCGTCAAAGGCAGAAAGGAATTTGGATAGCTTGGTATAGCCATAGTTGCGCACATCGAAATCCGGGTACCGTTTGAGCAGGAGGTTTCCCAGCTCTCCTATGCTGATTCCCTTTTCCTCGTCGCCATTTTCACTAATGATATTGACCATGGCCTTCATAATGGTATCGATATCCGTCATATTCTCGCCATTATCCGTTTTTTCCTCTGCGGCTTCCGCCTCGGCGTCTGCTCGCAGCACCTCCAGATATTTAAACACATTGCAGGCCACGCTGAAGGGCTTAGGGGTCTTTTTCTCTCCCATGCCGATAACCATCATGCCGGATTCCCGCAAACGGGTGGCCAGCTTGGTAAAGTCACTGTCGCTGGACACCAGGCAGAACCCCTCCACATTGCCGGAATAGAGAATATCCATGGCGTCGATAATCATGGCAGAGTCGGTAGCATTTTTGCCATAGGTATAGCTATATTGCTGCACAGGGGTAATGGAATTTTCCAACAGCTGGCTTTTCCAGCCAGAGGCCGAGGAATTGGTCCAGTCCCCATAAATACGCTTGTAGGTAACGCTCCCATAATTGGAAATCTCGTCTAAAATATATTTTATATAAATATTGGATACATTTTCAGCATCAATCAGCACGGCAAATCTTTTTTCTTCCACACACTTTCCTCCTGATTTCTATACTTTCTTTAAGTATACCATATTTTTGCCAATAAAAAAAGTATAACACCCTTGCAATTTAGAAAAACTGCCATTGCAGCCACCAGAGAAGCAAAAGATGTGCCGGATAAAACGCATAAAAAATCCATCCCGGGAGCTTTGGCCCCCGCTTTCCGTTATAAAAAGCCAACGGAATCACCGCAAAAGCTCCAGCTAATTGTATCCAGCTGGAGGTGAGAGAAAATCCGGTGTTCAGCAAAGCAAAAGCCGAAAGGCCAGCTGCCCGTCGGCAACGACAGGCATAAAACAGGACGATGAGTATGACTCCAAAACCGCCGTAATCAGTGGACAGAAGTTCTGCTGCTAAAAAGGGAAGGAGTACTAGGGACATTCCCAATACTGGATTTTTTGGAAAAAAACGCTCCAAAAGCCATAAAGCGGTCAGACCCAGGAACAAGGTAAAAAATACATTTTGATGGGCAGGTTCCCACCATGTTCTATAAAACGCAAAATCAAACACCGGCTCCGATATAACACCCCACACCGCCATACGGATAAGATACCGGCGGCGGCTGGAAGTATACACGAACCCTTCTGCCAGCAAAAAGCAATATATAGGAAATGCTATTCTGCCTATCAGTCGCAGCACTTCATTTCCCGGAAACAGCAGTGCACCAGTATGGTCAATCGCCATGGATACCATAGCTAAAAGTTTCAGCACAAAAGAAGACATAAGGGCCTCCCCAACCAACAAGATTCTTCTGTAACTGTAACACGAATTTTTTTGCCGGTCAACTTGTACCAAAGGAACTCCCGTTGTATAATGATAAACAGAAATGAAAGTGAGGAACTCCCCATGACTAAACAAGAAACCGCGCTTCTCGCTGTAGAAGCTTTAAAAAAAGAATATCCGGACGCCATTTGCTCCCTTACTTACCAGGAACCTCTGGAACTTCTGATCGCTACCCGGCTGGCGGCTCAATGTACCGATGCCCGGGTCAATATGGTAACGCCGGCATTGTTCCAGCGCTTTCCCACTCTGGAGAGTTTTTGCGAGGGTAGTGAAGAGGAGATTGCCGAATATATTCGTTCCTGTGGGCTGTACAAAACAAAGGCCCGGGATATTTTTGCTATGTGTAAAATGCTGCGGGATGAATTTGACGGCATAGTTCCTGATACGGTGGAAGAACTCACCCGGTTACCCGGTGTTGGACGGAAAACCGCCAACCTAGTGGTGGGCGATATTTATCACAAACCCGCAGTAGTTACCGACACCCACTGTATCCGCATTAGCGGACGATTGGGACTGACAGACAGCACAAACCCTTTGACTGTAGAGAAGGATTTGCGGGCTGTGCTGCCTCCCGAGGAATCCAATGACTTCTGCCATCGGCTGGTCCTTCATGGTCGGGCTGTATGCGATTCTCGGAAACCAAAGTGCGAAATTTGCTCTATGAAGGAATTCTGTCGCTATGCCCTTTCCGGCGGTACCATTGATCCCAAAAACGCTAAAAAAGGGAAATAAGCTTTGATCTGAATTTTACGAAAAACAGTTGACAAACCTGGCTGTTTCTCGTATAATATTTTTTGTTGACTTTCGCTTTTAGAAGGTCTTTTGCTGGAGTGGCTCAGTCGGTAGAGCAGCTGATTCGTAATCAGCAGGTCGTCGGTTCAAGTCCGATCTCCAGCTCCAAAATGATAATAGAGACTCTCTCTATTATCATACATAAGCACTGATAGGAACATAAACTTATCAGTGTTTATGTATGATAATGCCCAACGAGGGGCAAGCTCGTCAGGCAATTATCATTTCTTGATACTCATTCTCGGTGCCGATTCCTGGGGTACAGTCAGGTTTGTCCGATTGTATTTTCCCCCGTATTTCCCCTGTCAGAGGCGCGCAACAGCACACTGATATAACAAGGGGTATTCCTCACCGTGAGTTATGAAATTATCAAGGTTCAGTATTTGTTTAGAGGCTTCAGTCCGAAAGAATTTCTCTTTTGGAAACAAAAGAGAAACGCCCGAACGAAAAAGCTCCCTAACAGCGGTTTCCGTTCAGGCGTTTGCATAAGTATATTAGCTGTGTTAACATAGGTAATATGTCAGCACGGTTAATCCCTTGCTTAGCGTTGGAACGGGGGTTTGCCGCTTCCATTAGCTTATCAGATGTTGGAGCATCTGATAAGAGTTAAGTGAGGGCTCTTTTATTTTCTCACTGTTTTTCTATTATACACCCATGTCTCTCCTTATGCAAGTCCCTTTTCAACACCGCCAATTTTGGCGGTGTTTTTTGATTCCAGCAATTCAATCTGTTTTACCAAAAATTCCGTTTTTAAATGGATATAACGGTTTTTCGTGAAATTTACATCGGTATGCCCCATGATCTGCGCAACTGATTTATCCTCTGCTCCGGCCTCCAAAAAGTTAGTTGCAAAAGTATGGCGGAACCGATGACAATGGATGTCCGGGATGCCGGTTTCCTTTTCTAACCTTCTACAGAGTTTCTTAATACTGGTTTCGCTTGCCTGAGCGCCGCGATCCGTTTTAAAGATATAGGGACATTCCTTATTGACAGTTTGCTTCGCAATAATCCATGCCGCCAGTTTGGTAAGGGGAACTAAACGCACTCCGGATTCTGTTTTTGACTTTCGTACATACAGGAGGCGATTTTTGAGGTCTACATCCTTCCATTCCAACGCAATAAACTCCCCTACCCTCATCCCTGTCTCCAATAAGAAAACCGCCCACCATCCATAACGAATATGCGGCGCGGCTTGGCGGATCATCATTTCTTCTTGCGCTGAAAAGGGAAGAACCTTTTTTTCTGAAGCGTAAGAAGGAATTTGTAAGTACTGGGCAGGATTATGTATGCATACATCGCTTTGGATAGCAGTACGGAAGCTTTGGTTCAGCATGACTTTGGTGGTTCTACACAGAGATTTTGAATACCTCTTCCCCATCTGATTCAGAACCCTTTGTGCCTGCATCCCCGTTACTTTATGGATTTCTGTCTCAACAAAACTGGGAAAGTTTC
>CALWVH010000114.1 GCA_944384915.1 uncultured Clostridia bacterium | reverse complement strand
TGCCTGGTGTTAATCTGCACGAAGGCCCTTATGGGCTGTAGTTATACAAATCCAACACGGAACAGTTGGTAAAATTTTCCGACAGGCGGTCCTGCCGCAAATTTGAAACGGAGGAAAGGTGAATGGGAAAAGGAAGATACCTGCTGAAACGATTACTTTATATCGTTTTTGTATTCTTTATCATTTCGATCCTGATGTTCGCGATCTACAAATGTATGCCCGGTGACCCGGTGGATATCATGCTGGGTGACAGTAAGACTAGTATGAAGCCGGATGCTTATCAAGCGCTTTATGACCAAACTGTGCAGCGGCTGGGTTTGGATAAACCCCTGCCGGTACAGTATTTTGCTTGGATGGGTAACATGCTCACCGGCAATTTTGGATACTCCACCCAGTATAAGAAGGAAGTTATCCAGATTATCAGCTCTCCTATGACAAATACCATCCTGCTGAATGTGTTTACCATGATCGTGGTGTTCCTCATCTCTATCCCTCTCGGCATCGTAACCGCTGTCCGCAAAAACGGCGTGTTCGATAAGGTGGTTCAGGTGGTCACGATTGTGGGCTATAGTATCCCCAGTTTTATTATTGCTTTGCTTGCTATCTTTACTTTTGCAGTCAAAATTCCTATCTTCCCCATTAGCGGCGTAAAAACGGCCGGCCTGGACGCGGGAGGTATGCAAGGAATATTGGATATGGCATGGCATATGGTCCTGCCGGTATTGGTAATGTCGGTTTCTGGTATTGGTGGCATTACTCGTTATGTTCGTGCTTCTATGATCGATGTGCTACGTATGGATTATATTAAAACTGCTCGTGCGAAAGGTCTGCGGGAAAAGACAGTTATTTATATCCATGCTTTCCGCAACGCTTTGATCCCGGTAGTGACCATTACTACTTGGTGGATCATCGGCCTGTTTGGTGGTTCTATCGTTATTGAGTCTGTGTTCCTGTGGCCTGGACTTGGCAAGATGCTTATCGATAGCCTGATGCAGCGCGATTTTGCAGTGGTGCTTACCATGCAGATGTTCTACGTTGTTTTGTCTCTGGCAGGAAACGTACTGATGGATATTGCCTATACACTGGTGGATCCCCGTGTCCGCCTTGAGAACTAAAAGGGGGGCAAACACAAATGCTGAATAAAAAGAAAAGAGCCCCGCGTCGCTCTACCGCTTCTAAAGCTGCCCAGCGTATGATGGTGGGCGGGCTTCCCCAAGAAGAAGAGGAAGTGCTTCAGAGCCCCCTGCAAATGGTGGTGCATTCCTTTATCCGCGATAAGATCGCAATGACCGGCCTGGTGCTGTTTGTGGTGATCTTCCTTTGCTGTGTGATTCTGCCTTTTTTCTTTCCCATTGACCTGTACTATCAAGATGTGACCCAGGCTAATGTAGCTCCGGGTTTTAGCATGTTGAATGTCCCTTCTAAATTGGCTAACAATGCAGAGCAGCTTTCTGTGGGAAGTACTTTCTCTGTAGGCCTGGATAAGGACGGCAATGTGTATGAATGGGGTACTTTTCCCACGGATAAGCTGAAGAATATCCCCAGTACTAGTGAGACCGGAAAGCTGACTATGATCTCTGCTGGTTTGGACCATGTGTTGGCAGTCAATGAGGATGGCCAGATCTTCACTTGGGGTAATAACCGTATGGGTCTGGAATCTATCCCTATGGACCTGCGTACCGGCGGGAACAAGATTAAGCAGATTATGGCTGGTTATCAGATCTCTCTGGCCCTCACTGAGGACGGCGAGATGTATAACTGGGGCAGCGATTATCTTCTGAGTATTTCCTATCCCGAAGGAGTACAGGGGAATATTGAAAAGTTTGCTGCTAGCACTAATATTGTGATGGTGTTGACCAAAGACGGCGAAGTAGTGCCTCTTACCAGTAAGTCCTCTGCCTACACCAACATTCCGGAAGAAATTCAGGGGAATGTGGTGGATCTGGCACTGACAGATGAAAGTGCTGCTGCTGTTACCTCTGACGGTAAGGTATATACCTGGGGTAACAATATTAAGAAGACCTTGGATGTTCCGGAAGAAATTCAGGGCCAGGTAGCTTCTATTGCCGGCGGACGTTATCACTTCACCGCGATTTTGAAGGATGGCTCTGTATATAGCTGGGGCGATAACACTCATGGCCAGGCCAGCGCTCCCTCTGTTGGGGAAAAGATTTCGGAAGTGGATGCCGGCTATTACGCCAACTATGCTATCAGCGAAAGCGGTAAGGTTACTGCCTGGGGCCTGAAGGGTTACCTCATGGGTACCGATGCCTTTGGTCGCGATGTGTTCCGTCGTCTGTTGGTAGGCGGCCGGATGACCATGACTGTGGGCGCTATTGCCGTTATCATTTCCAGTATTATCGGCATCATGATCGGTGGTATTTCCGGTTATAAGGGTGGCAAGGTGGACAACCTCCTCATGCGTCTGGCAGAGATTGTTTCCTCTATCCCGTTCTTGCCTTTCTGTATTATTCTGTCTTCTATTCTGGGCAACAGTATCAGCGAAACCCAGCGTATTATCCTAATCATGTGTATTTTGGGTCTGCTTTCTTGGCCCGGTATTGCTCGACTGGTGCGCGGCAGCGTTCTGGCAGAGCGTGAGCAGGAGTTTGTTACAGCGGCTCGTGCGTTGGGTGTCAAGGAATTTGGAATTATCTTCCGCCATATCGTGCCCAATATTATTACCGTCATCATTGTAAATGCTACTCTGGATTTTGCAACCTGTATGCTTACCGAGTCTTCTCTGTCCTTCATCGGCTTTGGTGTTAATGAGCCCAATGCTACTTGGGGTAATATGCTCACCGGTGCGCAGAATGGACAGGTTATTGAAAACTACTGGTGGCGTTGGGTGTTCCCGGCTTCTGTCTTGGGCATCTGTACCATTAGTATCAACTGCATTGGCGATGGTCTGCGCGACGCCATCGATCCCAAGTCGAAAGAGAGGTGAGCCGTACTATGAGTTTGCTAGAAGTAAAAAACCTGCATACCTATTTCAAAACGAAAAAAGGTATTGTTAAGGCAGTAAACGATGTCACCTACAGTCTGGAAGCAGGTAAAACTCTGGGTATTGTAGGCGAGTCCGGCTCCGGAAAGAGCGTTTCCGCCATGAGCATTATCAAGCTGTTGGACGGTAACGGCTATATTGAAAGCGGCGACATTATCTTTAATGGCCGCGATATTCTCAAGGCTTCGGATAAGGATATGTACCATATCCGCGGCAATGAGATCTCTGTGATCTTCCAGGAGCCCATGACCTCCCTGAATCCGGTGTTTACCGTAGAGCGTCAGATTGGGGAAGTTCTACAGATCCATCAAAAATTGAGCAAAAAAGAGGCCCGGGCCAAGGTGGCCAGTTTGCTGGCAGATGTAAAAATCCCCAACCCGGACCGTGTGGCTAAACAGTATCCCTTCCAGCTTTCTGGTGGTATGCGTCAGAGAGTTATGATCGCTATGGCTCTGGCTTGTAAGCCCAAACTGCTTATTGCTGACGAGCCTACCACAGCTTTGGACGTGACCATTCAGGCACAGATTCTGAAGCTGATGAATGAGTTGAAGCAGCAGACTGGCACTTCCATTCTGTTTATCACCCATGATTTGGGCGTTATCCACGAGATGGCAGACGAAGTGGCTGTAATGTACTGCGGACAGATTGTGGAAAAAGCAGATGCTAAGACCATTTTCCACAACGGCGTGTATTCCCACCCCTATACCGAGGGCTTGATGATCTCAATTCCTCGGCTGAATACCCCCAAGGGCCAGCGGTTGGAGGCTATTCCCGGTGCTGTGCCTAATCCCTTGTATTTGCCCCAGGGTTGTAAATTTGCTCCCCGCTGCAAATACTGTACTCAAAAGTGTAAAGAGGCCGAGCCTCCCCTGCAAGAGGTTGCGCCTAATCATCTCGTTCGGTGTTTTTACGCAGAGAAGGCGGTGAGAAATGAACATGCAGAATGAAGAGCGTAAAGTCCTGCTGGAGGTTCGCGACCTGAAGCAGTACTTCCCTGTAAAAAAGACAAAGCTTCGCGAAAAGCAGCGTTATGTTCGTGCTAACGACGGCATTACCCTGGATATTTACGAGGGTGAGACATTGGGTCTGGTAGGTGAATCCGGATGTGGTAAATCTACCTTTGGACGTACTCTGTTACAGTTGTATCCTCAAACCCATGGTGATGTGATTTACTATAAGGATGGTAAGGCTATCGACCTGAAAAAACTGTCCAAAGAGGAAATCCGTGTGCTGCGTAAGGATCTGCAGCTCATTTTCCAGGACCCCTATTCTTCTTTGAACCCCCGTATGACAGTGGGCCAGATTATTGGTGAAGGTCTGACCTCTCACGGTGTTTATAAGCGTGGCGATCAGGCTATGCGGGATTATATTTTCCAGGTAATGGAGGACTGCGGTCTGGCAACTTATATGTTTGGCCGCTATCCCCATCAGTTCTCCGGTGGCCAACGTCAAAGAATTGGTATTGCCCGGAGCTTGGCCCTCAATCCCCGTTTTGTAGTGTGTGACGAGGCCGTTTCTGCGCTGGACGTATCGATTCAGTCTCAGATCCTGAACCTGCTGTCTGATTTGAAGGAGAAGCAAAAGCTGACCTATTTGTTTATCACCCATGACTTGAGCGTGGTGAAATATATCAGCGATCGTATTGGCGTTATGTATCTGGGCAACATGGTAGAGCTGGCCCCCACACAGGAGCTGTTCGACAACACTATGCATCCCTATACAGAAGCTCTGCTCTCCGCTATTCCTGTGGTGGACGAAGACGACAAGCGGGAGCGTATTCTGTTGGAAGGCGATATTCCCAGCCCGGTAAGCCCGCCCTCTGGCTGTAAATTCCACACCCGCTGCCGTTATTGCCAGCAGAAGTGTAAGGAAGAAGTGCCGGAGTGGATTGATGTGGGGAACAATCACTATGTGGCCTGCCACTTCCCTCTCCACGGAAAGAAAGGATAAAAGCCCATGTTTTTCGGAAAAAAGATCAACCGCATTATCGATGTCAAAAAGGCGGAGGAGCGGTTTGAGAAGGAACGTAAAGAGCTTCCCTTGGAAAAAAATGACCGTCTAGCTATGATCTTGGCGGCGTTAGTGGTGTTCATACCGGTACTTATCGGTGTGATCTTGGTGTTCCTTCTGGTTTTCTACCTGTTTTTTTTCCGTTTCTTTTGAGCTGTTTCAAGCGCTCCCGAGCAATCGGGGGCGCTTTTTTTGCATATACAGAGGAATACTATCGATTAGGAAACTATTTTGGGATGGTGGGATTCCGGTTGAATTTTTGCCGGAATATGGTATACTACAGATATTCTGATAGCAAGGAAAGGATGCTGTTTATGAGGATACGTCGCAGGCCTGTAAAGATCTGGCAGGTAGTGCTGATCGCGGTGATCGTCATTGGAATCTTTCTGGTGATGGCACTGATGCAGGGCAATTATAATATTCCTAATCCGGAGGACCCGTTTTCTCAGCAGTCGCTGGAAAAAGTGGAGAGCCTTGCCGGTTCAGAAGAAGAACTATATGCCACCGGATTCACCTATTCAAATAGTGAAAAAGAGACCTTTGTTATTTCTCTTTCTGCTCCGGGAGAAAATGGGCGGTACCAACACTGGAATTTGGTTTTATATACGGAAGATGGACGAATGCCATATCGAATGGAAAGACGAGACACAGATGTAATCGTGCCTACTGGCAGCGTCCTTCTTTCAAAGCTGTTCCCGCAGTTAAATGTTTTTCGGGAGCAAAAAGAAGAGGTTTTTGGCCTTTTTAAGGAAGAGGCCAAAGCACAAAAGGAAGAAACCGGCGTCCAGTTAGATATTCGAGATCATTTTGGAGAGGATGACCTGCTTTTAAAACGAGAATCTGCTACACAGTTAGCAACAGCTTCTCCGACGGTTTCTCCTACTCCGGAAAGCAGCGAGAAGGGGGAAGGGGGAGTCAAGGAGACCCGCATCTCTCTCTCGGAAAAAGAGGATACACTGCTTACCATAACTGTATCAAAAGACGGAGTTTCGGATGCACCGTATCAGCCGGGAGACTGTGACGAAAATAGTTTTGTACTATACCGTAGCGGCAATAAAAATGGAGTGTGTACCGAAACGTTGTTGGCTATTGTCAATGTGGAGGAAACGTAATGGAATGGACCGAGATGGAAGAACGAGCCGAGCGGGCACTGCTGGTCTCCCTGGATACCGGGGAGTTTGACGCACAGGCCTCTCTGGATGAATTATATGAACTGGTAAAGAGTGCAGGAGCAGAGCCGGTATCGTCGGTAATGCAGAAACGGCCTGCTCCCGATACTGCCTTTTGTGTAGGATCTGGAATGATAGAGGAGATTGCCCAGGCTTGCCGTATACAGGAGATTGATCTGCTGGTATTTGATCGGGAGCTGACTCCCACTCAGATCCGCAATATTGAGGATAAGACCGAAGTGCGGGTGGTAGACCGCACCATGTTGATCTTGGATATTTTTGCCCAGCGTGCTCGGAGCAGCGAAGGTAAATTGCAAGTAGAACTGGCTCAACTAAAATATATGCTGCCCCGACTGGCAGGCAAAGGTACCCAGCTTTCTCGTTTAGGTGGTGGTGTGGGCACCCGCGGTCCCGGTGAAACTAAGCTAGAAAGCGATCGACGGCATATACGCCGGAGAATTACTGCCCTGCGAGAGCAGTTGGAGCAGGTGGAAAAGCGTCGGGAACAGGTGCGCCGCCGCCGAGAAAAGGACGGCGTGATTACGGTAGCGCTGGTGGGCTACACCAATGCAGGAAAAAGCACCCTGATGAATCAGCTGACCCAGGCGGGAGTACTGGCGGAGGATAAGCTGTTTGCAACCTTGGACCCTACAGCCCGGGCGTTGAAGCTGCCTGGGGGAAAGACCGTGATGCTCATTGATACCGTTGGGCTGGTACGACGGCTACCCCATCATCTGGTACAGGCGTTCCGCTCCACTCTGGAGCAAGCAGCCGAAGCAGATATTATCCTTAACGTGTGCGATGCTTCCAGCCCGGAAGCGAGGGTGCATTTGGAGGTAACGGAAACGCTGCTAGCGGAACTAGGATGCGGCGACCGTCCCATCATCCCGGTAATGAATAAGTGTGATCTGGTTCCGGCTCTCATGGATCTGCCGGTAGTAGGTGGAGCGGTACGAATCAGTGCTCTGCATGGCGGCGGGATGCAGGAGCTTTTGCAGGCTATTGAAGAGAATCTTCCTATCAAAATGCAGATAGTAGATCTGTTGCTTCCCTTTGCCCAGGCAGGGCTGGCGGCCCGCATCCGCAAAGAAGGGGAGATCCAGAAAGAGGAATATGTAGCAGAAGGGCTATCTTTGACTGCCAGTATCCCACCGGAATTGGTGGCAGCGGTAGAGCCCTATCGGATAGAAAAATAGAGAAACAGGAGGCATGATGCCTCCTGTTTTTTTGTTAAGAAAAGAAACGCCAGGATAAGTGTGTTGTTTTTGAAATTCCAAATAAAAATTTTGTTGTTTTTCAAAAAAGGCTTCGATATAATAGGAATTCCTTGGGAAATCCTTGTGGGGTTTGGATGGAAATTACAAGAAATAAAAAAGAAATCAGGAAATGGAGGGAAGCCTATGATTACCGTTTCAAATTTATCCAAACGGTTTGTGGTGAACCGACGAAAAAGTGGTCTAAAGCAGGCTGCAAAATCCTTATTTCATCGGGAACGGGAGTTTATCCAGGCATTGGACAACATCTCCTTTACCATCCCCGATGGGCAGGTGGTGGGGTATATTGGCCCCAACGGCGCCGGAAAAAGCACCACGGTGAAGATTTTAAGCGGCATCCTTACTCCGGACAGTGGGGAATGTGATATCAATGGACGTACCCCTTGGAAACAACGCCGGGAGCACGTAGCGGAGATTGGAGTGGTGTTCGGACAGCGGTCTCAGTTATGGTGGGATGTGCCGGTAGGAGATTCGTTTGACCTGCTCCGGGATATTTACCGGGTTCCGGAAAAACGCTATCGAGCCAATGTGGCAGAGATGACAGAGCGGTTACAGTTAGAATCCCTCCTTCGTACGCCAGCTCGACAGTTGTCTTTAGGCCAGCGGATGCGTTGCGAGATCGCGGCATCCCTTCTTCATGACCCAAAAGTGCTGTTTTTGGACGAGCCTACCATTGGTCTTGATGCGGTCTCCAAGCTGGCGGTGCGGGATTTTATCCGGGAGATCAATCGGGACCGAAGGGTTACTGTGATTTTAACTACTCACGATATGCAGGATATTGAAGCACTAGCCCAGCGTATTCTTCTCATCGGTAAGGGAAAGGTGTTGCTGGACGGCACACTAGAACAGCTGAAACAAGAATATGGTCGGGGTAGTGTTACGGTTTCTTATAGCGCAGGGGAGACGCAGACCCTTTCTGGATTAGAGATTGTGGAACAGGAGATGGGTCGGCTGACCGTAGCCACTAATGGTACCCGCGAGGATACCGCTCGGGTTATCGCTCAGCTTACGGGAACTTTAACTATCACCGATATTTCCGTCAAAGGACCGGACGCGGAGGAGATGGTAGTTTCCCTCTATCGGAAATACCAGGTATAAGGGGGCAGGAATGTGAAAAAGTATCTTTCTTTTTTCCGCATTCGCTTTGTCAACGCCCTGCAATACCGGGCGGCAGCGTTGGCTGGGATGGCCACCCAATTTTTCTGGGGCGGGATGCTGCTTTTAATGTTCGCAGCGTTTTACCGCAGCGCACCAGAGAGCTTTCCCATGGAGTTTCAGGAATTATCCTCTTATATCTGGCTGCAACAGGCATTTTTGGCTATGCTTAATTCCTGGGCATTTGAAAACGATATTTTTGAGGCCATCTCTACCGGCAATATTGCCTATGAGCTATGCCGCCCCATGGGGCTTTATGGGCAGTGGTTTGTAAAAGCCACCGCTAACCGTATGGCCCGGGCTGTGTTGCGGTGTGTGCCGACATTGGTGTTTGCATCACTACTGCCTTACCCTTACGGCCTTTCCCTGCCGCCGGATGTGGCAACGGCGGTGTTGTTTGTATTCTCCCTTTTTTTGGCTCTGGGCGTAGTGGTAGCCTTTACGATGGTTATCTATATCATTACCTTTTACACGATTTCTCCCACCGGGGTGCGGATGGCGGCTACCTCGGCGGCAGAGCTGCTCTCCGGTTCCCTGTTGCCCCTGCCTTTTTTCCCCGATGGCCTGCGGCAGGCAGCAGAGCTGCTGCCCTTTGCCTCTATGCAGAATGTGCCCCTGCGAGTATATAGCGGTGAGCTTTCGGGACAGGCGGCTGTATGGGGTGTGAGCTTACAGGTGTTCTGGCTGATAGCGCTGCTGGCGCTAGGAATGTGGATGATGCACCGTGCCCTGCGGCGCGTAGTGGTTCAGGGCGGCTAAGGAGGGATGGTGTAATGAAGCTATATGCAAAATTTTTCTCTATGCATCTGCGCAGTGTAATGCAGTATAAAACCTCATTTTTCCTCATGGCTATCGGGCAGTTTATTACCGCTTTTTCGGCTTTTTTAAGTGTATGGTTTCTGTTTGACAAGTTTCATCAGGTGGATGGTTTTACCTTCCAGCAGGTGCTGCTATGTTTTTCGGTGACTCTCATGTCTTTTTCTTTGTGTGAGGGATTTTTTCGGGGATTTGATACCTTTTCCTCCATGGTCCGCAACAGGGAGTTTGATCGAGTGCTCTTGCGTCCCCGAAACGAAATCTTTTTGGTGTTAGCAGGGAAAATCGAGTTAAGCAAGATAGGGCGCCTGTTTCAGGCTTTTTTGGTATTGCTGTATGCAGTGCCTGCCAGTGGGGTAGAATGGAATCTTCAGCGAGTGCTGATGCTGGTATTCATGCTCCTGGGAGGTGTATGTGTGTTTTGCGGGCTGTTTCTGCTCTATGCGGCTATTTGCTTTTTTACGGTGGAGGGGTTGGAGTTTATGAATATCTTCACGGATGGAGGCCGGGAATTTGGTTCCTACCCCATGGGGATCTACGGGGACGGTATCCTCCGATTTTTCACCTTTGTAGTGCCTCTTGCCTGCTTCCAGTATTGGCCGCTACTGTATTTATTAGAAAAGAGCGATTCCCTGTGGTGTATGCTGTCGCCCCTGGTGTGCATTGCATTTTTATTGCCCTGTTGGGCACTATGGAGGTTTGGTGTGCGCCATTACCAGTCTACCGGTTCATAAAAAGAGTAAAAAATAACTGCCTGTTTCCCAAAAGGACAGGCAGTTATTTTTATATGGCGGTTTATAGTATGCGTTTGCCTTCCCACTGAGGTGGGAAGCGCATTCCTAGTAGGGATGCAATGGTAGGGGCAATATCCTTAATGCTTAATTCTTTAGGTTGTTCTCCGGCTGGAAAACTGGGCCCGTAGAAGATCATAGGAATGGTCATATCCTCTTTCATTCGGGAACCGTGATCACGGTCGTGGCCGCCGTGGTCGGCGGTGACAATGAGATGATATTCCGGGCAAAGAGTTTCCTTGACACGGCGAATACACTGAGAAGCGTTAGCCACTGCTTCCAGATAAGGCTGCGTCATCCAGCCATACTCATGTCCGGCATGGTCGGTGTGGCCCAAATACAGGAACACAAAATCCGGGTTTTCCTTCTGAATATAGTCGATGGCAAGGCCGGTCATAACCTGTTCCCGCTCCATAGCGGCCTCGTGAGGAAGATCACCGCTTTCAAAATGGCTGAAATGCAGACTGCCAGGACGGTTCAGATCCCGGAGCTGCTCCCAGTTGTAGAACATAGCGGCTTTTTTATAGTACCGGGCGGTTACATCCCCTAGGCTGTCAATGGGACGTACCATTGGGTGCCAGTCGTTGGTAAGGATACCGTGGCGTTCCGGTTCCACGCTGAAAAACAGGGAAGTATGGCAGGGAAGGGTCATAGAAGGGTATACAGTACGAGCAGAAAAAGAGGAGGTGCTTTCGGCGGCCAGTTCCTCCAAAAAGGGATCGCCGCACTGCTGGATGCCGTCGGGGCGCATTCCGTCTACCAGTACTAAAATGACTTTGTTCTCCATAAAATTCTCCTCATTCTCAATGGAAGGTATCAATGGAATAATCGTGATAGTGGAAGCCGAACCAGTGGTTCTTTACATCCTGATAGCAGGTGGGGGCGGGCTTGATGATAAATTCCCCGTCCTTCAGCACCTGGGGGGTATATTTTTCGGTATGCTCCAGCAGGAGCTTCCACAGATGTTCTTTCTTTTCGGCGCAGGCTGGGTCATTTGCCAGATTGTGCTGCTCCATGGGGTCTTCGTTCAGGTTGAACAGCAGCACATCGCCGCCGGTGGTGCAGAGCACCAGCTTCCACTTGTCCTCCATGACGCAGAAATGCTTGTTCAGGCTGTTGCCAAAGAACACCCGCTCGCCGGTCTCCTCCAGCAGGTTGCGACCCTGTACGAACTCCGGCGCTTTTATGCCCGCCATGGCCAGAATGGTGGGATATATGTCGGCGATTTCCGCGGTCACGTCCACCCGGGAGTTGGTATTGGCAAAGCGGCCCTGAGGCGGCACAATAATCAGCGGCACATGGGCTGAGCCCTCAAAGAACACATTCTTCTGGCTCATGAAGTGGTCGCCCAGCATCTCGCCGTGGTCGGCGGTGAAGATGATCCAGGTGTTCTGGAACAGGCCGTTTTCCCGCAGGCATCCAAACAGTCGGCCTAGGGAGTAGTCCACCTGGGAGATCATGGCGTAATAGGCGCGGCGGCTGGCGGCGCGCTGTTCCGGCCCAAAGAAATGGGTATTGGTGTTCTCATAGCAGCCTTCCATCATTCCCTGGGGAGTGCCTTCCACAGTCTGGCTCCAATCGCCGTGGACAGCTTCCGGCATGGGGATCTTGTCGTATAGCTCCCAAAAATCCCGGCATGGGTCAAAGGGTGGATGGGGCTTGGTATAGCTGGTCCACATAAAGAAGGGGCGCTGTGGGTCCCGGGTCTCGATAAAATCGATAGCTCCGTCGGTGATCCACTGGGTGATACTGTCCTTTGTGTCCACGGTGGAGAGCACTGGGTCGGCTTCACACTCGCCGGCGCCGTGCACCTTGGGTCGAGCGCCGTAAGGCTGCTTGTCATACTGGCGCATATAGTCCAGAGGCAGCGTCATCTCCTCAAAGCCGTAATGAGCCCGGGCAGGAGTAAAGTGCATCTTACCCATGGCCTTGGTCTGGTATCCCGCATCGGTGAGGATAGCGGGCAGAGTAGTGCGAGCCTGAGAGTCGGCGGTCATCACGGCTTCGTGGGTATCGTTGGAAACCACACCGCTCTCGAATCCCCGGCGGCCGGTCATGATGGTGGTGCGGCTGGGTACGCAGATGGGGCAGTCGGCATAGCAGCGGGTAAAGGTAATGCCCGAAGCCACCAGATAATTCAGGTGGGGGGTAAAAATACTCTGGTTGCCCAGGGCATTGATGGTATCAAAGCGCTGCTGGTCGGTGGTAATCAGCAAAATATTATCGCGGGGCATAGCAGTTCTCCTTCCTATAGAGGCTTAGTGAAACACGTCCACTGAGTAGTCGTGGTAATGGAACCCAGTCCAATGATGCTTTACGTCCAAATGGCTCTGGGGGGCGGGTTTTGTAATAAACTTTCCGTCCTTCAGCACCTCAGGCGTATACTGGGCGGTATGCTCCAGCAGGAACTTCCACAGATGTTCTTCCTTTTCGGCACAGGCTGGATCGTTTGCCAGGTTATGTTGTTCCATGGGGGCGGTGTTTAAGTCAAAGAGCAGGGTGTGATCTCCCACCGTGCTGTACACCAGCTTCCACTTTTTCTCCATGATGCAAAAATTCTGGTTGAGGCTGTTGCCAAAGAAGGGACGATCCTCCACTTCTTCCAGCAGGCTGCGGCCGGTAGCCCATTCCGGAACTTCAAGGCCCGCTATGGCCAGAATGGTGGGATAAATATCCGCCATTTCGGCGGGGATATCTACCCGGCGGTTGGTGTCGCTAAAGCGGCCTTGGGGCGGCACGATGATGAGGGGCACATGGGCGGAGCCTTCAAAGAACAGGTTCTTCTGGCTCATGAAGTGGTCGCCCAGCATCTCGCCGTGGTCGGCAGTAAAGATGATCCAGGTGTTCTGGAACAGGCCGTTTTCCCGCAGGCATCCAAACAGCCGACCCAGGAAATAGTCCACTTGGGAGATCATAGCGTAATAGGCGCGGCGAACCGCTGCTACCTGCTCCTTGCCAAAGAAGTGCATATTGGTGTTTTCATAGCAGTTCATCAAAAATTCTTGGGGCGTTTCCTCCAGTGTCCGGCTCCAGTCGCCGTAAACGGCTTCCGGCATGGGGATCTTGTCATACAGCTCCCAGAAGTCCCGGCAGGGGTCAAAAGGCGGGTGAGGCTTGGTGTAGCTGGTCCACATAAAGAAGGGGCGCTGTGGGTCCCGGGTCTCAATAAAGTCAATAGCTCCGTCGGTGATCCACTGGGTCATGCTGTCCTTTACGTCTACCGTGGAAATGGCAGGTTCCAGTTCACATTCGCCGGTACCGTGGACTTTAGGCCGGGCACCATAGGGACGCTTGTCGTACTGGCGCATATAGTCCAGGGGCAGGGTCATACTTTCAAAGCCGTAATGGGCCCGGGCAGGGTCGAAGTGCATCTTGCCCATGGCTTTGGTCTGATATCCTGCGTCGGTGAGCATGGCGGGGAGGGTACGGCGGCGGGCGGTGGCGTCCATCATAAAGGCCTCATGGGCGGCGTTAGCTACCACACCGCTCTCAAAACCGCGCTGGCCGGTCATAATGGTGGTGCGGCTGGGGATACACAAAGGGCAGTCAGCGTAGCACTGGGTGAAGGCAATGCCGGAGGCAGCCAGGTAGTTCAGGTGGGGGGTGAAGATACTTTGGTTACCTAGGGCGTTGATGGTATCGAACCGCTGTTGGTCGGTGGTGATCAGCAAGATGTTATCTTTTGGCATAATGATTCCTCCTTATGCGGGAACGATTCATTCCTCCGAGAGAAGCTCTTTTACATCATAGGCATTGGTATTGGCATACAGTCCCCGTCCGTCACGCAGCTGGATACGGACATATCCCTCGTTTCCAGTAAGAGGAAACTCTGCCCGGGTCAGGCTCTCACCGGGATGTACCCGAAGCCACTGGCAGTCTCTTCCCTGGGTGATGAGATAAATGCTTTCTACCGGGCTGCACTCAATGACCAGACGGTTTTCTTCCATGTACAGGCTGTGGATCAGGGGTCCCATAGAGGCGTAGGTGCGGCCCTCCTTTAGGGCGCTGATAATGGCGTCATAGCGCAGCTCTGGAGCCTGGATCATGGTAAAGCCGCCGAAAGAATCATTGCGGGGATCTCCCAGAGGAGAGCGGTCATGGTTGTCGTCGGTGGCAAAGCAGGACATCCGGTGGCCGGTGCGCAGCAGCTCATCATAAGCCTGGGGAGCGTAACCATACAAACCGTCCAGTTCGCAGCCGTGATTATAGATCTCAAAGAAATCCACATTTTCCAGGGAAATATAGTCCTCATAGGTCTGCACGCTCCACTAGGGATGGTTATAGCAGCACAAAAATCCCTCGTCCTTCCGGGCTTTGATATAGGCGTTTACGTTTTCCATGGTATACACCTGCTCCGGCATGGGTACCGCGGCGCAGTCGCGTCCTTCAGGGCGGGTATCGTAAAAATTTAGGTGATACACCGGACGGGTGTTCCAGTCGGGATACTGTTCTGCTGGAGCGTCAATGTTGGCTTCAAAGGCGCCGATGGTGAGGAAACTTTCGTCGTCCAGGTCGGTGTGGCGGCGGTAATCCATATGGTCGGTATAGGCGATCACCGAATATCCTTGTTCCTGATACCGTTCCTTGATTTCTTCTGCTGTCCATTCCCCATCCGAAACGGTGCAGTGGCAGTGGAGATTGGCTTTATACCAATTTTCCTCAGGGGCCAAAAGGATCTTTTTTTTCAATGTTCTCGTCTCCTTTATGATAATGATTGAATTTCCAGAGAAGGTTCTCTTGGAACAAGTATCGTTACCCCAGCGGCCTCATAACGCAGTCGGGTTTCCTCTGGCAGGGAGGAATCCGTGACGATACATTCTGTCCGAATCAGGTCGCACACCTTCATTAAAGATACCTTGTCAAAGTATCCGCTGTGACAGAAAGCTACTGTACGGGCGGCGATTTGGCACATGGTGCGCTGTACCTCTACCTCACCAAAGCCGTAGGAAGTAATGCCAGACTGAAGAGAAATACCGCTGGGAGTGAGAAAGTAATGATTCACCCGATACTGGCGTAGCTGTTCGATACAAGCTCCACCGGTTACAGATTTTTCTTCGGCATGTACTTTGCCGCCTGCTAAGATCACCGTAAAAGAGGGCTTATCCAGTAGTTCCCACACCACCGGGATAGAGTTGGTAAGGATGGTGAGCGTACGGTATCGCTTTTTCAGTACTCGGGCAATTTCTAGGCTAGTAGTACCGGCGTCCAATGCAATGGAATCTTCTTCCTTGACAAAACAGCAGGCCAGTTGAGCTAACTCCCGCTTTTTTTCGTGGTACAGTCTCTCCCGTTCCTGGAATTCTGGTTCGTGGGTGTCCACCTGTTCCAGAACAGCTCCGCCATGGACTTTTTTTAGGCATCCTGCCTGTTCCAGATAATCCAGATCCCGACGCACCGTTTCGGCAGAAACATGGAACAGTTCCGCCAGAGCCCCCACTTTAACAGTGTGGTCTTGGCGAAGAAGCTCCATAATTTTCCGATATCGTTCTTCTGCCAGCATAGCATTCCTCCTTTGCTGTTTTGGGTTTATTATAGCGCGGAGGAATGTGAAAATCAATAGAAAACCACAAAAAACAAAGTTTTAACACAATAAACACTCACGAGTAAACGCTTATAAAAGAAAAAACCAAATAAATTAAAGGAAAAAGCTAATATTTGCGTATCATCACTTGACAAACACCAATTAAAAACATATAATACAACATTGTTAATTGTTGTTTTTTGTGGTTTTGAAATTAAAACCGGAGGGATGACCATGAGTCAAACGATTACTGGGCAACGTCGGATGTGGCAACGGCGAGTGCTCGCATTGTGCTGGGTGGCATATGCTCTTTCTTACCTGTGCCGCACCAACCTTTCCATCGCCCTGCCTTCTATGACACAGGAGCTGGGGTGGAGCGCCGCCAAAGCGGGAATGATCGGCAGCGCTTTTTTTATCAGCTATGGGGCAGGTCACCTGCTCAACGGACTGCTGGGGGATAAGCTGCCTATTAAGCGGTTTATGGCTTTGGGATTGCTGGGCACCTCTCTGTGCAATCTACTCATAGGAGTATTCCCCTATTATGGGGTGATCTTTGCTGTGTGGCTCATTAACGGCCTGTTTCTCTCTACATTGTGGGGCCCTATTGTCCGGGCCGTGGCAGTGTGGTATGCCCCCGGGGAACGGAATCTTCCGGCTGTTATCATCTCCATCTCTTCACTGGCGGGGTATCTTCTTTCTTGGGCAGGGCTAGGGCTTCTTCTTACTTTTACGGGATGGAGAGGGGCCTTTTTTCTTCCCGGTGTAGTGACGTTGTTGTTTACCCTATGGTTTTTGCTTCGGATGAACGACTCCCCTCAGAAAGTGGGACTGGAGGATTTTTCCCGGGAAGAGGCAGGGGAAGTTTCCAAAGTGGTTCCGGGAGAACCTCTTACCCTGTGGCAGTTAATACGCCGGGAGCGGTTGCTGTTTTTTTGCGTGGCGGCAGTAGCCCAGGGTGTTATCAAAGACGGCATCACCTTATGGGAACCCACCATCCTTACCAGCCTGCACGATGCTCCGGCAGGGCTGGTATCGGCGGCATCAGCACTGGTACCAGTATTCAGTATGTTAGGAGTCTTGCTTTCCGGGCGACTCATGAATCGGTATTATGGTCGGGAAAAAAAGCCGGGGATCTTGCTTTTTTTAGGTACTGGTGGACTGTGTTTGTTGTTTTTCCTATTATTAGGTCGTTCTCTTTGGCTGGATGTATTGTTTTTTGGAGCAATTTCGGCGCTACTGTGCGGTATCAATACCCTTCTCCTCACCTATATTCCTTTGCGGCTTTCCATATATGGGCGATCCTCCGGGGTGGCGGGGATGTTTAACTTCTGCGCCTATTTAGGAGCAGGACTTTCCGGTATCCTTTCAGGTGTCCTGGCAGATATCAGCGGATGGGGGAGCAGTATCCTTTTATGGTTGATCCTGTGCATTGTTGGGGCGTTGGCAGTAGTGGGGGGATTTCCCCAAAAAACACAGTAAAATCCGCCCTTCTCCAAAATGGGGAAGGGCGGTTCTGTTTTATTTCTGTACCAATTCCATTGCCATGCGGCTGAATTCCCACAGCCGTTCCGGATGATAATGGACGGTGCTGTTATCTTTGAGGATCATCTCCAGCCGTGTGCCGTGGGATTTGGCAGCGCGGATGACGTTCTCCATTTCCCGCTTGGAAGCATCTAGGTCGCCGGAGCCTACAAAAGCAGGATTGGGCTTGTTGGACATGATATACCGTTTGTTCAGAACGGAAGCAAAGTGCTCCGGGTTACTCCACGGGCTGCAAGAGATCTTCCGTACATTGGGCAGGGATTCCAGAATATCCAGACGGTCGTCCAGACGTTCGCAACAGCCGTAATAAACGTCGCCGAACTGCTCAAAAATACGGCTCACATAGGGCACCTCAAATTCCTTTGTCACTTCAGGAGAGGCTGAGGTAAAGAGCTGTGCCAGTCCAAAGGTCCAGCTATTCTGAGAGATACCTGGACGGTCTTCCATACCGGAACCAAAGGGCTTTACGATGGTGTGGGAGCAGTGGCACAGGCTGCTGGCGGTATCAAACAGGCCGTCCTCGTTGCCCTGCCGGATCTGTTCCAGCATAAAGCCGGTAAGACGTTCCATAATGGCATGAAGCAGCTCCGGTTCGTCCAGCAGTTGATAGTAGCATTCTTCTACGCCTTGCCACTGGCTGATGGTATCCCAGAGGCCGCTATGCAGGGAAACGCCCTCCCAGTATACAGGAGCGATGCCTTCAAAAATACGTTTGGCTTCATCCATAACGACGCCTTCCGCTTCCTTGTTAGCACGCAGAGGCACCATCTGGATCTTTTCCAGATCCTCCATGGTTTCAAACTGTTTCTCATAGGAGTGGGAAACGACATCGCTGGTCTTATCCATGCTGGTGGTGGTCTCTTGCACTTCTACGCCGAATTCGCGGTAACGTGGGTTTTGCAGAATACGGGGAATGAGAATATACGGGGGCAGGAGCATATCCGCCGGCATATATTTAGCCTGATACAGCTTGCGGCGGAGGCTGCACTCCACCCACTGCCAGTAAGGGTCCTGGATCTGACACTGAAGGGATCCATCCACATCCATTTCGTTCCACGGAATCTGGTCGATGAGCACCATAGGACGCTGGCTATTGCCGGTATTGTGGGCGATCCAAAGGGTTTCCAATTCTTTCTGATGGGGGGCAAGGGCATATTCCATATACTGCTGGGCCAAAGTGCGGAGCACCTGGACTTCTGCTGCGGTAAGCATGGCTGATACCTCCAAATATGAAATCTTCCCGGAAAATGTGCCGGGATTTTTTATTTCTTGCCCCTATTGTACCGTAAAAAAATTGAAAATGTAACGAGAATTTCATGATATTATGGTATAATAATTGATATTGCTCATGATGGGGGAGAAAAGAATGATCCTACTTATAGATGGATACGGTATTCAACGGAAGGACTGGCATGTAGACGAACCGGTGGCAGCGGGATATTCCCGTGTGTATTTAGTAGAAAGCGGACATATCCATTACAGGGAAAATGGTGTACTTCAAACCTTGGAACCGGAAAAGATGTATATTTTTCCCGCTTCCACTCCCTATTCCATGATAGCCGCCCCAGAAGAATCCTTTGTTTGCCTATATTTTCATATTGATTTTTTTCCAATTGGGTTTCCCTGTGTAATTCCCATTGATCCCAAAAAAGACGAGACACTAAAACACTTCTGGAGCTTGCTTCAAACATTATACCTGCAAAACCAGGCGCAGAGTAGGTATGGGAGAAAGATCGTAGAGGCATTTGGTGACTATGTGCAACAGACGTATCTTCCCCAATATCAAGCGCCCATGGGAGAGGCGGCAGCCTACATCCGTGCTCATTTCCGAGATAGGGAGCTGAATGTCAACAGCATCAGCACCCATTTTGGATGTACGCCGGAGCACTTCATTCGCACCTTTGCCCGGGCCATGGGGCTGACGCCTTACCAGTACCTTTTAAACATGCGGATGTACGAAGCACGCCGCCTACTACTGGAAAACCATTCGGTACAGGATACAGCGCTAGCAGTGGGATATGAAAACCCCCGGGTGTTCTCCCACGCTTTTCAGAAAAAGTATGGGGTTCCCCCGGGGGAGTTTCGGCGCAGCTTTGCCCCGCTGGTGTAAGGCTAACGCTGATTCGTATTTGGTTTATAAATAGCTGTTCGAATTTGTTTAAGGGGAAAGGAAAAAAGTCGAAACGACAGACAAATAGGTAATAAAATTGCAATCAAGAAAAATCCGGCTTTACCTAAAAGGCCGTAAGAAAACAGTACCGAAATGTTGAAATAATGATCGAGTAAAATGTACAGGGGCCAATGCCAGAAATATACATTTAATGTGTTTTGACCTGCCTTTGAAAAAAAGGAATTTTTCCGGACGGAACTAAAAAGATCAGTGAAAAACAAGTAAGTGCTGATATCATATAGCACAGCAGGCGGGCCAAAATTTCGTTAGAAGCAAATACTTCAGAGAATGGATTACGACCTGTAAATAATCTGCGCAATACATAAGCAGTTTCCAATTGTGCAAAGCAACAATATGCCCATACAAGCATAATCAGTATGGCGGGAATAATAAGCCATCTGTACTTTTTTCGAAAATCATTGACTGCCTGTGGTTTTAGGATATTTCCCAATAGGTAAAATGGGAAAAATACAATGATTCTCGATAGATATAAGAGATCACCGATCGTTTCGTCATATCCAGTAAAACAGGCGAGCAAAATGAATCCAATTAAAATGAATATTTTATTTTCATTGCGCAGCAGATAACAGAGCGCCGTGTATGCTGCTAAAGCGAACATAAACCAAGGGATATATGAATCAGCCAGAAGTTGAAAAGAAAATTCTTTTCCAGCAAGTCTGTTGGCGATAGATAATGCAAATTTTAAAACAAACCCTGCACTTATTGTAGAATAGGATTTTTTTGGGAATATCGGTGTCTTTATGAAACATACCCGAAATAAACAGGAAAAGCGGCATATGAAACGCATAGATGAACAGGAAGATGCTTTTACATATGTCTGATGTAGATGCGAAGCGCTCTGAAAAATGCCCTACCACTACCAAGGTTATTAAAATAAATTTTAGATTGTCCCATAACATAATGCGATCTTTCATTTGGCTTCTCCTTGTAATACAGCGATATTTTCTATATGGTTGGTGTGGGGGAACATATCCACTGGCTGCAAAAATTCCACCTTCCAGCCATGGGAAACGAGATACCGGATATCCCGTGCCTGAGTTTCCGGGTTACAGGAGATGTACACCAACTTTTTGGGGGCAAGGCGGCAAACAGAGGAAAGAAAAGCTTCATCGCTGCCTGCCCGGGGTGGGTCCATGATGACTACGTCCACGGTTTCGCCGGACTGAGCCATGCCTACCATAAACTCCCCGGCATCAGCGCAATAGAACCGGGCGTTTTGTACGCCGCTGGTTTTGGCGTTGGCAATGGCGTCCCGTACCGCGTCCCGGTTTACTTCCACGCCGATGACCCGGCCTGCCCCCAGCTTTGCTGCTGCCAAGCCAATGGTGCCTACGCCGCAGTAGGCGTCCAGCACGGTTTCTTTTCCGGTGAGTCCAGCGTGCTCTAAGGCTGTACGGTAGAGGGTTTCTGTCTGCACTGGGTTGATCTGGTAGAAGGAGCGGGGGGAGATACGGAAAGTGCAGCCGCACAGCACATCCTCAATATAGCCCGGACCGTACAGTACCTTTTCCTGTTCCCCCAGTACCATACTGGTAAAGCGGTCGTTAAGGTTTTGCACAATGGTGGTGATTTCTGGAAACTCCTGGCGCAGGGCGCGGCAGAAGTTATTTTTGGCGGGGAAAACCGGCGTGGCCGTCACCATAACTACCATCACCTGACCGGTGGTAAAGCCCCGGCGTACCAGCACATGGCGCAAAAAACCCTTGCCGGTGACTTCGTCATAGGGGGTCATGTGGAACCCGGGCATCATTCGCCGGATGGCTCCGATAATCTTGTCGGCAGTCTCATCCTCGGTCATACAGGATTCCACCGGCACCACCCGGTGAGTGCTAGACTGGTACACTCCCGAAACGATCTTCTTCCGGCTTTTATCCCATGCAAAAGCGGCCTGTACCTTGTTCCGGTAGTGAAAAGGGTGTTCCATGCCGATGATAGGCTGTACTTTTCCATATTTGCCCAACAGGCGCTGCACCTGCTCCTGTTTCCAGTGGAGCTGGCGGGCGTAATCCATGTTTTGCAGCTGGCACCCGCCGCATTTGCGGTACAAGGGACAGGGGGTGTGGCTGGAAATGGGGGTAGCTTCCTTTTCGATAGGGTGGTCAATCTCTGACAACGGGAAGACCTCGGATTTCACGGGTCGTGATGATTCCCGACGGGGGGCACGCGGGCCGGTATGGGGAGAGCGAGACTTTTTCCCCGCAGCATATTTTTTTTGTATGGACATAGAAGCCCCTCCTTTAAGTAAGCTGATAGATGGTTACTTCTTGGTTTTGGAATACTACTGGCAAGGCGGCAGACAAGTTTTCATCAAATCCCTCTATGCTGCGCTCATAACTGCCAATATAAAGATAGGAAATTTCATATGTCGGGGCAAGCGTTTCTAAAGCCCCCGGTTGTGTAAACATGGCCTGTACATCCGCGTATCGCTGGGAGGTATCCAAGCCGTGAAAATACAGATAAGAATCTGTTCCCAATACGATGTTTCGCCCCGTAAGGGCCGCAACTGCGTTGTTGTGATTGTTGCTTGTAAGGAATACTGCATCCGGCTGGGTGTTTTCTTTTATCCATTGAGCAGCTTCCACCTGCTGAGCGCTGAACAGCTCATAGTCGGATACTGCTTCTCGTGCCATGGTCATACCGCCGGAAAGGAACACGCATACCGCCACAACCCCCGCTAGGAACCACCGTCCCGGTAGGCCCCGGAGCCGCTGCCATAGGATCAGCAAATAGCGAGCGACAAAAGCACAGGCTACTATCCAGGAAATATATAATAGCTTGTTGTTGTCGTAAGAGTTGGGCTGGAAGATCACTACTTCGCACAGTATCCACAATACTAACGCTCCAAAGGCAGGACGGCGCATCTCCCGGGGAGCAGAGAGGATAGAGGGGAGTAACAGCACAAAAGGAAGACCCAGATTTTTTAGGTAGAACCATAGGTAGCTGTCCCACTGGTTGCCCCAGTTCCAACCAAAACACACAAAGCCCTCGGTCCCACTCTGCTGGAAAGTAAAGAAGAGCAGCTGCGGCAGCGCCAGCGCCAGCACCGACGCACCATAAGGAAGAAACCGGAAAAAGGCTCTCTTTATCCCATGACGGCATACCGCAAAAGGTATCATTCCCAAGGTAAAGATTCCAAGGGCTAAAAAGGCGTGGGTCTGTACTAATACCAACCCTGCGGCAAATACTCCTAGCCACAGGCTTTCTTGCCATCGAAAGGTTTTGCGACGATATAAGCGTAGTAGCAAAAATAGACAGGGCAGCAGTAATGTCCAGCCAAAAAGAGTAGCCCGCTGGGGAATGAGCATATCGCAGAGAATATTTACCCACCGGACATTCTGTTCCAATAGATTGGTGGGAGTAATGTAAAAACCCGTGAGGAGCTGGGGAAGATACGTGTTTTGATCGGCGTTATCCAAAAAATAAGCAAAGCCAAATCCCCCGCCTACGGTAAAGAGCAAAAAGGCCACTGCTGCTGCCCGAACAGGGGCAAAGGGACGCAGGAATTCCCGGTACAGCAGGTACAGCCCCCAGAAAAACAGCAACAATGCCAGTGCCATAGGAAGCATATAGGAAAATGCAAGGGGAGCCCCCAACTTTAAAAAGGTGGAGGAAACCGTATCGCAGAGGAAGGGATACCCTACAGATGTACCGGGAAGGATGGAGTATTCTGGCGGGAATATCTCCTGTTCTGCTACGGAGGTCATAAGCCCCAAATGTAGAGGCATGTCCCCGAAAGTACTTTGCCCGCAGTGAAGCGCCCCATTTTCTGCCCGAAGGGTATGGGTATACAGCAAGTACAGGGAAAACAGCCAAAAAGGCAGCACACCCCATAGGGAGCGCAGCCGGGTCAAAGAGAAGGGCTCCCGGGAAAATGGACGTTTCTTTTGGAAAAGCCACACAGCCCCTGCCAATACCCCCGTCGTCCCCCCTGCCAGCAGCTGGGCGGAAAGGGTAAACCCCAGCAGAAATGACCACAGCGCTGGAAGCCATAACAGCAGGAACAGCCCAGTAGATCCCCCCAGCCAAAGCCGCAGGCAAAGGCGTCGGGGCCGCAGAATCCAGTTGGAGAGACAGAAGCCGCAGCATATAAACAGGGCCATGTAGAGTAGGGAAAAGATCATGAAAAAGCTCCTCTTAAAATGATACTGCTATTATATCACAGAAAACTGCGGGGAGAAACCGGTAAAATCAGATGGGATAGCTGCTAAAGTGGAAGTGTGTTCTCGAAAAAATTGGTATCCTCTCAGCTGTGATTTTATGTTATACTGAGGGCAGGAATCAAAGAAAAGGATGAGTTGTATGATATTGGATATTCTCATTACTCTAGCGGCAGCGCTGTTAGGGTGTTTCCTATTATTGCGGTGGCTTATGGCTTGTGGGCTGGGGCTGCCTATGGAAGAATCTTTTTTTGCCCTTGGACCACAGAAAAAGAGGTTATCTCTATATCCCGGGGAAAAGGCCTTGCGCTGGCGGGAAAACGGGAAGATTTTTCTAGTTGCCCTAAGCTTTCGATTGGTAGTTTTGTTACTAAGTGGCTTGATCCTTTTATTTTTGGCAGGGGAGGGAGAACCCGTTTCTCTGCAAAATGTGATGCTTAATGGGGATGGGTATCATTATGTACATCTAGTGGAAGAGGGCTATTCCGGCTATACGGAAAATGGTGAGCATCTGTTTCTGGTATTTTTTCCGCTGTATGTGTGGCTGGTACGAGGAGTAAATTTCTTTATCGGTGATGCAGTGGTTTCCGGTCTAACCGTTTCCTTTTTGTGTTACAGTGCAGCTTGTGTGTTTGTGTATCGTCTGGCACGGGAGGAACTGAACCGCCGTGCCGCTCAGCGGACAGTGGTATTTCTCTCCGTCTTTCCGTTTTCTTTCTTTTTTGGTACGATAATGACGGAAAGCCTGTTTCTGCTCACTACTTCTGCAGCACTTCTGTATACTCGCCGTCATCGGTGGTGGCTAGCGGGAGTGTGGGGGCTGTTGGCTGCTATGACTCGAATGCATGGTATTTTGATTGCTGGGGTAATAATTGTAGAGTTGATGGAAAGCCAACAAGTATTAGCGAGAGATGGGAGAGGCTGGAAAAATCGGCTTTTGCCTGTGCTCAAAAAGCTGCCCTTTGTACTTTTGCCTTTTGTTGGAGCAGGCATATACCTGCTATTAAATTATGCAGTAGACGGCGATCCCTTTGCCTTTATCACCCATCAGGAGCACTGGTATCAGGGGTTTATGTGGTTCAGCCAAACCCTGCAATATGTAGGGGAAAACGCTTTTTTATGGAGTGAACCTTCTACCCGGGCGGCCATCTGGATTCCTCAACTTGCTTTGTTTGTGGTGTCCTTTGTTTTACTGGTACTATGCTGGCGCAGATTTCCCTCCATGTTTACCTTATATGCCTTCTTCTATCTGATCTTAAATTATTCTCTTTCCTGGCTCCTCAGCGGAGGAAGATATCTTTCCTGTGATGTACCCTTTTTCCTTTTTGCAGCCGCTCTTACCGAAAAACGCCCTTCCTTGGAAAAGGGCGTCACCGCTGGTATGGCGGCGCTAATGGGAGTTTATCTGTTCGCTTGGCTCAATGGCGCTTCTATTTATTAAAGCCGTATAAAAATAAAAAAACGCCTGCATCGGATTTGCTTTCCGGCAGGCGTTTTTGGTTTTATAGAAGGATCACGGTTGGCTATCAGGCAGCTTCCCCTGAACCATGGATACCAATTTTCCCAAAAATCCCGGTAGGGGTACCCCGATGTCCTTCATGTTTTCTAGAATAGAAAGTACTTCATTACAGATAAGCCACACCGCTGTGAGAGAAGCTGCTAGCATAGGCAGATGGATTTCTAGCCCCAGAGATTCACCTGTATACAGCAGCAGCCAGTCTAAAATTCCTCCCACTGCCACCAACAGCCACATACATACCTTTTTGGTGATACCCCGGATACCGGTATGGCTGCTCACCTTTTCTCCACGTTTCCATGCAGCAGCGATACCAGTGGCATAATCGATGACATTGCACAGCACCAGCACATAGACCGGTACAGCCAACACTCCCAACCAAGCGGAGAGTGTCCCCAGCAATAGAGAAACTGCCGCTTTGCATTTGGTAATCCAATCCACGATTTTTCCTCCTTTATTTTTCCAAAGACAAATAGCTTTTATCATAATAGAGATAACCTTCTCCCACATCCAGCCAGCCGCTGGGAAGAATGCAGACTAACTCTTTTTCGTCCCCCGGTTGGAGCTGGCGCAGCACCTTTCCAGTGAGAGAGGGACTTTCCCGCAGATTGACATTGGTGCCGCTGCACACTACCCGGCGGCTGGCACTGCGGTTTGGGGCATTAAGATAGCGGTTGTAGATCCAGCCGGTGACGCCAGAATCTGTTTGAACTTTTGACCAGCCCCAACCGTCGTCGTCCAGCAATAGCAGCTGGTCCCCCATGTTGGCGTGTGCGAGAATTTTTCCCGCAGTGTGGGCCTCTTTACGAATGCGCACTCCATTGCCCGTACAGGTGCCTGTGGGCTGGGCGGTGTTGGAAGAGAGGCCATTGAGCCCGCTTTTTCGAATAAGGGTGGGAAGGTCGGCATAAGCGATATCCGTATCTACATTGCCGCTAATACCGTTAACTTTGCCAGTGCTCCCAGTCTGGCATAGTCCGCAGTCTGTGTCAGGCCCACCGGTGTAGTCTGCCAGCCAGAGGGAATACTCTGTTAGGGCCTTGGCGTTTACCCAGTTGCGCAGGTAATCTAGATTGGTATAGTACCCGCTGTACCAGCCAAGCTCTCGCAAGCGGCAGCAAAAAGCCTCCGTCATGGCAGTTACCAGCTCTCGGGTCACACTTGCGCCCTGTTGGGCAGCGTACCGCTGGGAATCATATTCATAGTCGTAATACAGAGGGTACTGTACTCGCCCTCGGTAGGGCTCCATGATTCCTGCAAAAACCTCCGCTTCCTTTTTTGCCTCCTCTGGCGTCAGGGCATAGGAGAACCAATAGGCCCCCACCTTTAGCCCTGCTTCCAGAGCGCCGTTCATGTTAGCAATGAACTTTGCATCCCGCTGGGTATCGGTGTTGCCAAATCCGGCGCGGATAATGGCAAAGGAAATACCGCTTTGTTTTACCTTTTTCCAGTCAATGGCGCCGTTATGGGTGGAAACGTCCACCCCTTTTGCCAATTCTTTCATACTCATCCGTCCTTCCTTCCGGTGTCCCGGGATTTTCACGTTTATGATATCGAAGGAAAGAAAATGGTTCTCCCTAAATTTGGCAGTAAAAAAGCCCTTCCTGAGTGGAAGGGCAGCATATTTAGGATTGTTTG
>CALWVH010000113.1 GCA_944384915.1 uncultured Clostridia bacterium | reverse complement strand
AGAGTATTTGTCAAAGCGCCAAAGGTATGAATGGAAAATAATTGTTTGTTCGCCATTTTTCGGCAGACTTTACGCTTGATTTATGGTAATCAGCCGTTAAAATCCGTTTTATCATAGCCAAGTGTGTGGAGTACAGCTTCTCGATTGCGCCAGTCCTCCTTCACCTTTACCCACAGTTTCAGGTTCACTTTGCAGCCGAAAAACCTCTCCATATCTTCACGGGCATAGGTCCCCACCTTTTTCAGCATAGAACCGCCCTTACCGATGATAATCCCCTTATGGTTCTCCCGCTCGCAGAAGATCACAGCGTCGATGTCGGTGGCGGAGCCGTCTTCCCGTTCCCGCATTCGCTCTACCGCCACGGCAGTACCGTGAGGAATTTCCCGATCCAGTAAGCGCAGCAGCTTTTCCCGGACCATCTCGGCAGCCAGCACTCGCTCGGGCTGATCGGTGAGGGTATCTTCATCAAAGAAGTGGCCTCCCGGCTGGCACAATTTTTCCAGCTCGCCGATGAGTTCTTCCACACCGCTGCCGTCCTGAGCAGAAACCGGCACCACTGCCTCAAAGGGAAACAGAGCGGAAAGCTCTGCGATCTGCGCCATAAGCCGAGTTTTATCTTCCAGCAAATCGATCTTATTGATGGCCAGCAATGCGGGCATCCCAGACTTTTTGAATCGCTCGATCAAATCATGGTCTGCGGGAGAAATTTTCTCCCCTGCCTCTACTACCAGCAACCCTGCATCCACATTGGCTACCGATTCGGTGACAGATTTCACCATATAATCGCCCAGCCGGCTGCGAGACTTATGCAGACCGGGGGTATCCAAAAATACCAGCTGGTTTTCTCCCCGGGTGAGTACCCCCATAATCCGGGTACGAGTAGTTTGGGGTTTACTGGACACGATGGCCACCTTCTGTCCCAACATCCGGTTCAAGAGGGAGGATTTTCCCACATTCGGCCTTCCTACAATCGCGACAAATGCCGCCTTATCTTCCTGACGATATTCCATAGAAAACTCCTTTTATCTTTACTTAGTCCATTCTATTTGTACACAAGCTGAGAATCTTTTTTCAAGCACCTTTATTTTTTCGCAGCAATCCCAGCGGTACAAAAATAACCAGACACACTGCTGCTATTGCCACAATAAAAAGCATCCCCAAGCACAGACCCAAAGAAGCCTTTGTCAACCATAACACGGCCATCAGCAGCCAAACAACCACCCCACACACCAGGGAGAGTTTTCCAGCTGCCCGGTTGGCAAGCTCCCAGGCTTTGCGGCTCTTTATAGCATCTTCTACATGATATCCCACCTGGGTAGAGGGATAGATGGAATGCTTTTTCAGCACACCCCACCCTGTTATCAGGAGAATCAAACCCAACACGGCATACACAATCAAAAGCCCCGGTTTCATCCATATCACCTTTTCCGTCAAAACCACTTGTAAAAGGCTATACACCACTGTTTTCTATTGTAATCTACTCCTGCTTTCCTGTCAAACCCTTCCGGGTGTTTCCTCAAAATTTTACAGGATACAAAATCAGCTTTCGCCCCGTAGGACGAAAGCTGACGTTTTTCATTCATTTCCGGCGGGACAGACGCAGCTTTTTCAACAGCGGCCCCGGCCCCCAGATGATAAAGGCGATGGCTATTAGCCCAGAAAGCACCAAAAGCGGCAATCTCCACCAACAGGCGGTGAAAAAGTCCCAGATCACCGGAAAGACCTCCGGCTTCCAGAACAGGTTCCAAGCCACCCCCAGCGCAAACAGAGCACACACCAACACAGCTCCCGCCGCCGTATCCTTGACCACCTTGGCCCATTGGCTGAAACCCTCAGTATCCCGGTCGCACAGTCGCTCGATAGAGGTATTCACCACCTCGGCGCACAATACCAAAGCAAAAGTAAGAAATAGAACGGCATACTCCGTGCGGTTCAGCCCAAAAAAGCCAGAAAAACCTACGACATACAGCGCTGCTACCGTATGGGTACGCATATTGCGCTCCTGAACCAAACAGTACCAGATCCCCTGCACCGCGGCCCACAGGCTTTTATAAAAAGGCCTCTTATGATTCATCGCCGAAGGTATAGGCGCTAGAAGCAGGCAGCCCCAGCATACTCATGACCAGTTCTTCTTTTTCCCGCATATGCACGCGCTCAATACCACCATTTTCATGGTCATAGCCCAACAAATGCAGCATGGAATGGGCCGTCAGATATCCCATTTCCCGCTCGAAGCTGTGGCCATACCGTTTGGCCTGCTCCACTGCCTTGGGCACAGAGATCACAATATCCCCCAGGATCTTAGCCCCGGTGGTGTGGTTCTCATCATACACGCCGTTTTCACCCATAGGAAAGGAAAGCACATCGGTAGGCATATCCTTGCCACGGTATTCTCTATTCAATTCCTGAATCTGATCATTATCCACAAAGGTTACGCTGATCTCAGCGGAATAGGGGAATTTCTCCATACGAAGCACCGCGTTGCAGCAGCGGCGCACCAGCATCCGCATTCCGGTAGGGATCTTGACAGCCTTTTGCTTATTGGTGATAATTACTCTTATTTTTTCCATTTCTTGCGCCAGCCTCCTCGTATTTTTCATAAGCCTTGATAATATCTTGCACCAGTTTATGACGAACGACGTCCCGTTCGGTAAACCGGAATATTGCAATATCTTCTACATTTTTCAGAATACGCATGGCATCCTTTAAGCCGGACCGCCTTCCATCCGGTAGGTCGATCTGGGTAATATCCCCAGTAATGACCATTTTGGAGTTAAATCCTAGGCGGGTCAGGAACATTTTCATCTGTTCCGGTGTAGTATTCTGGGCTTCATCCAGAATAATAAAGCTGTCGTCCAGAGTTCGGCCTCTCATATAGGCCAGGGGTGCTACTTCAATATTACCCCGCTCCACATACTTTTGAAAACTCTCTGCCCCCAGCATATCAAACAGCGCGTCATACAAGGGACGCAAATACGGGTCTACCTTCTGCTGTAAATCTCCAGGGAGAAAGCCCAGCTTTTCCCCAGCCTCCACAGCGGGACGAGTCAGGATAATCCGATTGACCTCCTGCGCTCGAAAAGCGGTTACTGCCATAGCTACCGCCAAATAAGTTTTACCGGTACCGGCAGGCCCTACGCCTAGGGTAATGGTATGGGAACGGATATCAGTACAGTACTGCTTCTGGCCCATCGTTTTGGGCTTTACCGGCTTTCCCTTGCTGGTAATGCAGATACAGTCCCCAGCCAAAGATTGCAGCTTGTGCTCTGAACCCTCATTGACCATGGAAATACAGTAATGGATATTCTGCTCTGTCAGCGCTTCCCCTTTGTTGATTAGGTTTAAAAGGCTTTCAATGGCTCGCACTGCCCGGTATACGCATTCCGCATCCCCAGATACCTTGATCTCAGAATCCCGGTTTACAATGCTGACGCCATATTCCTTTTCCAGCAATCGGACATTGCTGTCAAAGCTGCCAAATAGCGCTGCTGCCTGCTCCATTCTATCAATATTGATCCTTTGTTCGAACATAGCCTCACCTTGGTTTTTCCTATTCCCTTTCGGGATTTTTTTCCTCTCTATTATAGCACATACCGAGCCATTCGTCATTGAATAATTCATAAAAAAATCAACAAATTTTAGCTCATTTATACAGTATTTATCACATACACTTCTGTTGAAATTCCCCTGTTTCCTCCTTTTTCCTGTGCAAAATCCCCATTTTCTCATGAAACTGAAAAATCACTCAAAAAGGATCTGCTGGGTGACCCCAATCTCCTCTTGACACTGAGAGTTTACAGTCAGGCACAATTTTCCGCTCTGGATTTTCACATTCGCCTCCTCAGAAAGGACCCTTCCTTCTGCTCCCAACAACTCCCGCTGCTGAAGCTCTATCATATCCCAGGCTAATTCTTCTGCCTCTTTACGGGTAAGGGTGCAGGGCGTTTCCCGATATTCGAACCAAGTCTCCTGTGTAACAAAAGCGGGAAGTTCTGTTCCCAGCAAGGTGAGGGTAGTTTTTTCCCGTTCTCTCTGCCAAAGGCCCTCCGGCTCCCGGTGTAGATTCAGCGGCAGAGTGATGCCAAAAAAGGTAAGGCTGCGCCGGCATACCGTCTGACCGGTTTTGACTGCCTTTACCTGTTCCATAGGCACCTGAGCTGAAAAGCTCCGTCTGGTTTTGGCTACAATTTTTCCTCTGGCATATACTGCGCTGGTACCTCCCAGCTGGTTTTCCTTGATCCCAGAAATAAGGAGCTGCCCCTGTGTGACCGCCTCTCCCGCCTTGACCATGGCAGTGCCGTCAAAGGTATCGATAGATAGGATGACTCCATCTACAGCCGCCAAAATATTAGCCGGGGTTTCCTGTGTCTGCTCCTCTGGCGTGGGGATTCCTTCCTCCAAACAGATTTCGGCAGAACATCCCCGGGTGTTGATACTAATCCAGCCGATCTCTGGAAAACGCTTCATCAAAGCGGATGCCAACATTTGAGGATCCACCTCTCTGCGCGTAGCCCCTTGAAACAACCCTTCTTCCTGTGCTGCCTGCAATAGGGTAGAAGCCGCTAATTGGCTGTTACCAGAAACGGTAATCAGCCAATAGCGGCTGGAAAGAATCCATAAAAGCAGTAGAAACAGAGCACAGCCCACCAGGATTCCCTTTCTTCGGGATGCTTTGCGCCAACAAAAAGGGAAACCTCCTTTTTTTTGCAAACGGACCTTCACCCGGCATTTTCGAGCATCTGGAACCAGCTCTTTATATTCCGAAGCTCGTATTTTACACTGGAACCCTTTTTCGTCTCCAATAGGCTGCATCTCCCACAACACTTTTCCATTATGAGTACACAGGCTCAAAAAACGCTCAGCCTGCCCTTTCTGCCTTCCGGACACTGTAAAGGCTACCCAACCTGTCAGCCATCTTGTAATTCGAACCATCCTGCACCCCGCCTTTTATGTCAGATATTCCAAGCCGGTTAAAAATCCTTCCACGATCATGGAATCTCCTGTCAAGCATCGAATTTGTAGGCTTCTTCCCGTGAAGCGGACACAACGCCTGCCCAAACGGATTCGGATCACTTCCGGACCATATTCCAACACACCTCCGCTGCCTTCAATCACCGCCCGACGATTACTATACAGCTGGATACATCCTCCTGCTCCAGCCTGACTCAACCCGGCAGCCAAGCGGAACCGGGGCGATTTTTCCTCCCTGTTGTCCCTCATATGTTGGCGTCCCTCCCTTTCCTGTCTCTGTCACATATATGCATCCGGACATGCTCTCCATGACACCGAAAGGTTTTTGGGAATGTTCCGCAAATTTTTATGATATATTTTTAGAAACAGAAATCAAGTTGTATCAAACTAAAAGGAGCGGGTTTCATGACTACAAGCCGGCATACTCTCTATATTTCCAAAAGCAGAGTTTGGCGTATCGCAGCAGCTGCCCTTGGAACTGCTGCCTGCGCTTTTGCTCTTTTGCGGTTTCCCGGGATTGCCGGGGCCGGAGTGACACAGGGACTTTCCTCCTGTATGAGCACTCTGATTCCTTCTCTGTTCCCTTTTATGGTGCTCAGCACCTATATGGCAGAAAGCGGTCTTGCCGCCGCCATGGGAAAATGGCTACAGCCTTTGACTCGGCTTTTCTTCCGTCAGCCGGGATGTGCCGCCACCGCAGTGCTTATGGGCTTTGTTGGGGGATATCCAGCAGGTGCAAAAACCATCTCTGGGCTGCTGGAGCAGGGGGAACTCACTCGGGAACAGGCGGGACGGTTGTTATGCTTCTGCGTCAGCGCCGGGCCGCCCTTTGTCCTCACCGCTGTGGGAACCTGCCTGTTGGGGAACCCCTCTGCCGGGGTAGTTCTGCTGCTGTCCGTTACCCTTTCCGGCCTTTTTCTGGGGATCTGTACCCGATTTCGAGGCAATGCCCAGCCACCGCAGAAAAAGCAAAACATAGAAAAAATCTCCGACTCTCCTTTTGTTTCTTCCGTTATGGGAGCCGGACGTTCCATGGCAGCCATGTGCGCTCTGGTGATCGGCTTTTCGGTATTTCTGCAATTTTTAGAGGACCTGGGAGTACTGCGTTCCGTGGCTCGGTTCCTGCTTCTGCGCGGTTTTCATCCCGGAAATGGCCTGTCCCTGCTTCCTTTTCTTACCGAGATTACCGCAGGATGCCGCACCGGCGCCATTGCGGGAGCCTCTCTGCCGCTGTTTGCCTTCGCTTTAGGCTGGGGCGGGATCTGCGTCCACTTACAGGTATTCTCTCTGTTCCGGGATTTTCCTCTCTCCCGATGGATATTCCGACTGTTTAGGTTTCTTCACGGCCTCCTTTCTGGAATCCTGTGCTGGGTGCTTCTTCCCTTCTTTCCCCAGGCAGAAGCGGCTTCCTCCCAATGGTCCTCCCAGCTTTCCGCCGCGGCTTCTGCTCCTATTCCGGCGGTGATCGTCCTGTTTGTCCTGCTGTTAGTCATGGCGCTGGACGGCTCCCGGTTCACGCTCTTCGGGAGAAAAAAATCCCCGGTCGGGCATGATGCCTTGATATAGTCCCCTTAGAGTAGACACTCGAAAAAACAAAAGTTTTCGAGACTAGACTAAGGGGGCTATTTCTATGTCCAAACGAGTTTATCGGACGTACAGCGCAGAGCTAAAGCAAAAAGTTGTA
>CALWVH010000112.1 GCA_944384915.1 uncultured Clostridia bacterium | reverse complement strand
AAGAAACCGCCGCACACACAATGTCCTGCCCCGGTTCACCGGCTTCTGCGTGGCCGCTGAGGGAAAACCCTACCGTACGGCCACCGCGCAGCACGAGAAAATCTGCATAAATCATGGCTTACGCCTTGACTTCCTCAATCTGCACCTTCGTGTAGGGCTGTCTGTGGCCCATCTTGCGCTTTTCACCCTTCTTGGGCTTGTAAGTAAACACTGTGATCTTCTTTGCCTTACCGTTCTTCAGCACCTTACCGGTAACGGTAGCACCCTCAACGTAGGGCTTGCCAACCTTCAGGCCATCCTCGCCGCAAACTGCGACAACCTGGAAATTAACGGTAGCGTTCTCTTCTGCTGCAAGCTTCTCGACGAAAATAACATCGCCATACTGTACTTTGTACTGCTTGCCGCCGGTTTCAATAATTGCAAACATGAATTGAAGGCCCTGCCTTTTCTCTAAACTCGCTATTCTCAGGCGGGAACGTGTCCACTTTCAGCCCGGAATATGCGGCTAAAATAGGATACCACACTCTGTCAAATTTGTCAAGGAAAATCCGCAAAAAATCCGGCTTTTTCCCCTCTCTACTTTGCACAAACAGAGGTTGAAATTCTTTTCCTTTTCATGATATACTATAACAAGTATATCATATCGGGAGGGATCCTTTTGAAAATACAGGAATCCGCAGAAAATTATCTGGAGACGATCCTGATTTTGCAAAAGCGGAAGGGCGCAGTACGCGCTATTGATATTGTAAATGAGTTGGAATACACAAAGCCCAGTGTAAGTGTGGCTATGAAAAATTTACGGGAAAATGGCTACATTACCGTCTCTAAAGAGGGACATATTTCTCTTACTTCCAAAGGCAGAGAGATTGCAGAGATTATGTATGAACGTCACACTTTGATCTCTACCTGGTTGGAAGCTCTGGGTGTGGAGAGAAAAACTGCTGTAGAAGATGCCTGCCGCATAGAGCACGTAATCAGTGCCGAGAGCTTTGAAGCAATCAAACGCCATGTTTCCCATTCAGATTCTTAATACATAGTAACGATCTAACCCGCTTGCAGAAATGCAGCGGGTTTTTATTTTTCTTCGTCCTCTATCGGATATACAAGCTGATCCCCCACCATCTGCTCATTTTCCGGATATAGTCTCCGATCCTTTTCTTCCATATGCTCTTCATATAAAGTTTTCAAAAGGCCGCAACCATTCATGGAAAGAAAATCGGTGTCTGTAACAATCAAATGATCATGGAGCAAAACTCCAAGGGAATCTAGTGCCCATATGATACGCCGAGTAGCGGAAATATCCCCCGAAGTAGGCATTGGCTGTCCGCTTGGATGATTGTGTGCCAGCACCGCAGTGCTGGCTTCATATCGAGCTACTAGACGGACGATCTGGTTGGCATAAATAGGGGCTGCATTTACTGAACCTTCGTTGATGATATCACAATACAGGGTCTTTCCACGGCTATCCAGCAACAACAGCACAACAGCTTCGGTTTTCCGGCCAAAAAATTTAGGCCGCACTAAGCGCAGGGCTTCGTCGGAACTAAACACTCGTTCTCCACCATGCTCCCGATCTTCCTGATAACGGCGGCACAATTCTGGAATCAACTTGATCAAAACAGCGCTCTGTTCTCCTATACCATCTACTTGTATCAATTCTTCATAGGGAGCGTCAAAAACAGCGGACAGAGAACCGAATCTATCAATTAACCGGTGTCCCAGAGGATTGGTGTCTCCTTGAGGAATGGAGTAATATAACAGCAATTCCAGTACAATATGTGGCTCCAGGTTTGCCATCCCGTTTTTTAGAAATTGGGCCTTCATCCTCTTTCGGTGTCCGGCATGAATATTTTCTTTTTTCGGTTGATTCCCTGCCATTTTTACACCTTCACTTCTCAACCGCTTCCTCGCGGCATAAATTATCATTCCTGTCGAATTATAACGAATTATCGCAAAAATTGATGCACACTCTATCATACTAAATATACCTGAGAAACAGCTCAATGTAAAGTTATTTCTGGAAAATTATTCCATATTGTTAGTGTTACCTGTATTTTCACAAACACATCCATTCATACAAAGACTGCTGCAAAGCTGTGCTTTGCAGCAGTCTTAATCCATTTTTTATTCACCTGTAATCAGGAGCGGGCACCAGCGGGAATTTCTTCTCCCTCGTCCTCACCCTTTACGGCGATATTGTAATTTCTGACCAACTCAGTTTCCTCGATCTTCTGGTCGGCTTCTCCTCCGCCTTTTCCGCTTTTACGGCTGGAAAATGCAAATTTCAGAAGCACAGGAGCAATCACCGTAGTAAATACCACAGTAAGAATAATGGGACCCATAAAAACATTGGACATCAGACCCAATGCAGCGCCTTTGGTGGCAACGATCAAAGCAACTTCACCGCGGGAAACCATACCCACGCCCACCTGCACAGCCTCACGGTTGCTATACTTGCAGATCTTGGCGCCAAGGCCGCAGCCGATGATCTTAGTTAGTACTGCAATGACCATAAGCAGGATGGAAAAAGTGATAATATGTGGGGTCATCTCCGGCATGGTCATTTTCAGACCGATGCTGGCAAAGAACACTGGGGAGATCAAAGTGTAGGAAAGAGTTTCAAATCGGGAAGCGATATAGGGAGCACGCTCGGTGTTAGAAATAATAAGTCCAGCAATAAAGGCACCTGTAATATCTGCTACTCCGAAGAATTCCTCGGCACAATAAGAGATCAACAGGCAGAAAACAAAAGCCAAGATCACAAAACGGCGCATATCCTTATGATAATGGTTTTGCAGTTTGCGGAAAAAGAGGAAGAACAGAATTCCTGCTACTGCCGCAAACACAAAGAAACCTACGATCTTCAACAGGACGATTCCAATTTGCACACTGGGATCTGCCATACTGGTGATAATGGTTAAGGCGATAATACCCAGAATATCGTCGATGATAGCGGCGCCCAGAATAGCGTTACCGGCGCGGGTATTGAGTTTCCCCATTTCCTTCAAAGTCTCAACGGTAATACTTACCGAAGTGGCTGTTAGAATCACGCCGATAAACATATTTTGAAGGAACATACTGGCGGTAGCACCTTCGGAAAGATCCGGCCCATTGAAAAGATAGGCCAGCAGGAATCCTCCTGCCAGAGGAACCAGCACACCACACAATGCTATAATGAAGGATGCCTTTCCTGTCTTTTTCAATTCCTTAATGTCGGTCTCCATGCCGGCGGTGAACATCAACACAATAACGCCGATCTCTGAAACCTTTGTGATAAAATCCTTGTCGCTGAGAACATTTAACACAGCTGGGCCCAGAATGACGCCTGCTAACAAAGCGCCAACCACCTGAGGCATTTTGAAGTTGCGGGTAAGCAATCCCAGAATCTTGGTACACAAAAGGATCAACGCAAGATCCAAAAGGAAATTATAGGTCATACCCATCTGCCCTTCCTTTCTTATTTAATATATAACTTTTCCAGAGGCCATTTTAGCACAAGACCTAAAGAGGCGCAATAACGTCACGCATGAAATATCCTACATTTTCACTCTATTTTTTAGAGGTTTGTTACAAATAAGTTTCTGCTTTTTTTGCTTTTCTCCCATTTTTCCTGGAAAAGTCCACTTTTTCACACAACAATTCAAACATTGATTTTTAGCTTCTTTGCGTCCTTATTTTTCAATGGGGAATTTTTCTATTCCAGCTACATATTGTTTACTGATTCTCATGCCTTCTCAATATGTATTGGAAATCCGCTGTATCTCAGAAATGTTTTGTCGAAATGCACTGTTTTTTCTCGAACTCTTGACTTTCCTGTCATTGTGGGGGTATTATGAACAGGTAAATAGTTATCTTTTTTAACTATATTTTGGAAAATCATATTGTTATTTGGTTTTATCACTCCCTATATTTTGAGGTGAACTGTCTATGAATGAACCCCTGTATCAGGCGGCCGCTCAGGTCACCTTGTTCTGTCGTATGGCATTGCGGCAGAAACTGGCTATCCCCATACGTCCCAGCGACATGGGGGTCCTTTTATATCTTGATAGTACTGAGGAAGAGGTCACGCCTGCTGCTGTAAGCTCCTTTATGGGAATCTCCCGACCCTGTACTACTGCTCTCCTGAAACGTCTGGAACGAGACGGCTATATCTCTCGTCACCCTAGTCCTTCTGATGGAAGATGTTATTCCTTGGCCTTAACGGGAAAAGGACACCGGATGCTTTCTCATGTACATGAGGAATACGGCCGGATCATTCAAGATCTAAAGGATCAGATGGGAAACGAACGGTTTTCCCTGTTTCTGGAAATGATTGAAGAATCTAACGAAATTCTGCGAAAAAATCTTTGACCGTATCGTTCCCACTGATGATACGCTAAATAGAGAGGAAGATTTACCATGATGAAAATCGGATTGGATGTGGGCTCTACTACCATTAAGTGTGTGGTATTGGATGAGCAGGAACACATCCTGTACAAATCCTATGAACGCCATTACTCCCAGATCACTGAAAAAATGGGAGAATTACTTCAGAAAATACAAAAGGAATATGTCGGGAAAGAAGATGCTATGGTTTCTGTTTCCGGCAGCGCCGGTATGGGAATCGCAGAAAGCTGTGGCCTCCCCTTTATCCAGGAAGTATACGCTACTCGCTTAGCCCTGAAAAAGTTGATTCCGGATGCTGATTCCGTTATTGAGCTTGGTGGTGAGGACGCAAAGATCCTGTTTCTTACCGGTGGGCTGGAAGTCCGCATGAACGGTTCGTGTGCAGGCGGTACCGGCGCATTTATCGACCAGATGGCTACTCTTTTAAATATTACCCCCGACGAAATGAACGAGCTCTCCAAAGAGCACGAAAAGATTTATACCATTGCTTCCCGGTGTGGCGTGTTTGCCAAAACCGATGTGCAGCCTCTTTTGAATCAGGGTGCCCGCAAGAGCGATGTAGCTGCCAGCATTTTTGCGGCGGTTGCCAACCAGACTATCGCTGGTCTGGCACAGGGACGGCCTATCAGCGGAAAAGTCGTGTATTTAGGCGGCCCTCTCACCTTCCTCTCCGAGCTGCGGGAAGCCTTTGACACCGCACTTTCTACCAAGGGCCTATGCCCCGAAAATTCTCTGTATTTTGTGGCGCTGGGTGCTGCCTATAACAGCGAGATTGCCGTTGACCTGAACACCGCTCTGAAAAATGTTTCGGAATACAGCGGCCACGCCTCCTTCCTATTCATTCCTCCCCTGTTTAACAATCAGGAAGAATATGACGAGTTCAAAGCCCGTCACGAAGAGTGCAAGGCTCCGCGGGCAGAATTGGAAGGTTATACTGGAAAATGCTTTTTGGGCGTGGATGCTGGTTCTACTACCGTCAAGGCTGTTTTGTTGGACGAACAGGGGAAACTGCTGGATTCCATCTATCAGAGTAACGCCGGTAATCCGGTGCCTATTATCCGGGAATATTTGCTAAAACTCTATCAGGAACATCCTGGTATCCACATCGTCACCGGTGCCGTTACCGGTTATGGCGAAGAGCTGCTGAAAAATGCCTTTGCTATTGAATATGGTATTGTGGAAACGGTGGCTCACTTTACCGCCGCCAAGACCTTTATGCCTGACGTAGATTTTGTTATCGACATCGGCGGACAGGACATGAAGTGCTTCAAGATTCGCAACGGCGCCATCGACAACATCTTTTTGAATGAAGCCTGCTCTTCAGGTTGTGGCTCCTTCCTGCAAACCTTTGCCAACACCTTGGGTTATGACATTGCCGAGTTTGCCAAAATGGGCCTGTTTGCCAAGCACCCGGTAGATTTGGGCTCCCGCTGCACTGTGTTTATGGACTCCTCTGTGAAGCAAGCGCAGAAGGATGGCGCAACCACCGAGGATATTTCCGCTGGTCTTTCCGTCAGCGTGGTAAAGAACGCAATTTATAAGGTTATCCGTGCTGCTTCCGCTGAAGAGCTGGGCCGCCGCATTGTGGTGCAGGGTGGCACCTTCCTCAACGATGCCGTGCTCCGCGTGTTTGAAAAAGAACTGGGCGTCAACGTCATCCGTCCCGACATCTCCGGTCTGATGGGTGCTTACGGCGCGGCTGTGTATGCCATGAGCCGCTGGAACAAGCAGCCTGACGAGAGCAAGAGTATCATTTCCAAAAAAGAACTGGAAAACTTTGTCCACGAAGTCCATGTGACCTCCTGCGGCCTGTGCAGTAACCACTGCCGCCTGACAGTCAATGTCTTTGGCGGAAACCGTCGGTTTATTGGCGGAAACCGCTGCGAAAAGCCTGTGACTCGCCGTTCTGGCGCTGGAGATGAGCTGGATTTGTACACCTATAAGCTGAACAAGCTCCGCTCCTATGAGCCACGTCAGGGAAAGCGTGGTAAAATCGGCATCCCCATGGGTCTGAACATGTATGAACTCCTCCCCTTCTGGCACACCTTCTTCACCCGTTTGGGCTTTGAAGTGGTCACTTCTCCGGTTTCCAGCCGTGAATTGTATATCGAAGGTCAACATACCATCCCCTCTGATACCGTGTGCTTCCCGGCCAAGCTGATGCACGGCCACGTGATTTCCCTGCTGAAGGAGGGCGTAGACCATATTTTCTATCCCTGTATGTCCTATAACTTCGACGAAAATCTGGGCGATAACCACTATAACTGCCCGGTAGTAGCCTATTATCCCGAAGTGATTTCCGCTAACATGCCTGAGCTGGAAAACGCTACTTTCATCAAGGATTATGTGGGCATCCATCGCCGCAAAGACTTTCCCGGCAAGATGACCGAGATTCTCGGCCAGTATTTCGAGGGAATTTCCCTGCATGATGTGAAAACTGCCGCAGATGCCGCCTATGATGCCTACTCCTGTTATCTGGAAGACGTGCGTCATCAGGGCGAAGTGATCATCGAAAAGGCACGGGAGAAAAAGCTCCCCATTATCGTCCTGAGCGGCCGTCCCTACCATCTGGACCCCGAAATCAACCATGGCATTAACAAGCTGATTACCAGCCTGGGCGCAGCGGTAGTTTCCGAGGACTCCGTCAGCTTCCATGAGCATCGGTTCCGCACCGGCGTGCTCAACCAGTGGACCTATCATGCCCGCCTGTATGCAGCGGCAAAATATATCGCCGATCAGCCCGATATGAACCTGGTACAACTGGTGTCCTTCGGCTGCGGCGTGGACGCTATCACTACCGACGAGGTTCGAGAGATTCTGGAAAGCGAGCAGAAGATTTATACACAGATTAAAATCGATGAAATTACCAATCTGGGCGCAGTGAAAATCCGGCTCCGCAGCCTGTTTGCCGCCCTGGAAGCATGAGGTGAAATGATATGGCAGAATTGATTCGTGATAAGACCGGCCGACTTCTCTTTACCAAGGAGATGAAGGAGGAATACACCATTTTGTGCCCCATGATGCTCCGCATCCACTTTGAGCTGTTTGTGAGTATTTTCCGGCACTATGGCTATAAAGCAGAGCTGCTGACCACCAGTGGCCCCAACATTGTGCAGGAAGGTCTGAAATACGTCCACAATGATACCTGCTACCCCGCCTTGCTGGTTATCGGCCAGTTTATTGACGCGCTGAAAAGCGGCAAATACGACGTGAGCAAAACCGCCCTCATTATCACCCAGACCGGCGGCGGCTGCCGCGCCTCCAATTATATCCACCTGCTCCGCAAGTCCCTGCGCAAGGCGGGCTTTGCCGATGTGCCGGTCATCTCCCTGAACCTGTCCGGCCTGGAAAAGAACCCTGGCTTCTCTTTATCTATCCCTCTGATTCGGAAAATGATTGCCGCCATTGTCTATGGCGATGCTCTGATGCTGCTGGAAAACCAAGTAAAGCCCTATGAAGTCATCAAAGGCGATAGCCATGCTATGGTCAAAAAATGGACCAAATATCTGTCTGAAAAAATCAACAAAGGCGATGCTTGCTCCATTAAGCAGCAAAAGGAATACCTACACAAGCTGACCGCTGATTTTGCCTCCATTCCTGTAAAGAGAGTACCCAAGGTCAAGGTAGGCATTGTGGGAGAAATCTATGTGAAATACGCTCCCTTTGCCAATAACCATCTGGAGGACTTCTTGGCAGAGCAGGACTGCGAGGTCAACGTGCCCGGCCTTATCAACTTTGTGTTGTTCAAGGTGGATAACCGTTTGGATGATATCCGCATTTATGGCGGCAGCAAGGCCAAGTATCACGTAATTAAGGTTCTGTACGACTATCTGGAAAAGATGCAGCAGGTACTTATTGAAGCCATCAAATCCCAGCCCTGTTTTGAGCCGCCCGCTTCTTATGACCATGTGAAAAAGCTGGTAGATGGCGTCATCGGTTATGGCGACAAAATGGGTGAAGGTTGGCTTCTCACTGCCGAAATGTTGGAGCTTGCGGAAGCAGGCTTCGAAAACATTGTTTGTGCGCAGCCCTTTGGCTGCCTGCCCAACCACATTTGCGGAAAAGGCATGATTCGCAAAATTAAGGCCATCAACGAAAAGGCCAATATTGTACCCATCGATTATGACCCCAGCGCTACCCGGGTTAACCAAGAAAACCGCATTAAACTGATGCTGGCCGTGGCAAAAGAAAATCTAAAAGAAGAGGCCGGGGAATAATTCAGAACTTTCAAAGGCATTGCAGATGTTTCCACTTTGCAATGCCTTTTTTCTGCCATTTAGTTTTGGGAATGCTGGCTTTCGCCTCTACCCTTGATTCCCCGGGGCAGATTCGCTATAATATAAATGTTTTGCAAAAATAAACGCTTACATCTGGAGGGAGCGCAATGGAAAATGAAAACAGCCCACTAGAGCTGGCTGTATTAGCTGGGCGTATCCTGCTGTCCAATGGAGCGGAAATCTTTCGGGTACAGGAAACCATGGAGCGCATTGCTGCCTCGTACCATATGGAGACTTTTCACGTCTATGCCATTTCTAACGGTATTTTTGCTTGTGGGACAGAAAATGGAGTAGCTCACACCGCAGAAATCCGTCATGTTCCTTTGGCGCCTGTACATTTAGGACGGGTAGCGGCTGTTAACCAACTTTCACGGGAAATCGCCCAAGGAAAGCACACCGTACCAGAAGCTTTTGCGCAGCTCCGAAAGATCGAGTCTCTCCCCTTTACCGCCAACTGGTTTCAAGTATTGGCCTCTGGCGTTGGCAGCGGCTGCTTCTGTTATCTGTTTGGGGGCAGTCCTTTTGACTGTGTGGTGGCCTTTTTTTCTGGCCTGATGGTGTGTCTTTTCGTTTTGCTGGCTGGAAAAAAGCATCTCTCTAAAATTATGACCAATATATTAGCCAGTTCGATAGCCGCTTTCTGTGGCCTTTTCCTGTTTCGTATGGGGTTGGGACATAATATGGATCGTATTATCATTGGTTCCATCATCCAACTGGTCCCCGGCGTGCCTCTTACCAACTCGATTCGAGATTTTTTCAACGGTGACTATATTTCCGGTACCATTCGGTTGATCGATACCTTGCTGATTGCTGCCTGCATCGCTATTGGAGTTGGTTGTGTACTGAAAATCGCCAGTATGATGGGGATTGCTGTGGGGGTGCCGGTATGATCTCTGTTTTTGATGCACTGGTCCAGTTGGTTGTCGCTTTTTTTGCTACGGTATCGTTTGCGGTTCTGTTTCAGGTACCCAAAAACCAATACCTCTGGTCCGGAATCACCGGGAGCTTGGGATGGCTTTGCTATCTGCTGGTAAACCAGGGATATGGTTCCGTAGTGATAGCCTCTTTTGCCGCTACTCTGATCCTCACTGCCCTTTCCCGATTTTTCGCTGTGTGGCGCAGGACACCCATTACCATCTTCCTAATTTGTGGTATTTTTCCTTTGGTGCCGGGAGCGGGCATTTACTATACCGCCTACTATTTTATTGTAGGGGATAATGCTATGGCGGCAGCTAAAGGGACAGAAACCTTAAAAATTGCAGTAGCCATTACACTGGGAATTGTACTGATTCTTTCCCTGCCTCAAAAAATTTTTCGCCTGGGCCTGAGTAAGGACCGGTTCTGAATGTAAGGAGATATTTTGTGAAAACGATTGTTATCCAAGCCAATGACGCAAATCAGCGCCTTGACAAATTTCTTACCAAAAGCTTCCCAAATCTCCCCCAGTCTATGTTATACAAGAGCATCCGCAAGAAGGACATTAAATGCAATGGAAAACGGTGCGAGATCTCTACTCGGTTACAGGAAGGGGACGTACTTACTTTATATCTGAAGGATGAGTTTTTCCAGAAGGAGCCCAAACAACATGACTTTTTGAAAGCTCCCAAAAAGCTTTCTATTGTATACGAGGATGAAAACATCCTGCTACTGGATAAAAAGCCAGGACTAATTGTACACCCCGATGAAAACTACCATTTTGATTCCCTCATTGCCCGAGTACAGCACTATCTATATGACAAAGGAGAATATGACCCGGAAGCGGAAAACTCCTTTGCCCCCGCACTGGTCAACCGCATTGACCGGAATACCGGCGGCATTGTGATGGCTGCCAAAAACGCCGAAGCCCTGCGGGTACTCAATGAAAAGCTGCGTGCCCGAGAGCTGACCAAAAAATACCTATGTATCGTCTGCGGAAAAATGCCCAAAAAAGAGGATACTCTTGAGGGCTTCCTAGAAAAAAATGAGAGTCAAAATCGAGTGTACATCTCTCAAAAGGCCAATGCCAACACGCGTAGTATCCGAACCAAATACAAGGTGTTGGCAGAAAAGAAGGGGTTCTCTCTATTGGAAGTGGAGCTTCTCACAGGCCGGACTCATCAGATTCGGGCCCATATGGCCTCCATTGGTCATCCGCTGGCCGGTGACGGTAAGTACGGCAAAAATGCTGTCAATAAAAAAATAGGATTCCCCTATCAAGCCCTTTATTCCTATTATCTGGGATTTACCTTTTCAACCGACGCCGGTATTTTGGAATATCTCAAGGGTCGGATATTTAAGGCCAAAGAAATCTGGTTCTTAAAAGATTTTGAAAGCTGGAGCGTATAAAAAACGCCTATGGAAAGTCATTTGCTTTCCATAGGCGTCTTTATTTTTTATTATAAATTATTCGTGCAGCAGTGCTTTCAGCTGTGCCAGTGTACTGCGGAAGGTTTCAATGGTATCCAACACCGGCTTCGGAGAAGCCATATCCACCCCTGCAATACGCAGCAGCTCGATAGGATGATCGCTGCCGCCAGTGGTGAGGAACTTCCGATAATCTGCCACTGCCGGGGCCCCTTCGGTAAAAATGCGATGGGCAATGGCTGTGGAAGCAGCAATGCCAGTAGCATACTGGTACACATAGAATGCAGTGTAAAAATGCGGGATACGCGCCCACTCACAGGAGAGGTAGTCGTCTACTGTCATATCAGGGCCGTAATATTCTTCATTGAGCTTGCGATGGATACCACACAGGGTTTCCGGCACCAATGGTTCCCCACTCTCTACCAGCTTATGAGTCTGATACTCAAAATCAGCAAACATGGTTTGACGGTAGAAAGTAGAACGAATATCATCCAGGCGCTTGCACAGAAGCAGGGCCTTTTCTTCATCGGAGGTACTGTGCTCAAATAGCCATTGACTCAAAAGCTGCTCGTTGAGGGTGGAAGCAACCTCCGCGCAGAAAATGCTGTATCCTGCATAAATCATGGGTTGGTTTTCACCGCTGAACCAGGTGTGCATAGAATGCCCCAACTCATGAGCCAGTGTAAACACATCATCCAGAGTACCGGTAAAATTCAGCAGGATATAAGGCTTGGTGCGGTAAGCGCCGGTAGAATAGGCACCTGTGCGCTTGGCCTCCCGAGGATACACATCAATCCAACGTTCGTCAAAAGCCTTCTGGATTAGGCGCGTGTAGTCCTCTCCCAGAACAGCGGTGGCTTCCAGTACCATCTGCTGTGCCTGCTCATAAGTATATTTTTTGGCGTTGTCCTTCACCAAAGGTACAAACAGGTCACTGAAATACAGGGTATCCAGCCCCAGAAGCTTTTTACGGAAAGATACATACTCATGGAGAGCCTCCGTGTTTTCCCGTACGGTTTGCAGCAGGTTGTCATACACGGTTTCCGGGATATGATTGGCAAACAGAGCTGCTGCACGGGCGCTGGTATAACGGCGGCTCTTAGCAGTAAAGCAGTCGTTTTTCACTGAGCCATAATAGGTGGAAGTCAGGGTATTGATGTACTTTTTATAGGTACCCAATAATCCTTTATAGTAGTCCCGACGGAAGGTGGGATCGGGATTCTCCAAAGCCATGGCATAATTGGCTTCGTTGGCTCGAATCTCTTCCCCTTCCAATGTCTGGATCATGGGGAATTCCAAGTCATTGACCACGAGGTCGCTAAATACCTTCTCAAAGGATTCTCCCATATCGTTCATACGTACCAGCAGGGTTTCTATCTCATCGCTGAGGATATGCTCCTTGCGGGCAAAGAAATCTTCCGCATAATGAGCAAAGAGCTTCAGTTCCGGCTCCTGCTCACAATACCGGTTGAAATCCTCCATGGAATACTGCATCAACTCGGGGGCCATAAAGGAAAGCATCTCCCCAATGGCGGTAAACTGGTTTTGCGCCGTCTCATACAGTTTTTTGGCAGCGGGGTCCGCCATATCCTGATCAAAGTTGGAGTTGGAAAACACCATCAGCCGGTACATTTTTTCTTCTACATCCAGATATAGCCGCGCTGTTTCTTTCAGAGCAGCTGCATCAACAGCAAGATTTCCTTTGCGCTCTGCCAGCTTTTTTGCGGTTTCAACGGCAGCTTCCATCTCCCGATTCCAGTCTTCATCGGTAGGAAACATATCCCGTAAACTCCATCTTGTATTATCTTCCATTGATATCGTTCCTTTCTGCTTATAAATTACGTTATAAAATGCGCTTATTCTCCTTCAAAATTCAGGTGGAAACTATTTTCCCGACAACATTTCTTCTGCGTTTTGAAGTAAAAGCGGTGTGATCTCTGTTCCGCCCATAATACGGGCAATCTCCCTTTTTCGGCCTTCGAAATCCAGTGGGAGTACCTGGGTGAAAGTTTTCTGATCTCGTATCTGCTTAGAAATCAAAAAATGGGCGTCAGCCAGTGCGGCAATCTGAGCCAGATGGGTAACGCAGAGCACCTGCCGGTTTTGAGATACCTGCTGTAATTTTAATCCCACTTTCCGGGCTGCACTGCCGCTGATACCGGTGTCGATCTCATCAAATATCAAAGTAGGAATCCGATCTGTACCCGAAAGTACCGTCTTGATAGCCAGCATAATACGAGAAAGTTCTCCGCCCGAGGCAATCTTCGCCATAGGACGCGGCGGTTCCCCGGGATTGGTGGACAATAAAAATTGGATTTTATCGCAGCCCCACTGATTCAGCGGACAACGTAGCTGTTCCACCTGAAACTCCACACCAGGCATATCCAAAAACGTGAGTTCCTCTCTCACCTGGGCAACCAGTTCCGAGGCGGCTTTTCTCCGTTTGGAAGAAAGCTCCTTGGCCAGCTGGATAGCTTCTGCCTTGCAGCGTTCATACTCTTCAGAAAGCTCCTGGGCCCGTTCATCGGAGAGTTCAATGGTTCGAAGCTCTTTTCGGCTGCGCTCCAAAAACTCCAGCATTTCTTCCTCTGTAGAACCATATTTTAGGCTCAAACGATACAACTGATCCAACCGTTCTTCTACCTGCTCCAACCGAGCGGGATCATATTCTAAACTCTCCCCTGCTTCTCGTACTTCTGCCAGGCAGTCTTGCAGGTTGTATTCCAAGTCCCGCAGCTTCTGGGCTGTGGAGGTAAGAGAAGGTAAAAACTGTGCAGCGTCCTCTAATGAGTCAGCTGCCGTCCCTACAGACGAAACCGCACCTGCTGATTCGTCATCTCCATCCAGAGCATTTTTGGCAATCGCAATGCTTTCCGCAATCTTTTCGCTATTTCGAAACATGGTGCGCTGTTGTGCCAACTCTTCCTGTTCTCCTAAACGGATCTCCCCTGCTTCTAGCTCTTCGATCTGATACCGAAGCAAATCCATCCGACGAGCCTTTTGATCTTCATCCATCAACAGGGAATCCCACTCTTTTTTGACAGAACGGAGCTTGTGATAAGCAGAACTATATTGACTTTTTAGCTCATTCAGGCCTCCAAAGCTATCGATATATTCCACATGCTGTTCAGGCGAAAGAAGCTCATAGCTTTCATGTTGGCCGAGGATACTCAATAAAGTCAGTCCAACTTCCCGAAGCATAGAAACTGTTGCCGGACGTCCATTGATCCGGCAGACAGTTTTTCCTTCAGAACGAATTTCCCGCTGAAGCAGCAAATTTTCTTCCTCTTCTGGAGACAAGCCCAATTCCTCCAACTTCTGGAGGGTCTCTGTACCAATGCTTGTAAACAACGCGCTGACACGAGCCATTTTGGCGCCGTTCCGCACGATTTCCCGGGAAACCCTTCCCCCTAGCACAGCATTGATCGAATCAATAATAATAGACTTACCAGCACCAGTCTCACCGGTTAGTATATTAAATCCTTTTTGAAAATCGATGGAAGCTTTTTCGATAACTGCAATATTTTCAATATAGAGTTGTGACAGCATTCCCAATCACCTTGCCATGAGTTTTTTCAGTTCCTCTTCCATGTCTTTAGCGCTCATTTCATCGCGGCATACTACAAAAATTGTGTCATCTCCAGCCAGCGTCCCTAACGCGCCTTTCCAGTGAATGGAATCCATCGCTGCACAAATAGCTTGAGCCATTCCCGTCATACACTTGATTACCAGCATATTACATGCAGAATCCACCGATAAAACAGAATCTGCAAACAGAGAGAAAAATTTAGAAGATACATTCCGGGTATTATCCTGCCCAATAGAATATTTATATTTTCCCTCCGCTGAGAGAGTCTTTACCAAGCGAAGCTCCTTGATATCTCGGGAAACCGTAGCTTGGGTCACATCAAACCCGGATTCCCGCAGGCAGCGGAGGAGTTCATCCTGGGTGTCAATGTCACGTTCGCTGATCAATTCCAATATTTTGGCATGGCGTCGTGTTTTCATAATCAGTTTCTCCTTTCAGTCAACTTTTCATTGACCACCTGATAAAACCCCTTATGATGTAGTTGGATAAGCTGCACAGAAAGAGGGGATTTCGAAAAGCAGATGGATTCTCCATTTTCAATACGGATAGAGGTAGCCCCATCCAGAGTAAGATAAATTTCGCTGCCGCTATCGGCTTTGGCAGAGATTAAAGAGCTGGCACTGAACACCACCGGCCGGGTAAGCAGAGAATGGGGACAAATAGGGGTAAGAATCATACACTCCATGGAAGGATCTACCACTGGCCCACCTGCAGAAAGAGAATAGGCAGTGGAACCCGTAGGAGTGGAAAGAATAAGGCCGTCTGCTCGATACCGACAAATGGTATCCTTATTGAGGGAAACCTGAAAGTCCAGGATTCGGGATAAAGAACCTCGAGAAATTACCGCCTCATTCAGTGCATCATAGGTCACCAGGCCCTCCGGTCGCTCTACGGCAGCAGAAATCATCATTCGATGATCTACCGTATATTCACCAGAAACCAACAGTTCCAAAAGCTCCAGCTCATTTGTCTCCAAACCGGCAACAAATCCTAAACGGCCTACATTGACCCCCAATATGGGCTTCCCTGCATGTGCTGCGTGTTTGGCGGCATGAATAATAGTGCCGTCTCCTCCAATGGCAATCACCGCATCACAAGATTGCAGCATTGCAAAAAAATCGGGCCAAAAAGTGATAGGATTTCCTTGGAAAGTGGACTCCATAGGCTGATGCATCCAGATTTTTGCTCCCAATTCCAGCAGCTTTTGGCTGATGCGGCTGGTATGAAGCTCTGCATCCTGTTTTGTCAGATTTGGGAGCAGAACGATATTCAATGTGACGCCCCCTTATCCAGAGTTTCATGAGACTGTGCTACCAGTTCCGGAATGCTCTGGCTGCATATAAAATGGGGGTCCTCTGTTTTTTCCAAAAATACCAGATATTCAATATTTCCTTCGGGACCTTTTACCGGCGAGAAGGTAAGACCATTGACAGAGTAGCCGTTTTCCACTGCGAATCGTGTCACCTTCTCGATAACTTCCTGATGAACCGCCTGATCCCGTACAACCCCTTTTTTCCCCACTTTTTCCTTACCCGCTTCAAATTGGGGTTTGATAAGGCACACTGCCTGCCCATGCTCTTTCAGCAAGGGACGAAGCGCAGGAAGAATCAGGGTCAGAGAAATAAAAGAGACATCCACACTAAAAAAATCAATGGGATCAGGGATCTGTTCCTGGGTCAGGTAACGGGCATTGGTCCGCTCCAGATTCACGACACGTTCGTCGGTGCGCAGAGGCCAAGCCAACTGACCATACCCTACATCCACCGAATATACTTTGATTGCGCCATTTTGCAGCATACAGTCGGTAAATCCGCCAGTAGAAGCACCGATATCCATGCAAATGCATCCCTGCAAAGTAATGGGAAACTCCTGCATGGCCTTCGCTAGTTTCAGTCCGCCACGACTTACATACGGCAGAGTGTCTCCCCTCACTTCAATTGGGGTTCCTACCGGCAGCATAGTCCCAGGTTTGTCTGCCTTTTGATTATCCACATACACCTGTCCTGCCATAATCAGGGCACGTGCTTTTTCTCTACTGGGCGCCAGTCCCTGTTCAAATACTAGGCAATCCAGCCGTTTCTTTTCAATCATGTGTTTCTCCTTCTCCGCATTTTACAGCCTGATAGATAGATTCCTCATCCAACCCCAATTCTTCCAAACATTGGGCCATGGAAGCATGCTTAATGAACTGGTCGCCGATTCCCCGGAGGAAAACACGTCCCTGATATCCTCGGTTCATCAAGCAAGCAATAAAGTGTTCACCAATTCCGCCCATTTCAATTCCCTCTTCAAAGAAATAAACAGCTTGGGCATTTAAAGCGGGAGCAAATATCCCTTCATCCAGCGGTTTTATTCGATTTAATTTCAGCACCCCAACTGAAAGCCCCAACTCATGAAGGCGTTCGCAGGCTTTCGCTGTAAAGGAAAACAACCTGCCATAAGTGATAAGGAGCACTTTAGGGTTGCTTTCCATGTAAAGCGAATATGCCTTACAGTTGGAAACATGCGCATTTGGACGATATAAACTTTTTCCCCGGGGATACCGAACAGCAGAAACGCCGGGAGTTTCAAAAATCGCCTGCTGCAAAAAGTGCTGAAGCTCATCATAATAAGCTGGTGCATAAATGGTTACGTTGGGAATACCATTCAAAAAGGCGGCGTCAAAAACACCCTGATGTGTCTCTCCATCTTCCCCTACAATTCCGGCACGGTCAATTGCCAATACCATTTTCACCTGTTGAATGGCGGCGTCATGAATAATCTGGTCATATCCCCGCTGCAAAAAAGTAGAATAAATTGCGCAAACTGGGATCATGCCTCCTGCTGCCAATCCTCCTGCAAAAGTCACAGCATGTTCTTCTGCAATTCCCACATCAAAAAATCGAGTAGGATATAGTTGACGGAACCGTGTTAAACAGGTTCCAATCTGCATGGCTGCTGTAATAGCACATAGTCTTTTTTCCTGACGTGCAAATTGGCAGATTGCCTTTCCGAATACATCTGAAAAGCTTTCTCCCTTTACATTTGAGCTTAACCCCTTTTGCACATCAAAAGCTGGTACACCATGAAAGGCATCCGGGTTATCCTCCGCAAAAGTATAACCTTTTCCTTTGGATGTGTGCAAATGGATAAGAATAGGACGGGAAAAAGAAGAAACTGTGCGCAGCACATTGATTAGGGTACGAAGGTCATGACCATCAAAGGGGCCATAATACATAAAGCCTAGATCTTCGAAAATTGTGCTATTATAGATTAGATTTTTTACTTTCTTTTTGGCATTCCGCAATCCATTTTGAATGGGTTCTCCAATTACAGGAATATTTTCTAATGCCCGCTCAATATTTCCTTTTGCATTTAAATAAGGCTGTCCAGCACGCATATGTGCCAAATAACGGGCAATATTTCCTACATTGGGAGAGATGGACATTCCGTTGTCGTTTAAGATCACGATAAAATTGCGATGGAGCCTGCCAGCATTATTAAGCCCTTCATACGCTAATCCGCCTGTAAGTGCTCCGTCGCCAATTACGGCTACTACTTTATTATCTTTTCCCATCAGCTGGCTTGCTTTCGCAATTCCCAAGGCTGCTGAGATCGACGTACTGGCATGTCCCACTGCAAAGGCATCATAAGGGCTTTCCTGGGGTCTAGGAAAGCCAGAAATTCCATCTTTCTGACGGATGGTTTTTATTTGTTCTCTTCTGCCGGAAAGAATTTTATGGGTATATGCTTGATGTCCTACATCCCATACGATCTTATCCTCCGGCAGATCCAAAACATAATGCAACGCTACCGTCAATTCAACGACCCCAAGATTAGACGCAAGATGGCCGCCATTGTTGCCCACTGTTTGTATAATCAGCTGGCGAATTTCTCCACACAGATTTTCTAGCTCTGGCAAAGAAAGCTTTTTCAGATCCTGCGGTGAATCGATCTTATCCAATAGAGCCATTATTACTTCAACTCCTGAACAGAACCGCCTGCCTTAAACCGGCAGGCCATTCTGTATTTTCGCCGCGCATACCACATTTTTCATTAACATGGCAATGGTCATGGGGCCAACTCCACCCGGCACTGGCGTGATATATCCTGCAATTTCCTTGACCGCATCAAAATCCACGTCACCGCACAGTTTTCCGTTTTCATCCCGATCCATTCCCACATCAATGACTGCAGCACCGGGTTTTACCATATCCTTCGTAATAAATTTGGGTCTTCCCACTGCCGCCACCAAAATATCCGCTTCGCGGCAAACTTCTGCCAGGTTTTGGGTTCTGCTGTGGCAGATCGTAACTGTACCATTTCGATGAAGCAAAAGCATCGCCATAGGCTTGCCCACAATATTGCTTCTTCCCACTACCACACAGCGTTTTCCCTCAATGGAAACGCCAGAGCGATCGAGAAGTTCGATAACGCCTGCCGGCGTGCAGGGTAGAAACTGAAAATCACCGATCATGATTTTTCCCACATTAACAGCGTGGAAAGCATCCACATCTTTTTGCGGATCGATATTTTCTACCACTGCTTTTTCATCCAATCCCTGCGGCAGCGGAGATTGAACCAAAATACCATTGATGTCCTTTTTTTTATTCAAATTTTCAATCAGCTGGAGCAATTCCTCCTGCGTCGTAGTTGCCGGAAGAGCATATTCTTCCGAATATACCCCTATCTCCTGACATGCTTTCTTCTTGTTATTGACGTAAATACGAGAAGCAGGGTCATCCCCTACGATCACCACTGCCAAACCGGGTTGAATCCCCTTCTCCACTAAAGCACGTACTTCCGCCGCAGCATCTTGCCGTACTGCCGCGGCGATTGCCTTTCCATCAATAATCTCAGCCATTTTCATTCTCCTCCTCTTCTTCGGTTTCTTTTTCGTCCCCCTCTTCTACTTCTTCCACATCTTCAATTTCCATTTCGGTCTCTTCTTCCGCTTCCTTTTCTCCGTCCTCCAGAGCATCCTCTTCATCCAGTTCTACTTCTAGATCTCCGAAAATAGTACTGGGGGCACTTTCGTCAAATTTTACTTCTACTTCGTCATGAATTCCATTGAGCTCCATGATCTTTTTGTTGCCACATCCTGTAAGTACGGTACGATTGCGGAAGACAATCAACAAAACAATACCTGCCAGCACACTTACCGCTGCCACTAATTGGGAAATCCGCAGATCGAAAATAGGAGTTAACAAGCTATCGGTACGCAGGCTCTCGATGAAGAAACGGCCGATACCATACCAGATTACATACAGAAGGAACGTCTGTCCGTCATAACGGCGAAGTTTACGGGTAAACAAGTGGAGAAGAATAAAGCCAACAAGGCACCACAGAGATTCATACAGGAAGCAGGGATGGGCGGCACCGCCTACTTCAATGACGGTATTTTCACTGGACATGGCCCAGGGAAGATCTGTAGCGGTACCAAAAGCCTCCTGGTTCACAAAGTTTCCCCAACGACCAATACACTGACCAATGAGGAATCCCAATGCTGCAACATCCAAAACAGGAGCAATTTTCAGCTTCCGGATTTTGGCCATAATAGCACCGAATCCCAAGCCACCAATAATGCCGCCATAAATTCCCAAGCCACCTTCTGTGATATTAAAAATACTCAAGGGATCTTTCAGATATTTATCGCCTGCATAGAAAAGCACATAATACAACCGAGCTCCTATGATACCACCTATAATGCCCACAATTACAACATCGATGAGCTTGTCCTGATCGATACGCATTTTTTTACAGCTGCACAGAGCGTAAATAAAAGCCAGCAAAAAGCCGACAGCGATCAGGATGCCATACCATTTGACCTCTAGGCCAAATATAGTAAAAGCGGTTGTGTTGATTTCGAATGTCATTCCTAAGTTTGGAAATTGTACGGTGTAGTCAGACATAAATATACCTCCAAGTTATGATTGTTGGGGAACGATTACCGACAAAGTAGAACGATGTGGGAGCAATGTATCCTGCAAGCAGGCCTGCACGTCTTCCAGGGTAACTTCTGCAATCCGATCCAGATATTGAAAAAGTTCCTGGCCGCGGAAATACAAACCTGCCATTGCATTGGCAATAGATTCGGAACTGTCTAAAGCGGAAATATTTCTCCCGTAAACTGCTTTGCGTGCCCGGGAGAAAGCCTCTGGATCAATCCCCTGCTGGCGCAGCCGTTCTGCTTCCTCGCAAATAGCCTTGGCCACTGCCTTTGCATCTCGGGATTCTCCGGAAAACAAAATCGCACTATAGCCTGTACCGGTAAAATGATCATAACCGAAGCTAGCCTCATTGATTAACCCGGCATCCAGCAGTTTGCGAAACAAAGGAGATGCATCGGAAGCCAAAATTTCCAGAAGAATATCGGTTTCTGCATCCCGCTGCTTTCCTTTTTCCGGATCTTCTTTAAAGCCCAACTGGAACATAGGGAAAGAAACTGCCAGCGCTTCTTCCTTATAGGAATACACGACCTCTTCCGGTTCTGGCAAAAATGCCCGTTCCACTGAAACTTCCTCGCTCTTTCGCAGCAGGCGGTCTGCAACTTCCAATACCTTTTCCGTTTCCACATTTCCCGCCACACACAGCACCATATTCCGAAGGTTATAAAAGGTATTATAACAGCGGTACAGCATTTCTGGAGTAATCTGAGCAATGCTTTCCACGGTTCCAGCAATGTCATTTTTGACAGGATGAACATGATATAGGCCGCACAGAGCATTAAATAACACTCGCCAAGAAGGATCATCCTCATACATCTTGATTTCCTGCCCGATAATTCCCTGCTCCTTTTGAATGGTCTCCTTGGTAAAATAAGGACTTTGAACAAAATCCAAAAGAATTTCCAGGGACTCATACACATTTTCCGTGCAGGAAAACAGATAGCAGGTCATGTCAAAAGAGGTATAAGCATTCGCAGAAGCACCCGTCCTTGCATACCGTGCAAAGGCATCGCAGTCTTCATTTTCAAACAGCTTATGCTCCAGAAAATGAGCAATTCCCTCCGGCACCTGAGAAGCCTCCGCCTCGTCTGAACGGCGGAACCGTGTATCGATAGAACCATATCGAGTGCCGAAAACTGCATAAGCAGAGTGAAATCCGGGCTTAGGGTATACCATAATACGAAGCCCAGAAGGATGCTCAATAAGATCGTAATGGTCTTCTACCCGCTTACCAGTCATTTGTGTGATATTCGCCATGGCAATCAATCCCGTCCTTTCATGATATATACTGCGTCCAGAATACAGGATTTTGCCGCAGCGACCACCTGTTCTTTTGTGACCTGCCGCATTTCCTCAGCGGATTGTTCCGGTGTAATGGTGCGCGGGTGGAAGGTTTGAGATAAATACCAGCTCTCGGTTCCGGAAAGATAATCCTCTACAGAGTGCAGACCGTTCACCATGCTTAACTTAGCAAAGGTCAACTCCTCCTCTGTAATATTTCCCTGCCGGATTTCTTCCAGTTGCTGTAAAATAGCTTCTCTGGCCTTTTCTACATTTTCTTCCTCTACACCGCTTTCTACCAACAGAATTCCTTTGTTGGTATCATACCGAGAAGCGCAGTAGTAGCACAAGCTCATTTTTTCTCGTACGTTCAAAAACAGCCGAGAATGAGGCGTTCCACCAAAAACAGTAGACATCATTTTAATAGCAGGAGTTTTTTCCCATTCCATAGCGGAGACTCCTGTACGGAAACCCAAGATCAACTTGCACTGCTGTACCTCCATGGATTCCGTCTTTTCTTTTACCGCCACTCCGGCAGGTCTTACAATAGTAGGACACTCTACCGGATCACGATTGGCAGGAAAATATTGCAGTACAGTGGTACGCACCTGCTCTGGGGTGCAATCCCCCAGCACATCCACCTCTAATACTGCGTGATTCAAAAGATATTTCCACGCAGAAACCACTTCTTCTCTTGTAAGAGACTCCACCGATTCCCGGCTCCCGTACCGTCCGATGGCTGCCGGTTCCTCACCAAGAAGCAGCTCCAACGCCTGATGACGAGCATACAGACGCTTATCGTTCAATTCAGAATCCAACAATTCCAGTGTCTGCCGCTTTTCCTGTTGGAACCCTTCTTCGGGAAACAGCCCATTTTCATCCAGCACCGGGTCCACAATGGAAGAGCACAAAAGGCTGGTCAATTCCGCCGATATACTCTCCCCTTCCAAAGCATATCGGTCAGCAAGACCACTGGCAGATATGGTGAGTACTTGTACGTCTCCCAGCTTAGAGACCTCTCCATTGAGAGATGCTCCGTATAATTCTGCCATTCTCTGACCCAGTAGAGTATAATCTGGGTAAGAGCGATTAGTCCGGGACAAAAGGAAAGGCAACATTCCATAAGCCGCCGCAGTTTCCTTTGCCAGAGGGACCATCATATGCACAGATATTTTCTGTGTTTTAAATCGTGGATCGCGGACGCTACGAAAACGCACCCCGTTTTCCAGGACACATTCCGAAACCTCCCGATTAGTTTGCAAAAACATCAAACAACCTCTTTTCCGATGATGTATGCACAAAATCGGCATCCATATGAAAATCTATACAGCATCGCTGTTGACTCTTATTATATAGCATAACCATAGGAAAATCCACTGAAAAGCAGAAAATTCACAACTGAATCCCAATTTTCCTAATGGACTTAGACAAATCTCTCTGAAAAGTTGCCCAAAAATATAGTAAAAAGCAAAGACTCCCCTTTTGACTCCTCATCTGGAACTTTCAAAAATTATGGAATCATTATACCATAGCCATACAAAATAAAAAAGGGACCAGTCGCCTGGCCCCTATTGTTTATTTTTGTCTGTCCAACAACCGCTTCAAATACTGGCCGGTGTATGAGCCTTCCACCTGCGCTACTTGTTCCGGAGTACCACAGGCGACAATTTCACCACCCCGGTCACCACCTTCCGGTCCAAGATCGATGATATGATCTGCTGTTTTGATGAGATCCAGATTATGCTCAATGACTAACACTGTATTCCCAGCATCCACCAGTTTTTGCAGCACCTGAATGAGCTTGTGGACATCGGCAATGTGCAGACCAGTGGTAGGTTCGTCCAGAATATAAATTGTACGGCCGGTTGCGCGTTTACTCAATTCCGTTGCCAGCTTCACCCGCTGCGCTTCGCCACCAGAAAGGGTGGTGGCAGGCTGGCCAATTTTGATATATCCCAGACCCACGTCTTGAAGGGTTTGCAACTTGCGAGCAATCTTGGGAACAGCGGAGAAAAACTCTACCCCTTCCTCCACCGTCATTTCCAGCACGTCGTGGATGGTTTTTCCTTTATAGTGGATCTCCAAAGTCTCCCGGTTATAGCGCTTGCCCTTACACACATCGCAAGGCACATAAACATCCGGCAAAAAGTGCATTTCGATTTTTAAAATACCGTCGCCCTGGCAAGCCTCGCAGCGTCCACCCTTTACATTAAAGGAGAACCGTCCAGAGGTAAAGCCCCGAAGCTTGGCTTCCTGGGTGCTGGCAAACAGCTCGCGAATATCGGTAAACACCCCGGTATAGGTGGCAGGATTGGAGCGAGGTGTACGTCCAATGGGAGACTGATTGATCTGGATCACCTTATCCAGATGCTCCAGCCCTTTAATGGCTTTGTGAGCGCCTGCTCTCCCCTTGGCTCCGTTGAGCTCCACAGCCAAATGCTTATACAAAATCTCGTTGATCAGGGAAGATTTTCCCGAACCGGACACACCGGTGACGCAGACAAACTCCCCTAACGGGATTTCCACCGAGACATTTTTCAGGTTGTTCTGCGCCGCACCGATAATTTTCAACTTTTTCCCGTTCCCCTTCCGGCGCTCTGTGGGAATTTCAATTTTTCTGCGGCCGGAAAGATATTGCCCGGTGATGGACTCCTCACAATCCAGAATGCCGGATACCGGACCGTTATAGATGACGTTTCCGCCGTGGATACCCGCACCGGGACCAATGTCTACAATATGGTCGGCAGCCAGCATGGTATCTTCGTCGTGTTCTACTACCAATACCGTATTGCCCAAATCCCGCAGATGCTTCAGAGTGGCAAGCAACTTGTCGTTATCCCGCTGGTGCAAGCCGATGCTGGGCTCGTCCAGAATATACAGCACCCCCATCAAAGAGGAACCGATCTGGGTGGCCAACCGGATGCGCTGGCTTTCACCGCCGGAAAGAGTACCGGAGGAACGGGACAAGGTAAGGTATTCCAGGCCCACACTCTTTAAAAAGCCCAGTCGGGAACGGATCTCCTTTAAAATAGAGGCAGCAATAGCGGCATCACGGCCGGAAAGTTCTAAATGCTCGAAGAAAGCAAGGGCATCGGTGACGGAGAGATCGCACAATTCCGCAATATTCAGGCCGCCTACAGTGACTGCCAAACTCACCGGAGAAAGCCGCTGTCCATGGCAAGCATCGCAGGGAATGGCGCTCATATAGTTTTCGATTTCTTCTTTGATCCAGCTGCTTTGGGTATCCTGGAACCGACGTTCCAGGTTATTGATAATTCCTTCAAATTCCACCTTATATTTGCCGGTACCGTACTCACTTTCCCGCACAACTTCAAATTTTTCCCCTTTGCTGCCATACAACAAAATATCGATGATCTCGGGGGGCAATTCCCCTAATGGAGTATCCAGGGAAAAGTGGTAGTGTTTTGCCAACCCCTTCATATACATGGCGGCAATCGTGCTGCCTTCCATGGCCCAACCGCTGGCTTTTAATCCACCTTTATTGATGGACAGACTCTTGTCGGGGATAATCAAGTCGGGGTCGATCTTCATAAAAACCCCTAAGCCGGTGCATTTGGGGCAAGCGCCAAATGGATTATTAAAGGAGAACATCCGAGGGGATAATTCCTCCACGCTGATGCCGTGCTCCGGGCAGGCATAGTTCTGGGAAAAGGTGATATCCTCTTCCCCTTCCGCCTTCATCACATTGACAATAATCAAGCCACCCGCCAGAGAAGACGCGGTCTCTAAAGAATCCGCCAACCGAGAGCGGATATCCGGTCGGATGACTAAACGGTCTACCACAATCTCGATATTATGCTTTTTATTTTTCTCCAGCTTAATGGTCTCCGAAAGATTATACAGAATCCCGTCGGCACGAATGCGGACAAAGCCACCTTTCCGGGCTGCATCCAGCTCCTTGACATGCTCACCCTTCCTGCCTCGGACAATGGGGGCCATTACCTGAATCTTGGTCTTTTCCGGCAGAGCCAGCACCTGATCTACAATCTGGTCGATGGTCTGCTGCTTAATCTCCCTCCCGCACACCGGGCAATGGGGCACGCCGACACGGGCATACAACAGACGCAGATAATCGTAAATTTCCGTGACCGTGCCTACTGTAGAACGGGGATTTTTAGAGGTAGTTTTCTGGTCGATGGAGATAGCCGGAGAAAGGCCTTCGATATAATCCACATCCGGCTTTTCCATCTGTCCCAAAAACTGCCGCGCATAGGAGGAAAGGGACTCCACATAGCGGCGTTGGCCCTCGGCATAAATGGTATCAAAGGCTAGGGAGGATTTTCCAGAGCCGGATAGGCCGGTGAGCACCACCAGCTTATCTCTGGGAATAGAGAGGCTGATGTTTTTCAGATTATGCTCCCGAGCCCCTTTGATGGTCAGATTTTTGGTATCCATTTGGTATGGTTCCTCCTATATGGAAAGTTGGGATTATTTTCCCTCTTGTAATTCTTTGATCTTATCACGCAGATAAGCGGCGTGCTCGAATTCCAGCAGCTTGGCAGCGGCCTTCATTTCTTTGGTCAGCTTTTCGATCTCCTGACGACGTTCGATGGCAGAAAGTTTGCGTTTCTTCTTCTTCCCCTTGCCGTCTTCCTTGTGGGTGGAGATTTCCAGTACCTCCGCTACCTTTTTGGTAATGGTTTGGGGTACAATACCATGTTCCTCGTTGTATTTCATCTGAATCTCTCGGCGGCGCAGGGTCTCCCGGATGGCGTTCTCCATAGAAGGCGTGACGGAATCCGCATACATAATGACCTTGCCTTCGGCATTTCGGGCTGCACGACCAATTGTCTGAATGAGAGAACGCTCACTACGGAGAAAGCCCTCTTTATCCGCGTCCAGAATGGCTACCAGAGAAACCTCCGGGATGTCCAAGCCTTCCCGCAGCAAGTTAATGCCAATGAGCACATCAAATTCGCCCAGACGTAAATCTCGGATAATCTCCATACGTTCCACAGTATCCACATCATGGTGCATATACCGCACCCGGATTCCCATATTATCCAGAAAGTCGGTGAGGTCTTCCGCCATTTTCTTGGTGAGGGTAGTCACCAGCACCCGCTGGCCTTTGGCGGTCCGCAGGTTGATTTCCGAAATCAAATCGTCGATCTGGCCCTCCGTAGGCTTGACGACGATTTCGGGATCTAACAGGCCGGTGGGACGGATAACCTGCTCCACCACCTGGGTAGATTTTTCCAGTTCCAAATCGCCGGGCGTGGCACTGACAAAAATCACCTGGTTGATGTGGTTGTAGAACTCCTCAAAATTCAGCGGCCGGTTATCGTAAGCGGAGGGCAGGCGGAAGCCGTACTCGATCAAGGCTTCCTTTCGGGCCCTATCACCGGCATACATGGAGCGTACCTGGGGCAGCGTGACGTGGGATTCATCCACCATCAGCAAAAAGTCGTCGGGAAAATAGTCGATCAAAGTAAAAGGCGCACTGCCGGGCTTTCTACCGGACATAATTCGAGAATAGTTTTCAATGCCTTTACAGAAGCCGATCTCCATGAGCATCTCCATATCGTACTGGGTGCGCTGTTCAATGCGCTGGGCTTCAATGAGCTTCTCGTGCTCCTTAAAGTATTTTACCCGCTCTACCATTTCGGCTTCAATTTCTTTGACAGCCTGCACCATTTTCTCCCGGGGAACAATATAGTGGGAAGCCGGATAAATAGCCACATGCTTCAATTCCGCTTTAAACTCCCCGGTAAGGGGGTTGATTTCGGTAATGCGGTCGATCTCATCCCCAAAAAACTCCACCCGGATCACGGTATCGTTGGACTGGGCAGGGAAAATCTCCACCACATCTCCCCGGACGCGGAATTTGTTTCGGGTAAAATTGATATCGTTGCGCTCGTACTGGATCTCCACCAATTTGCGCAACAGGTCGTCCCGGCTCTTTTCCATACCGGGACGCAAAGAGATCACCATAGTGCGGTAATCGATAGGATCACCCAAGCTGTAGATACAGGACACACTGGCCACAATGATTACATCCCGCCGTTCAGAAAGAGCCGAGGTGGCAGAATGGCGCAGCTTGTCGATTTCGTCGTTAATGGCAGAATCCTTCTCGATATACGTATCGGTGGTGGCAATATAGGCTTCCGGCTGGTAGTAATCGTAATAGGAGACGAAATATTCCACCGCATTATTAGGAAAAAACTCCCGAAACTCCGAACAAAGCTGAGCGGCCAACGTCTTATTATGAGCCAATACCAGCGTGGGACGATTCACCTGAGCGATGATATTAGCCATGGTAAAGGTTTTTCCCGAACCGGTAACACCCAGCAGCGTCTGTTCCTTATCTCCCCGATTCAGGCCTTTTACCAGCTGAGCAATGGCCTCCGGTTGGTCACCAGTGGGTTGGTACGGGGAAACCAGCTGGAACCTATCCTGTTGCGCTTGTCCGTCCATAAAAAAACTCTCCTGTATCTGAATCATAAGGCTCTAAAGCCGTTCTAAATATTGGAACAAATGTTTGTAGATTTATTGTACTACCCACAGCTTCTTTTGTCAACAATCAGTATCCCACAGAAAAGGGGGATTTACAAGTTCCTATTCAAAATTTAAATTAAAAGTATGATAGAAAAAGCCCCTCCTGTAGAGTAATAAAAGCCTACAGCAGGGGTTTTTGGAAAACTTGCATGGATTGGGCTATAATGTTATCTTCTTATCCCAGATGCATATTCCCCCATATTAATATCCAGCACCCCTCTTGAAGGCTGGATCAGCGCATCCTCATACTGGCACTTCCACTGAATTTCCCGGCTCATGTCACCATCCTTGATTCCATCTATGGTTTCATCATTCTGAATGGGGTTATCGTGCTCCAATATGTACGATACCACATTGTAGGCGTGGTTTACCACCCAATTTGGGTCCACGTCGTGGAAATGGTACTGGAGATCCGGCAAGAACAAAGTGCTCATGCCCACCGTGTCGATGAGCATATCCTCGGTGCCCTCAATGTTGAAGAAGCGGACATTGACGCCAAAGCGGATGAAACGATCCGAGCCTTCAATCTGGTGGGAACGCACATTCTCCGCCAGCAAGAGCTTGCCGCAGTTCTGAAAATAGAACGCCTCACAGGTGGGGTACAGCTCTGCCAGGGCCTCCACAAAGTCGGCGTCCAGGTTGGCCCGTTCCAGAGCCGGAAGCGCGGCTGCCAGCATATCGGTGGCTACGACCTGATATTGACACTCCCGGAAAATTCGCTCCCGATCCTCCTGACAGTCCCACATCTGGCTCATCAGGAAGGCGTCAAAGCCTTTGCCTTTGAACTTGTCGCATTTCATTACCATCAGCTGCACTGGGCATTTGCCATCTTGAAATTCTGCGATATGATCCAGAGCAGCAAAACCGGTCATCTTTTTATCACGGCAGAAACACTCTACAGCGCCGATGTGCTTTTCCATCACAGCAGTCATTTCATCCTTGTCCGGCATGTCCACCGGCTCTTTGAACAGCATCTGAATGAGATAGGGACCTCCAGGTTGTGGGCCTTTTTTGTCATCCAGGTTTTGTTGGAACACTTTGTTGCTCATTTAATTTCCTCCTTACAAAACAGAACGGACTGTAAAGTTAAATGAAAGTTGAGGACCCGTCAGGCCTTCTGGTACAATGGTTTTACCACAAACACAAAGTACTCCCAGAAAGGAGACGAGTCCTCATGGCAAAATTGTATC
>CALWVH010000111.1 GCA_944384915.1 uncultured Clostridia bacterium | reverse complement strand
ATACCTGTCTGGATCAGATCAGAATATGTAACCATTGTCAGCCCCCCTTTCATTAAAGATCAGGGGGGCAAGAAGCGCCCCTGATATAAGTCAGGGGAACTAACCGCTTGCCGTTTATCGGTAGCACCGTCAAAAAGGATACCATATGGTTTAACAAAATACAAGGGTGTGCTTGTACTACTCTCTTGCGTATCCACAAAACTGCGACATAATGTCGCAGTTGTGAAAATTTCAAATTCTGCTATAGTAAAAAAATATGGAATTTTTTACTATAGGAGGTAAAACCAATGACACTCAAAGAATGGACACAGGAATGGATTGAAGTTTACGTCACACCCCACCGCCGTCCCAAAACAACAAGATGCTATCAGGATACCTTAAATAATTTATGTCGAAATTTTGGGGATTTTGTCGAAACTGATATTGACAAAGTAACGGGTGTACAGGTACAGAAAGTACTAAATCAAATGGGAAAGACCTATTCAAAATCTCTCTGTAAAACTACAAGAGTGCTGCTAAACCAAAGTTTCCGTACAGCTATCCAAAATGATCTCACAAATCACAACCCAGCCTTGTATCTAAAAATCCCTTCTTATGCTGCGGAAAGGACCGTTTTCCCTTTCTCATCAGAAGAAGAAGAAAAGATCCGCAAGGCGGCACCACACATTTTAAACGGCTGGTGGGCCGTTTTCTTTTTGGAAACCGGGCTGCGCATAAGCGAATTTACCGCACTGGAATGGAAGGACGTAGATTTAAAAAATCAGATCTTATGTGTCCGCAAGGCAAAAACGGAATCAGGAATCCGCTTGGTTCCCCTCACCCAATTAGCAGCCTGGATCATAGCCAAGCAGCCAACTAAAGGAGACAACCCTTTCATTTTCAAAAGCAGCCGTGGCACACCGGCCAGCCCCACAAGTATCCAAAAGTTATGCAGAAGGTTAGAGCAAGAAACTGGTATTTCCAACATCCACTGCCATCGGTTCCGCCATACTTTTGCAACTAACTTTTTAGAAGCCGGAGCGGAAGACAAAGCAGTAGCGCAAATCATGGGGCATACCGATGTAAACTTTACTAAAAACCGTTACATCCATTTAAAAATGGATTTTCTGGTTTTGCAAATTGGTTTACTGGAAAAGAAAAGCACCACCGAGTTCGGTGGTGCTCAAAAAAACGCTTGCACAAATCAAAAGACCAGTATATAATAGGGGTGCGGGAGAATAAAAACCCGCATAACTCTTACCGGATGCTCCAACATCCGGTAAGCAAATGGAAGCGGTAGCACCCGTTCCAACGTTATGCAAGAGATTAACCGTGCTTACCAGATATAAAAATATGGTAGCACAGCTAATATACATTCTGCAAACGCCTGAACGGAAGCACACCTACTGCTATGGAGCTTTTCGTTCGGGCGTTTCTCTTTTGTCCGCAAAAGGGAAAAACTACGGGCAAAAACCCAATCCACTGAACCTTGACAATCTCATAACTCACGGTGAGGAATATCCTTTGTTATATCAGTGTGCTGTTGCGCGCCTCTGACAAGGAAAACACGGGGAAAAATACAGCCGGACAAACCTGACTGTACCCCAGGAAACGGCACCGAGAATGAGTATCAAGAAATGATAACTGTCTAGCGAGCAACACCCTCGCCAGACATTATTATCATACATAAACGCTGAAAAAATTGCAAGAGCAATATTCAACGCTTATGTATGACAATAAGGCCAACAACGTGTTGGCCCTTTGTCATTTGTGGCGCGCCAGAAGGGACTCGAACCCCTGACCTTCTGATTCGTAGTCAGACACTCTATCCAGCTGAGCTACTGGCGCATAACTGTTTTGAAACAGCTTAATTATTATAGCTCAAGCCTTAAAGTTTGTCAAGACTTTTTTTGATTTTCTTCTTCTATTTTTGCAATATAATTTGTATAGAGCGAAGTCCATAATTATTTAAGAACAAAATCGCTTCCGGGGTGATTTCTTCTCCGGGCATCACAATAGGTACTCCTGGGGGGCAAGGACAAGCAGCTTCTCCGGCAATTTTTCCCACAGCGTCCTCCAATGGCACCGATTTCTGAAACGCCAGCACTGCCTCTCGGGGCATCATACGAACTGGCGGCAGAGGCGGCAGTGCAGGGGTCTCTTTTATAGACATATTGGCTTCGGGCAAAGCCAACACTGTTTCTTCTAACCGGTCCAACTCCTCTTTTGTATTAAATGGGGTGGCAATGCACACCAGATAGGCGCCATCTTCGTGTTCCGGTTCCACTCCTTTTTTTCGGAAAAAATCTCCAGCTTCTTCTCCAGTCATTCCTACCGGCAGAGTCCCAATAGCCAGACGGGTAGGATCTGTTTCTCCTGCCGGTAATAGTAGGCCTTTTTTCCGCGCTGTTTCTTTAATTTTTGCCATACGGATAGCCAATTCTTCCCATGCCTCTTGCCCCTGTTCCATTGCCCATGCCCGGGCTAGGTCCAGCGAAGCCATAATGGGATACCCGGGGCTGGTAGAACCAAATAGCGCCATCGCCTCCTTGGCTCGTCCCGCAAACCCCAACTTTCGGCTGATCTCCGTGTCTCCCACATTTAAAAACGCGCCGCCTGTAAGCACGGGCAGGGTCTTATGGGCAGAACAAGCAGTTAAATCCGCCCCCAGTGCCAGTGGGTGTTTTCCCAAAAGGGCAAGATGAGTACCGTGAGCATTATCCACCAACAACGGCACACCGTAAGCGTGACAAACTGCGGAAAGTCCCTGAATGTCTGCCAGAACCCCATAATAATCGGGGCTGGTGACATATACCGCTTTTGCGTCTGGGTTTTGCTCCAATGCTTTCTTTACGTCTTCTGGGTGGAGCCGTCCAGCTAAACAAGGACCAGCATCCGGCCTTGGACGCACCCACACTGGCTCAATTCCCAACAGCGCCATGGTATTTACAGCACTGCGATGAATTACCCGACTAGAAATCACTTTCCCGCCCTGTGGAGCCGCCAAACGAAACATAGCCTGAATACACAGGGTACATCCTCCTGCCGAAAAAAAGGTAGCTTGACTGTGGAATAGTTCCCTTGCTGCTTTTTCTGCCGCATCGATACAGCCATCGGCTTCAAACAGGCTGTCGGTATCCGGCAGTTCCGTTAAATCCAACTCATACAGGTCATGGGGAAGAAACCTTCCTTTGTGTCCTGGTGTATGAAATGAGGCACGTTTTTTTTCCAGGTGTTCCTGCAATGCGGTATATAAAGGCGTTTTCGCCATCCTATTCTCGTCCTTTCCATAAAAAACACGGGGGAAGGCTTTTTAGCCTTTCTCCCGCTTTGCATTTTATAATTTTTAATTTGCCGCAAAAAGTATAATGTGTAACACTATTCCAATACAGGCGACTGCTCCCCAAATAATTGCATATGTGATACGAAATTTTTTATCTATTTCAATTGATGTCTGAAAATGTATCGAGGACACTTTCCATCCTGCAAAACAGATCCCACTTACAAACAAGGGAATCCAACAGGCAATGAATCGGGGCAGGTAATTACTTACACCATTGCCATTCCATTGAACTGCTACTGTTTCTGGCAATAGAAAAAATCCTGCTACACTACAAAGAAAGGTAACTGCCAGCAATGTGATCTGAAATTTTCCCATAGCTTTCAGCATTTTACCGCTCCCTTTTTACTGCTTTTGTTTTTTATTTTACCACATTCCTAAAGTTTTGTCACGATCAGCAACAAATTTACCTATCAATGAGAAACGGGAGAAAGCTTATGCCTTCTCCCGTTCTTGCCGGTCAGGCCGGAAACCGGCACTGATCGGTTTATTTGGTCTTTTCAGTGGATGTATAACCGCCTATTTCCACCATTTGCTCCAACCGTTCCAAAGGGAAAGGAGGCTCAGCCAAAGGCTTGACAGCAATAGCCATCAACTTTAAGGGATTGTCATCTGCTGCCACCCGGTTGGAGCTAATCTTTCCACAACGGTGGCATCGATGAATAATGGCCCACTCACCACCTTTTCGCACCCAAACCCCTACGGGTTCCATAATTCCACCGCAATCAGAAACCCGATCTCCGGGTTCTTCATCCACATGCAAGCTGTGCAGGCAATTGGGACAATGGTTCCTATGGTTGCTGCCAGCTCCTTCTGGAACAATAAGTCTGCCGCATACCTTACAGGTAAAGGAATCGTTGCAGGCATGGGTTTTAAAGTACCCTTTCTGGTACTGCTTTCGTTTATTTTCTCGATTCAAGTTTATTTCCTCCTAAAAGCCGTTTTCAACTTATGGGAGGATTTGCGGAGATTATATTATGCGCAAACCTCCCGGTTTTCTGCAATCTCCATTGTGCCTTGCATAAAACACACTCCTACTACTATTAATTTTAAAATCCCCTTTCCGGCCTTACGGAAAACTCCTCTGGAGACTTCTTCTTTATCTTATCACAGGTATCTATTCTTGGCAACTTTTTTCTTTTTCCAAGAGCAGCTGGAAAAACATCTTTCTTTTTCTCTGAAAATCTCTCCAGAAAGCAAAAATAGTGCCGCTACATTGGGAATCGCCATGAGCCCGTTAAAGCTGTCACATAGATTCCAAACTGCATCCAAACCAAGCTGACAACCCAAAACTGCTGCCGCCGCAAATAGAATCCGGTAACTATCTCGAAAACGATTTCCTACTAAATATTCCAACGCTTTTTGCCCATAAGCACTCCAGGCAATCATAGTCGCAAAGGCAAACAAGGTAATGGAAACACAGACAAATCCCTTTCCCCAGCTTCCAAACACAGAAGTAAAGCAAACGGTACTCAACGCTGCACCATCTTTTCCGGTAGAAAGGGCACCGCTTACCAAAATTGCTAATGCAGACAGGGTACACATAAGGATCGTATCAATAAACACCTGCAAAATTCCCCAACAACCCTGTTTTCCCGGCTCCGCACCACTGCTTTCTCCATAAGCCATTACAGAGCAGCCCAATCCCGCTTCATTGGTGAAAATACCCCGGGAAACACCGCACTCCATGGCTCGGAGCATCACTGTCCCTCCAACGCCGCCTACCGCTGCCTGTGTGGAAAACGCCTGGGAGAAAATCAGCTGAAAAGCCGAAAAAATTTTTTCAGGAAACAAAAACAGCACTGCAATACATGCCGCTACATAGCCCACCGCCATTACCGGCACCAGCTTTTCCGACACCTTTGCTGCTGACCGCATCCCTCCCGCGGAAATCAGGAACAATAAAACTGCGGCACAAACTCCTGTGAACACCGGCGGCAGAGCAAACCCTTCTTCCAGCGCCCCTGCAATGGCATTGGACTGGGCCATATTTCCCATTCCCAAAGAAGCCAGTACACAGGCAGCGGCGTATAGCTTGGCAAGACCTTTTTTTCTCGCGCCGTGCTCCAAATAATACATAGGTCCACCGGAAACTAATCCATCTGGGCCTTTGGTGCGGTATTTTACTGCCAATACCGTTTCAGCCCATATGGTGGTCATACCAATCCCAGCAGAAACCCACATCCAGAAAATAGCCCCCGGCCCACCAAGGGTTAGCGCCGTAGCCACCCCCACAATGTTACCCGTACCGATCGAACCGGCAAGGGCTGTTAAAAGAGCTTGTATGGGAGAAATCTTGCCTGTTTTTTGAGTTTTCTCACGGCCTTTTTTAGGAAAGCAAGAACCTATAGTATTTTTCAACCAAAATATACAATGAGTAAACGGTAAAAAACCTGTACGAATACTTAAATGAAGCCCTACCGCCAAAATCCCCATCAGCACGGGCCAGCCCCACAGAATTTCCCGCAAAACTTGGGAAATGTTTTCCATACAACCACCCCTCAACCAGCATATGAGGAAAACCGTGGTTATATGAACTCTTTAATCGGGGCAAAAATCATACCATCCCGGCGCTACTTCTGTCACACGCACAAAGTCATATTTTTCCCGGTACTCATCAATCAACTGGTTGGGATGTTCCCCTCGAGTATAGACCAAAAATCGCCATGAGTATTCTGTGTCCGAACAAAAGAAAATATAATCTGGGTATTGTTCATTCACAAGTTTATCACCCAGGTGAAATTCATAAGGAAAAACCTCTGTATACTCTTGAATTATTTCGCTATTCTCTACTGTAAATTTATAAAAAACTCGACTATCAGGATAAGAAAGCCCTTTGCGATAAAAAATGATTCCATCATCATATACACTACATTCTCCTGTGAATTCATCAAAAAAGTGGGGCTCGCTTTCCACAAAACTATCGATCTCTTTCACTAATAAATCAAGAGGCTCTTGATACTTATCGAAATTTCTAATAGGTTCGTAGGCCCAGGAAAACACATGGTCAAATCTAAAATCAACCGACTGCAAGTACACCCACATTTCCTTCCATGGAGGAAGTATCATCAATACAATAATGGTAATGATGGCGCGGACAATATTTCTACTGGCTCTCTCACTGATCATAACAGCATCCTCTTTCCTAAATCTAAAATTTCCGTTTTACGTCTTCACTGTATCAGATCAGTTTTAACTTTAAATGTTACATATTTCCGCATAAAACAAAAAAGCCGTCCTATTGGACGGCTTTTAAGATGTACACTCAAAACTGAATAAAGAATGAAAACAGAAGAGTCAGTAAAATCAGACTGACCAAGAAGTTATGGTCAAGCCCTCGACCTATTAGTACTGCCAAGCTGAACATGTTACCATGCTTACACACGCAGCCTATCAACCTTGTAGTCTTCAAGGGGCCTTACTAGCTTATGCTATGGGATATCTTATCTTGGAGTCGGCTTCACGCTTAGATGCTTTCAGCGTTTATCCGATCCGCACATAGTTGCCCAGCTGTGCCACTGGCGTGACAACTGGTGCGCCAGAGGTGCGTCCAT
>CALWVH010000110.1 GCA_944384915.1 uncultured Clostridia bacterium | reverse complement strand
GTCCCGCAGTTAAAATGAAAAACAAAAGAGAAAGGGCCCCTTTTTTCTTGCAAAAGGGGCCCTCTGGAAAAATATTTCCCCGAAATATTTTTCCATTCACCTCCGAAAATGCGCCCTGCGGCATAAGAGTTCCGCTCTCTGCGGAGAGCGGTTTGGGGGCTTCTCGCCCCCTTTCCCCCTCGCCACCTTTTATAAAAGGTGGACGAAAATTTTTGTGTCGCGGGGTAGATACTACTTACCGGTAGCTGCTTCCCCGCGAACTGGGAACGGGCGATACTGTTTAAAATTTAAAAAGGGAAAAGCGTTTGATATCAATGACATGAGCCGGGCACATCTCATGGCAGCAATAACAACGGATACACCGGCTATAATCAATATGGGCCTTTCGGGGCTGTCCTTCCACGGTAATGGTATGCTGCGGGCAGCTTTCGGCGCATTTTCCGCAGCCGATACACTTTGCCGTGCGGATTTTGGGATAAGGCGTAGCCACCCGGGTGGCTAACGGCTGCATGAATTTCGGCAGCTTCTCGATAAAATTGCTGGTCTTGGATTCCGGCTGGAGAAAATCCTCCGCCCGGAAGGATTCCAGCGGCTGACCCAGCAGCTCTACCTCGTCCAGCGACTGGGGGCACAGACCCCGGGACGCTGCATCTCGAAGCATCAGCACATCCATCGGCTCCATGTTCATCATGGCGGCACAGGCCATATCCAGTGCATAAGGGCTGGTGCTGCCTGCCAGCACTCCCATGGGCCGGGGTCTGCCGCCGGTAGGACCGTTGCCCTCCATAGCGATGATGCCATCCACAAAACAGATGGAAGGCTTTGTCAGCTGGCACAAATCTACCAGCATTTCGTTAAAGGCAGGCTTTTCTGGAAACCGGCAATGAAACTCCGGTTTCATCAGTCCCGGCACAGTGCCGAACAGGTTCTTCATGGCGCCGCTGAGCATGGTCATACAGTGGGATTTCATCTTGGCGATGTCCACCACCAGATCAGCCTCTAAAATAGGGGTGATAATGGGGAACAGCCGGGAGCGCTTTCCTTCTGGGAACTGGACCTCCCGATGGGTGCAGTCGTAATTTAACGGGATGTCAAACTCCCGGGACATTTTATCATACCCGCAGGCCGCATAAATGCCCTTTAATGCGGAGGGGGTATACAGTCCTCCGGGGCTTTCGGCAATGAGCACCTCTGCCCCCAGTTCCCGAAGCTGCAAGGCCACTGCCGCTGTGACCAGCGGATGGGTGGCAATACCGGAATCCGGCCCCGCTTTGACTACCAAGTTAGGCTTGATGACCGCTTTACAACCCGGTTTTACCAGCTTGTGCAGCTCCAACGCCTGAAATTGCTCTGCTACCGCTTGCCGCAAAGGCTCCCATTCATACCCTGCGCAAGCGGAAAGATAGACCTTCTCCCCCATTACAGTCTCCCCATAAACCGTTCGATACGCCGCAGCGCCTCGGTAATGTGCTTGATGGAGTAGGAATAGGAGATGCGGGCAAAGCCCTCGCCGCACTCGCCAAAGGCAGTGCCGGGAACTACTGCCACGTGCTCATCATACAGCAGCTTTTCGCAGAACTCCTCGGAGCTCAGGCCGCTTTTTTTCAGGCTGGGGAACACATAAAATGCCCCTTCCGGCTCAAAGCAGGTAAGCCCCAGCCGGTTCAGGCCGTCCACAATGAGACGGCGGCGCATATCGTACTGACTGCGCATATATTCAATATCTTCATCGCCGTTGCGCAGAGCCTCCACGGCTGCATACTGGGCTGTAGTGGGGGCGCTCATAATGGCGTACTGGTGCAGCTTGGTCATGGGAGCAATGATCTCCTTGGGTCCCACAGCAAAACCTAAACGCCAGCCGGTCATGGCGAACATTTTGGAAAAACCGTTGACGACAATGGTGCGCTCCTTCATGCCGGGCAGAGAGGAAAAACACACATGACGCTCATTGCCATAGGTCAGCTCCCCGTAGATCTCATCGGAGAGCACCAGCAGATCGTGTTCCTTTACTACCTCTGCAATGGCCTCCAGATGTTCCCGGCGCATGACGGCGCCTGTGGGGTTATTGGGGAAAGGCAGAATCAGCAGCTTCGATTTTGGGGTGATCTTGCTGCGCAGCTCCTCGGCGGTAAGCCGGAACTGGTTTTCCGCCTTGGTCTCCATGACCACCGGCACGCCCTTAGCCATCTGGGTCATGGGCACATAGCACACAAAGCTGGGCTCCGGAATCAGCACTTCGTCCCCGGGGTTGATGAGAGAGCGGATGCACATATCCAGCGCCTCAGAGCCGCCCACGGTGACCAGCACATCGGTTTTGGGGGCATACTCCACCCCATACCGGCGCTGCATCCAGGAACAGATCTCCTCCCGCAGCTCCATAAAGCCCCGGTTGGGGGAATACCAAGTTTTCCCCTTTTCCAGGGTACGGATTCCCTCTTGCCGCACATGGTACGGGGTGGAGAAATCCGGCTCACCGATGCTCAGGGAGATCACGTTATCCATTTCGCTGGCAATATCGAAAAACCGGCGGATGCCGGAGGGCTTTACCTGTTGAACCTCCTGGTTCAGATACTTCTGGTACTCAATCACTCCAACTGTCCCTTCTTTCATCGGTTTCTTCATCTACAAAGGATACGCCGCCGTCCTTATACCGGGTGAGGAAAAAGTGGGTAGCGGTGGCCAATACGCCGTCCAAAGGAGAAAGGCGGCGGGCAACAAACATGGCGATGTCCTGCATGCTCTTGCCGCTGACGATCACTGCAAGGTCAAAGCCGCCGGACATCAGACTGACGCTCTCCACTTCGTTGAATGCCATAATACGGCTGGCGATCTCGTCAAATCCCCGGTCACGCTTGGGGCTTACCTTCAATTCAATGAGAGCGGTGGCGCGGTTCTCATCTGCCTTTTCCCAGTTGATGAGAGCCTGATAGCCCTTGATAACCCCCCGGGCCTCATAATCGGCGATGGCCTTTTCCACTTCTTCCGGGGTAGTATTCAGCATAACCGCCAGCTGGTCGCTGGTAGCCCTTGCATTTTCCTTTAATAATTGCAGCAATCTTTCCATGAATCAGACACCTCCATAATTTTTATAAAATAGCTGTTTCTCCCTCAATGGGGATCAGCTTAGGACTGCGCTTTTCAAACAGGGTATAGTGGGTAAATCCAGCCTCCCGGACTATCTGAAGCCCGGTAGGAATCCCCGCTCCCACATCCTTCCAGCGGTGGGAATCAGACCCCAGGGTAACATATTTTCCTCCGTACTCCTTAAACCTTCTCACCAGGTTCAGGGTGGGCAGGGTAACGCCGATCTTCTGCCGCAGGCCGGAAGTGTTCACTTCCAGGGCCTTGCCGCTTTCGGCCAGCTTCTTTAAAATACGGTTTACCTGATCGTCGTGGCGGGAACGGTCGATCTCGATGCCGTTTTCTCCAGTAATATACCGCAGTGGATAGGTAATGTGGGCCAGGGAATCAAAACCTCCCCACTCTACCATTTTTTCCACCTCGTCCAGATACAGGCTGATGAGCATTTCCGGATCTACCTTTTGATAATCCAGAAAATAGAAATCCTCGTAACCGGCGATATTGTGGACAGAACCCAGCACAAAATCAAAATCTCCGATTCCCAGCACATCTTCAGCAGCGCTCAGGTCCTGCAAAGGCTGCCCCAGCTCCACGCCGGTGAGCACCCGAAGTCTGCCATAAAAGGAGACTGTCGCCTGCCGTGCCTCCAGATAAGAACGGCGGATGGATTCGTTATATCCTTCCTTTTGATAAAGGTTGCATTCACAGTGGTCGGTAATGGTCATTGCATAAAGTCCGGCGCGCTCCCCCGCCTCGCACATCATGGAAGCGGTATCCGAAGCATCCGGGGAACACCGGGTATGAATATGGCTGTCGCAAATACAGGGTATTGCCATGGTTAATGAATTCCTTTCTCAAAACTTGTTTTTTCGCACCAGCAGCCGGTGAAGATGATAAGCACCTCGGCTGAACACAGACAGGGGCAGCGTATCGTAGGGTTTCGTATACAGCCGCACCAGGGACGCGTCCTTCCGGCTTTCCGCAAAGGTTTTCAGGGGGATATCCGCATAAGGGGAAATGGAACGGTAATAGCGATAATACTGCCCGCCCCACACCTTGCAGTCGGTAAACCAGGGTTTATTGGGGAAGGAGCCGCCGATATAGTGGAGGATCACCACATTTTTCCGGGCCTGCTCGTATTCCTGTATGGTAAAGGTGGGCTTTTCCGGGCGGTTGAGCCCCGCTTCCCACCGATAGGAGCGGTCACTGATTCCAGCGGGGAAATCGTACCGGAGATCCAGATGCACCACATCCTCCTCCGGGAATTCCAAATTCAGCAGCGTCTGGTCCGGGAAGCGGAACCTGGCGCCGTCACGGCGCAGGCGCTCCTGCAAAACGGCATCCATATGCCGGGCGCGGTATTCCTTGAGGTTCAGCAGCAGGAAACCGCCGTTAAAATAAAATTTCGTCTGCCAGAAGGGATCATCCGGCGCAAGGGAAAGGAATGACGGTACATCCAGCACTACCCCTGCCAGCTTGCCCTCTAGGTCTGTCTCCCACAGCTCTTTCAGAGAAGAAAGCACCACCATGTCGCAGTCAATCCACAGCACCCGGTCGATCTCCGGGAAGATTTCCTCGGTAAACACATACAGGTAGGCGTTGCAGGTGCCTTTCCACCCCTGAGGGGCGTACTCCTCCTGGATGCGCTGGACATAATCGGTGCAGTCGATGATATCTATCTGGCCTTTTGGGTAAGGCTCCGCCGTTTTTTCCAGACGCCTCCGGCTCTCCTCGGAAATATTTTCCGCCAGAATATGGACGCATACATCCTCGTTCCGGTTATTCTCAAATACAGAAACAGCGGAGACTGCCGCATGACTGCAATATCCGTCGTTGGTCACATAGCATACATGGATCATAGAGAAACCTCCTGTCTTCGGCAAAAACCGAAACTGATACATTTAGTATATTTTATCACACCTGCCCCTTGATGAAAAGAGCGGTTCCGGCATTTTTTACTTATGGGAAGCACAGGCCAAGTCTGGTGCAGGATTTCTATGGGTTTTACACGAAATTTGCATGGACTTTACTGAAATCCTGCATCTCTTTCTTCTGTTTTTTCCCTGTTTTCTTCGAAGATTTTCTATAAAATTCCCATTCCTTCCCCACCAGCTCTTGACATTTTTGCCTTTCTCCCTCATAATTTAAAGACAATCAAATTGGAGGGATCATCAATGCGCGCTGTCATTACCGTTATCGGAAAAGATATGGTGGGGATTCTGGCAAAGGTCTCTACTGTCTGTGCAGAAAATGGTGTAAATGTATTGGAAGTTACGCAGTCTATCCTGCAGGAAATGTTTGCTATGATTATGATGGTGGATATTTCTGCCTGTACCATCCCATTTAACGAGCTTTCTGACAAGCTGACTGCCATGGGAGACAGCATGGGCCTGCGAATCCATGTGATGCATGAGGATATCTTTAACTCCATGCACCGTATTTGAGCCGGCTTTGCCTGCCCAACCATCCAACTAAAATCAAACAGGAGGGCCGTGAAATCATGCTCAATTCCCACGACATACTGGAAACCATCAATATGATCGACAACGAAAACCTGGATGTGCGAACCATCACCATGGGAATTTCGTTGCTGGACTGCATTGACCCGGATGCTGACCGGGCCTGCGACAAGATCTATGACAAGATCTGCCGCTACGCACAGAACCTGGTAAAAACCGGCGAGGATATCAGCAAGGAGTACGGGATTCCCATTATCAACAAGCGGATTTCGGTGACCCCTATTTCTATGATTGCCGGCGCCAATCCCGGTGTAAACCCTGTCCGCTTTGCTCTGGCACTGGACCGCGCCGCCAAAACCGTGGGCGTGAACTTTATCGGCGGATATTCCGCCCTGGTACATAAGGGATTCAGCCCTGGAGACTATGCCCTAATCGAAAGCATCCCGGAGGCTCTGAGCCGCACGGAATTTGTTTGTTCTTCTGTGAACATCGGCTCCACCAAGGCCGGTATCAACATGGATGCCGTTGCCAAAATGGGCGGCATTGTCAACCGGGTGGCGGAGCTTACCGCTGACCGGGACTGCATTGGCGCCGCCAAACTGGTGGTATTCTGCAACGCCCCCGAGGACAACCCCTTTATGGCGGGCGCATTCCACGGCACCGGCGAACCCGACTGCGAGATCAACGTGGGCGTTTCCGGCCCCGGCGTGGTACGCGCTGCTCTGGCCAAGGCTGGCGACTGCGACATCACCGCCATTGCCGATATTATCAAAAAGACTGCCTTTAAAGTTACCCGTATGGGCCAGCTGGTGGCACAGGAGGCTTCCCGCCGGTTGTGCGTGCCCTTTGGTATCGTAGACCTTTCCCTGGCTCCCACCCCGGCTATTGGCGACAGTGTGGCCTATATTCTGGAGGAGATGGGCTTGGAGTGCTGCGGCGCGCACGGCACCACTGCTGCCCTGGCACTGCTCAATGACGCGGTGAAAAAGGGCGGCGTGATGGCTTCTTCCCATGTGGGCGGCCTGTCCGGCGCTTTCATCCCGGTAACCGAAGACGCCGGTATGATTCACGCGGCACAGTGCGGCGCCCTCACCCTGACCAAGCTGGAAGCTATGACAGCTGTTTGCTCGGTGGGCCTGGACATGATCGCCATCCCCGGCGACACCCCCGATGAGGTGATTTCCGCTATTATCGCTGACGAAGCCGCCATCGGTATGGTGAACAGCAAGACCACCGCTGTGCGCGTGATCCCCGCTATCGGCAAGAAAGTGGGCGATGAGCTCAACTTCGGCGGCCTGTTGGGCGGCGGCCCGGTGATGGAAGTCAACCGGTACTCCCCCGCCAAGTTTATTCATCGCGGCGGCCGTATCCCCGCTCCCATGCAGAGCCTGAAAAACTAACAGCTCCACACATAAGCGCATCGAAAATAATAGATAAAACCGCCTTCTGCCAGCTGAAAAGCACCGGCAGAAGGCGGTTTTTGCATACAGAGATAAAATTACAGGTTGGCTTTCCCCTGATTCATCAGTTCGTGTTCTTTGCAGACCTCCTCATACAGCTGACGGAAGGGCCACTCCCGGTTGGTGGGGGTGACGACGGCTTTCCGCTCCACCCGCAGACCCTCTTTTTGCAGGCGGGAAAGGACTTCATTGAGGCGGGCTCGGGAAGCAATCTTCATCACCAGCATCTCATAGGGCAGGGATTCTCCGGTATAAACCTGCCCACAGGAAGCAAAGCCTTCCATCTTAGCGCAGAACCCTACGCTCTCTAAAAGCATATCGTCTGTGACGGTGACGGCTTCCATGTTCATCTGGGACAGGGCCTGCCGCAGCTTTTGGCCTTTTTCGCTGTCCTCTCCCAGCTTATAAAGAAGGAACACTTCCTTTTCTGGACGGATATGGGCTTTCATAATCGATCTCCTCTCTTTTTCGGCTGCTGTCTTTCAAAAACTCCCTTTACTTTTTCTGATATCCTTTGGACAACAGAGCTTCATCTGCCAGTTTCATGGAAAGTGCAAGGCTGCCTTCTTTCACAATACCAAGCTCTATCATCTTCTCATAGTTTTCCGGCTGGTCCAAATCGGTAAACGTAAAACGCATCATATAATATTGCTCCTGCATCTCGTATGTCACTGTGCAGAACGAAAGGGAATCCAGTTCCTCATAGGTCTCCACCATTTGGTAATATAAAATCTCTTTGCTAAGGTCATTGTATCCATCCAATACATAGTACTTGGTTTCACGCAAATTCAAAATTAGATTGCCCTGATAGCCGAAATCCAGGCAATCGACATACCCTGTGTCTTTATCTACCGCAGCATAACTGGCGGAATCCATTCCCGAAAACACTTCGGGGGAATAGGTGATCCCATACTGGGAAAAAACTTCATCATAGGAGCCAACAGGGTCAGGGGTAAAATTTTCTGTTGAGGAGGAGCTTTCTGATAGATTGGATTGATCCTCCTGTAAATTATTAGAAAGCACCATGGAATTTATTACCATACTGGCCGCTAAAAGTATAACAAATAAAATTGCCACTGAAAGGACCACATATCCCACTTGCTTTCGCCTGGAAGCAGACGGAACCGGCGGCAGCCTATATGGGGACTGATTTTCTTCCACAACATCCGCCTGTTTTGCACCACAATAGAAGCAATACTGGGAATTATCTGCAATTTCTTTTTTACAATTTTGGCAAATCATCATTTTTCCTCCTATACAATCCAGGCGGGCAACAAGAAGGACCCGTCCTTTTCCTATACTGTGATTATATCACAAAACACAATACTTTGGGAAAAGAAACGAGTCCTTATTGAAACTTTTAACCGTTTATTCTTCCATCATTCATATCAACCGCTGTTAGCTACGCTTTCACAGCATGGCTGAAAAGGAAAGCCTTAGAAAAATCAACGCATCTGTCTTGCTGTTCAGCGCTTGTAGTAGTTAATCAGGCAGCCATCCAGCAGAATCTGGCGCTCGTCATCGGTGAGGGCGGCAATGGACAGGGTGAATTCCTTCGCCTCATCACCCAGCACATAGGCGGGAATGGAAGCAATCTCGCCCTTTTCCAGAATCGCCCGGGCATTGGGCACCAGGATATAGTCGCCCAGCTTAAAGGGAGTTTCGCCCTCATACTGGAAGGGCAGCATACCCCAGTTGATGAGGTTGGAGCGGTACCGCTTAGTGGCGTATTCCACGGCGATATTGGCGCCTGCGCCCAGCACACGCTGGCAGCTGGCGGCCTGCTCACGAGCGGAGCCGTCGCCGGGCTTCACGGCATAAATGGTGGATGCAATGCCGATGCTGTCCCAGCCTGCGTTCTCGCAGCCGGGTACCTGATGCACCTTTTCCAGCAGGGCAGCATCATACTGGCCAGCAGCACGGGCCTTCTCTTCGGCCTGGACTTCCTTAGCGCGGCCCACATAGGCGGGGTCCTTACGGCTCAGGGTGAATTCTGCCAGACCCAGGGGGTTGGAACGGAAGGAGCTGGTCTCACCGCTGGGAATCAGCTCGTCGGTGGTGGTTACCGGGTCGGTGATGTAGCTGGTAACCTTGAGCAGCAGGTTCTCCGGCAGGGGCTGGATCTCCGGCCAGTCCTTGATGTTGGGACCAAGGCGGAGAATCTCGTCAAAGTCGCCCTTGCCATAACCGGCATAAATGCGGCTGCGGTAGCTGGAGTCGTCAAACTCGTATGCCGGGATGTTGGGGGTATAATCGATATCGGTAGCCGGGGTCAGGATGCCGCCCATACGGGTGGTAGCGGCGATGGAACGGGCGTCCATCAAAGCTACGCCGGCAATCTGGCCGTTTCCAGGCTTGGAGCCTTCGCGGCTGGGGAAGTTCCGGGTGGTGTGACGGATGGACAGAGAGCCATTAGCGGGCACATCGCCTGCGCCGAAGCAGGGGCCGCAGAAGGCGGTGCGAATGGTAGCGCCGCAGGCCATCAAATCAGCCAGCGCGCCGTTCTTCATCAGAGCCATCATAGTGGGCTGGCTGCTGGGGTACACGCTGAGGGCATACTCGTCGTTGCCGGCAGAGTGGCCCTTCAAGATCTGGGCGGCCTCGCAGATGTTGGAATAGGTGCCGCCGGCACATCCGGCGATGACGCCCTGGTCTACACGGAGACGGCCATTCTCGATCTTATCCACCAGAGACAGCTTCACCTTGTCGTTGCCGATGAGGGCCTTGCAGTCCTCTTCGGTCTTATGGAGGATATCTTCCAGGTTGGCGTTCAGTTCCTCAATGGAGTACACATTGGAGGGGTGCATGGGCAGTGCGATCATGGGGCGGATGGTGGACAGGTCTACTTCTACCATGCCGTCATAATAAGCCAGGTCGGCGGGGGCCATCTCTTTGTAATCGCCGCCGCGGCCATGGATGGTCAGGTATTCTTTAGTCTTGTCGTCGGTTTCCCAGATACTGGACAAGCAGGTGGTCTCAGTGGTCATCACGTCGATACCGCTGCGGTATTCCAGGGCCAGGTTATGAACACCGGGGCCTACAAACTCCATGACCTTGTTCTTGACATAGCCATTTTTAAACACGGCACCGATAATGGCCAGTGCCACGTCCTGAGGGCCTACGCCTGCAACGGGAGTGCCGGTGAGATACACGGCCACCACGCCGGGACGGGCCACGTCATAAGTACGGCCCAGCAGCTGCTTTGCCAGCTCGCCGCCGCCTTCACCGATAGCCATGGTGCCCAGTGCACCATAACGGGTGTGGCTGTCGGAGCCCAGGATCATCTTGCCGCAACCGGCATACATTTCCCGCATATACTGGTGGATAACCGCCATATGAGGGGGCACGAAGATACCGCCGTACTTTTTGGCAGCAGAAAGGCCAAAGAGATGGTCGTCCTCGTTAATAGTACCGCCCACAGCGCACAGGCTGTTGTGGCAGTTGGTGAGCACATAGGGCATAGGGAACTTTTCCAGGCCGGAAGCGCGGGCCGTCTGGACGATACCCACAAAGGTGATGTCGTGGCTAGCCATGGCGTCGAACTTCAGCTTCAAGTTCTCGCTGTCGCCGCTCTGGTTATGGGCTTGCAGGATGCCCCAGGCCATGGTGCCAGTTTTGGCGTTATTGACAGCTGCCTCGTCAAATCCGAGAGCGCTGAGCTTAGCAGGGGCGTCCTGGTCGGCTGCCACCCACTGGCCGCGGGCATAATACATAGCGGTTTTGGTGCAGGAAATCATAGGGAACCTCCTTATATTGAAACATCATTTTTGCAAGTCGAGCTCACATACACTTCATTATAGCATAAAACACCGGAAGAAGAAAAGCTTCCGTCAGATTTTTTTCGAAAAGGGCAGATCGCTGTCAAAGGGGCTTTTCGCGTCTTTTCAGTTCCGCAATAGCGCCGTAGTGGGCGATGGTAAAGGATTCGGGCGCAATATTTGCCAGCAATGCCCGATGCTCCTTTTCCCAAATGGCAACCTCCTGTTCCGAAAGAGATGCGCCAATTCCCCGGCAGGCTTTGATTCTTCCATTCCAGCTTTCTCTGGTAAAAGGAACTTGCAGCGGATATTCCTCGTGGGATACCATTTCAAAGTACTGACCATACGGCTCTGGAATCTGAATGGGATGGACGGTTTCCCCTTTTCCGCCCCACTGCGGATTGTGTTGTAAAACCAGTTTTTCACTGGCTTGTGCAATGGGATCTTCAGAAGGCAGCCAGGACATATACAAAAACAGCAACCGGCCACCCGGTTTCAGCATCCGATAAAATGCTGGGGCTGTCTGTTCGTGATTCAAATACCAGAAGCACTGACACACCGTAATCACATCAAAAGAGCCATCCGGAAATTCCAAATTTTCCGCTGACAATGCCTGATATTCAATCTCCATTCCTTCGGACAGGCGTTTGGCCTGAAAAATCTGGTTTTCGGAAATATCCGTGCCCACCCATTTTGCGCCGTACCGGTAAAGGTTTCTGGGAAGGACACCTGTACCGGTTCCTATATCAAGCACCGATTGCCCCTGTGTGCATAATCCACGCTGCACAATCTTTTCATAAAACTCCTCGGGATAAATATCTCGGAATCTGGCATAATCTTCTGACGTTTTTCCCCAGTCAAAGGCTTTTCCGCCGTCAATATGTGC
>CALWVH010000109.1 GCA_944384915.1 uncultured Clostridia bacterium | reverse complement strand
CTCCCATGAAGAAGGAACTGGATCGCTGTCGCTGGGCCATGGAAACGGCACAGAATGGCAAAGATGTGGCACTGGTGTGCAGCGGCGATGCCGGTGTGTACGGCATGGCAGGATTGCTGCTCCAGTTGTCTCCCCAGTATCCCGGTGTGGAAGTTCAGGTGGTGGCAGGTGTTACGGCGGCCCTTTCCGGCGGAGCTGTGCTGGGCGCGCCGCTGGGCCACGATTTCTGCGTGATTTCTCTGTCCGACCTTCTCACCCCGTGGGAAGTTATCGAAAAGCGGCTGCGCTGTGCAGCGTGGGGAGATTTCTGCCTGTGCCTGTATAATCCCAGCTCCCACAAGCGGGCAGATTATCTGGCAAAGGCCTGCGATATCTTGCTGGCAGAAGGAAAATCTCCGGATACCGTGTGCGGTTGGGTGCGGAACATTGGCCGGGAAGGCCAGAGCGCACAGGTGCTCTCTCTCAAAGAGCTGCGGGATGCTAAGCTGGATATGTTTACTACCGTGTTCATCGGTTCTTCCACTACCCAGGAGATTTCCGGACGGATGGTGACCCCCCGGGGGTATGAGAAAAAATGCGAGTGGTGATTTTTAGCGGCACCACCGAAGGCCGGGAACTTTCCGCCGAAACTGCGGCCATGGGGGCTGAAACGGTGGTGTGCGTCGCCACGGAATACGGAAAAATAATGCAGGAACACGTCCCGGGCACCCATACCCTTTCCGGCAGGATGGACGCGGGGGAGATGGCAAAGGTGCTGGCAGGAGCCGATTTGTGCATTGATGCTACCCACCCTTATGCCAAGGAAGCCAGCCGGAATATTCGAGCGGCGGCAGAAATGGCTAACGTCCCCTGCTATAGGCTTCTCCGCCGGGAAAGCGAACTTCCGCCGGACTGTATTTTGGTAGACTCCGCCGAAGATGCCGCCCGGTTTTTACAGAGTACAGAGGGGAATATCCTCCTCACCACCGGCGCCAAGGAGCTGGCAATTTTTGCCCCAGTAGAGCGGCAGCGGTTGTATCCCCGAGTGCTGCCGGTACAGGAAAGTCTGGCGGCTTGTGAGCAGATGGAGATCCCCCGGGGCAATGTCATTGCCATGCAGGGCCCCTTTTCCTGTGAACTGAACACAGCGCTGATCCACCAGTTTTCCATCGAGTGGCTGGTGACGAAGGACGGCGGCGTGGCAGGGGGCTTTGCTGAAAAAGCAGAAGCCGCCCAGCAAACCGGGACACGTTTGGTGGTGATCCGCCGCCCCAAAGAGGACGGGGAACCCTATGAAACGATTTCAAACTTATTATACGAGGAGATGATAGCATGCAGGTGATCTTAGCAGCGTCCGGCGGAGGAAGCCGGGGCACCATGACCAATGACTGCCGGAAGGCGCTGGAAAATGCCTCCTGTATCATCGGCGCCCGGAGACTCTTGGAAGGGCTCCCGGAAACCTACACAAAAAACCGTGTGCCAGCTACCCGTCCCGCAGAAATCCTTGGGGCTATCCAGTCATACGGAGAGGGCTGCGTAGTGCTCTACAGCGGAGATACCGGCTTTTATTCCGGCACCCGTTCCCTTATCCCTCTGCTGGAAAACGAGGGCATTTCCTACACGGTGCTTCCCGGCATTTCCAGTGTACAGCTTCTTTCCGCGGCGCTTGGCAGGCCGTGGCAGGACTGGCTGCTTTGCTCCGCCCATGGGGTAGACTGTAACCCGGTGGGAGCCGTTATGCAGGGAAAACCGGTGTTTTTCCTTACCGGCGGGGAACTTGGCCCGGCAGAATTGTGCCGTCAGCTGGCAGAAGCAGGACTACAGGAGCTTCCTGTTGTGGTAGGCGAGAATCTTTCCTATCCCGGGCAGCGCATTCGCCGAGGCACTGCCGGAGAGTTTGCCAAAGAGAAATTTGACTCCCTCAGCGTATTGCTGGCGGAGCCTGCCCCAGCCGTTACCCGGCGGACATCGGGCTTCCCGGACTCCCTGTTTACCCGGGGAGAAGTGCCCATGACCAAGCAGGAGGTACGGGCGGCAGTGCTGGCAAAGCTGGCTCCCAACCCCAGCGATATCCTGTGGGACGTGGGAGCAGGCACCGGAAGCGTGAGTATCGAGCTGGCGCTGGCGGCAAGTTGGGGTCATACCTATGCCATAGAGTGCAACGAAAAAGCTTGTGACCTTATCCGGGTCAACCGGGAAAAGCTGGGAGCGTGGAATCTTAAGCTGATTGAGGGCGCAGCACCTCAAGCCCTGGACGGGCTGGAAACCCCGGACGCGGTGTTTATCGGCGGCACCAAAGGTTCCATGGAAAACGTGGTGAATCTGGTGCTGGACCGCAACCCCAAAGCCCGTATCTGCATCTCGGCTATCTGTATCGAAACCCTCTATCAGGCGGTAAAGGCACTGCAAAACCGGGGCATCCAGCCGGAAGTGACCCAGATCAGTATCAGCCGGGGGAAAGCGGCCGGTTCCCTTCACCTGCTCATGGCCAATAATCCCATTTTTCTGATTGCGGGGAATTGCGATGGTTGAGTTATTACTGGCGGCTCCCGCCTCCGGCAGCGGAAAAACCGCCGTTACCTGTGCTCTCCTTGCCGCGCTGGCAAAGCGGGGACTTTCTCCCTGTGCCTTTAAGTGCGGGCCGGACTACATAGACCCCATGTTCCACCGATCGGTGCTGGGGGTAGAGAGCCATAATCTGGACTTGTTCCTCTGCGGGGAAGAGCGGCTCCGCGCTCTCTATGAGCGCCATCGTTCCGGCCATGGTGCTGCTGTGTGCGAGGGAGTCATGGGCTTTTACGACGGCGTAGGCGGCAGCACCACCCAGGCCAGCGCATGGCACGTGGCCAGCACGTTGGAGATTCCCGTTTTGCTGGTCATCCGTCCAAAAGGAGCCAGCCTGACGCTGGCGGCGCAGATCAAGGGGCTTTGCAGTTTTCGGGAAAACAGCCGGATTCAGGGCGTTTTTCTCAATGATTGCTCGCCCATGCTGTTTCGCAGTTTAGCCCCTATGCTGGAAAAAGAAACCGGTCTGCCGGTATTGGGATATCTGCCCCACATGGAGGAGGCCGCCTTTGAAAGCCGCCATCTGGGGCTCTACACCGCCGGAGAGATTGAGGGCTTACAGCAGCGCATCGATATATTGGCGCAAAAGCTGGAAGAAACCACCGATATGGAACGGCTGCTGAAGCTGTTTGCTGGCAGGGAAGAGAGAAGCGTCTCCAAACCAGTTCCGACACCGGCCAAAGCTCGAATTGCCGTGGCTCACGACGAAGCCTTTTGTTTTACCTATGCGGAAACACTGGACGCCTTCCGGGACGCCGGGGCGGAACTTGTGGAGTTCAGCCCTCTGCATGATACCGGCTTGCCGGAAAACATCGGCGGGCTGTATCTACCCGGCGGCTACCCGGAACTATACGCCCAGCAGCTTTCCCAAAATACAGCCATGCGGGAAGCCATTGAGAAAGCCGTCCAAAACGGCCTGCCTACCGTGGCGGAATGCGGCGGGTTCCTCTATCTGGGACAAAGCCTTCAGGACGAAACCGGTACCGCTTATGCCATGGCAGGGGTGCTTCCCGGAGATGGAGTGAAAAAGGAAAAGCTGGTGCGCTTTGGTTATGCCCATCTGACAGCAAAAAGCGACAGCCTGCTGTTTGCCAGAGGGGAGCAAATCCCGGTGCATGAATTCCACTATTGGGATTCCACCGAAAACGGGGAGAGTTTTACAGCCCAAAAGCCGGTTTCCGGCAGAAGCTGGCAGTGTGGTTTTGGGGAGAAAAACCTGTATGCTGCATTACCTCATTTGTATTTCTGGGGGAATCCCCAGTGGGGACAGCAATTTGTAGAGGCCGCTGAGCAGTATAGCAAAGCGCAATAACCAAAACCGTACGCGTGGAGAAAGTGGGAAGCTTGCACAGACTTGCCCACGAATATACGGAGTCCAGAGGGGCTTAGTCCCTCTGGCGCAGGTCCAGGGGCGCGTAGCCCCTGGCCGCTCTCCGCAGAGAGCGGAACACCCTAGCCTGAAAAGCGCATTTTCGGGGGTGAATTCAAAAATATCCCGGTGGGATATTTTTGAAGAGGGACCCTTTTGAAAGAAAAAAGGGTCCCTTTTTGGTTCCTGATGCAGCCACATTCTGTTTTTTCCACGAAAAAGCAGAACTCATAAAACAAACAAAAACACGTCATCATTTCCGCCACGCCCCACAGGGGGAGGAAGAAGGAATTAGAATGGAACAGAGCGAACAGAAATTGCAGCAGCTGCTGCAAACCGTCACCGAGCCGGATGAAAAAGCCCGGGAGGCGGCTCATCAAAAATGGAATGACTGCGCTAAACCGCTGGGGAGTCTCGGACTTTTGGAAACGGCTATTGAAAATATCGCCGCCCTTACCGGCAGCACGGAAATTTCCCTTTCCCCCCGGTCGGTGTTAGTGCTGTGCGCCGATAACGGCGTAGTGGCCCAGGGCGTGACCCAGTCTGCCAGCAATGTGACCGCCGTGGTCACCGAGAATCTGGCCATGAAGCGGACTTCCGTGTGCCGGATGGCGGCAGTAGCCAACTGCAAGGTGGTGCCGGTGGATATGGGCGTGCTGAATTTCCCGCCTACAGAGGGTGTCCTTGATCGCCGTATTGCCAATGCTACCGGCGATATTTCAAAAGGCCCCGCCATGACCCGAGAACAGGCGGCGCAGGCTATACTCACCGGTATTGAGCTGGTGCGGGAGCAGAAGGAGCAGGGCGTGCGGCTGCTGGCTACCGGGGAAATGGGTATCGGCAACACCACTACCACTAGCGCGGTGGCCTGTGTGCTTCTCAATAAACCGGTCACTGAAATGACCGGCCGGGGCGCAGGGCTTTCCAAAGAGGGTTTGCAGCGGAAAATCCGCACCATTGAAGCAGCCCTTTCCAAGAATCATCCAGACCCCAATGACCCGCTGGACATCATTTCCAAAGTAGGCGGATTTGATATTGCCGGAATCTGCGGTGTGTTCTTGGGCGGCGCTATTTATAACGTGCCGGTGTTGGCGGACGGTTTCATCAGCACCATTGCGGCGTTGTGCGCTGTGCGGATGTGTCCCAAGGCGGAAAAAGCCATCTTTGCCAGCCATGTTTCCGCCGAACCTGCGGGTCGGATGGTGTTGGAAGCCTTGCACCGTCAGCCTTTGATTACCGCCGGAATGCGGCTGGGTGAGGGCACCGGTGCGGTGGCCGCCATGCCGCTTTTGGACATGGCCTGTGCGGTATACCAGGAAAGTTACACCTTTGAACAGGGCGGCATTGAACACTACGTGCCGTATGGTGATACATAATGATGACATTGGTGATTGGAGGCGCGGCCTCCGGAAAAAGTGAATTTGCCGAAGAACTGGTGCTGAACGCTGGAAACCTGCCCCGATATTATATCGCCACCATGCAGCCCTTTGACGACGAGTGCAGAGCTCGTATTCGCCGCCACCGGGAAATGCGGGCAAAAAAGCAGTTTACAACCGTGGAGTGCTTTATGAATCTGGAACAGGTCACGCTGCCGGAAAAGGGAGTGGTGCTGCTGGAATGTATGAGCAATCTGGCAGCCAATGAGCTGTATAGCCCAGACGGCGCCGGAGACGATGCAGTGGCGTCTATCCAGCGGGGAATCCGGCATCTGAAAAGCCAGTGCAAAGAGCTGGTCATTGTTTCCAATGAGGTGTTTAGCGGCGGCTCCGATTATGAAGGAGACACCCTACGATACCTGCGAGTGCTGGCAGAGGTGAACCGGATGCTGGCAAAAGAAGCGGATACGGTATATGAAGTGGTGTGCGGGGCTCCCGTGTGCCACAAGGGAGAGGGGAGAACAATATGAACTTTTTTCAAACCATTGCGGTGGCTTTCGCCATGTTTTCCGCGATCCCTTGCCCTCAGCCGGAGTGGACGGAAAAAAATATGCGGTATTCCCTGTGCGCCTTCCCTTTAATCGGGGCGGTATGCGGCCTTCTCTGTTGGGGCTGGGTTGCCCTGATGGGATATGTAGGCGGTTCGGTGCTGCTACAGGCAGGCGGACTGTGTGCCATTCCTGTGTTGGTGACCGGCGGCATTCATCTGGACGGCTATGCTGACACCAGCGACGCACTGGGAAGCTATGGTTCCCCGGAGAAAAAGCGGGAGATTTTAAAAGACCCCCGGTGTGGTGCTTTTGCTGTCATTCGGCTTTGCACCTGGTTTGTGGTATATTTTGCCCTGTGTGCTTCTGTCAAGTGGGACGCCCGGGCGCTGTGGTGCATAGGCCTTGCCTTTGTGCTGGAACGCAGTCTTTCCGGGTTTGCCAATGCGGCGTTCCCTCTTGCCAAAAATACCGGCCTTGCCCACACCTTTGCCGCGGCTGCGGATAAAAAGAAGGTTCGCGCCGTGCTATTGGCAGCTTCTGTGGTGCTGGCGGTGGCTTTGATTGTTGTCGGCCGTCTGGCTGGTGTCACCATGGTACTGGCGGCTGGCTGGATTCTGTGGCGGTATTACCATATTGCGCAAAAGCAGTTCGGAGGTATCACCGGAGATCTGGCCGGATGGTTTTTGCAGCGGGCAGAGATTTGGATGCTGGGCGCGTTGGCTGCGGTGCAGCTGTTGGAGGGAATGAAATGGTTTTCGTAACAGGACCGCTCTACAGCGGAAAAAAGACTTTTGTAAAAGAATGGATGCACTGGGACGAGGAAAC
>CALWVH010000108.1 GCA_944384915.1 uncultured Clostridia bacterium | reverse complement strand
TGTTTTGGTCGATGACATTATACCAGAAAAGGGAGGTCAATGCTCTTTTTATTTGCAAACCTCCGAAAAATCAAGGTAAAACGTAACTTTTACAATAAAAAAGGAAGGTAGTTTTGACACTACCGATTATAAAAAGGAGGAGAATCGTATGTCAAAATCAGATGGAATGAAAGCGCTGTTTCTGGAAATGCCGGACCGTGTGCCAAGGACCGAATATTCTATTTTGGGGCACCCGGAAGTACTGAGTCGTGTAACGGGAATTTCCGTGCAGGCGGATAGTGACAGCGAAACATGGAAACGTGCCCAGCAGGCATTCTTAAAGGCATGGAATTTTGATTTTATGTGGAGTATCGATATTGATAATAAAGTGCTGGGAGAGTATTATACTGATATGGGGCACGCCTCTTATGCTGCCGGAGGAAGTGATTTCCGGGCAGTGGGGAAAAGCAAATTTGAGGATGAGGATGATGTGCTGGCGTTTGACCCCTGGCAAGCCCTGGGAGAGCAGAAGGAGGCAGAGCTGGTTTCCTTTTTCAATAAGAGATACCGCCAAAACTGCGAATTCTGGGATGACGCGGTGAACATGAACGGAGTATACATCACCTGTATGTCGGGGCTAATCGATCTTTTTGGATGGGATTTATTGCTGACAGCAGCAGGGGTAGACCCCAAGGCTTTTGGAGAGGTGACCAACCGGTATGCCAGCTGGGTGATGCAGTATATGAAAGCGCTGGCCAAATGCGATTCTCCGGTGATTATGATTCACGATGATATTGTATGGACAGAGGGGGCTTTCCTGCATCCGGACTGGTATCGGCGGTATATATTCCCCAACTATAAAAAGTATTTGAAACCTCTGCTGGAAGCGGGAAAAAGGGTTGTATTTACTTCGGATGGAAATTACTCCGCCTTTATCGATGACATTGCAGACTGTGGATTCCATGGATTTGTGCTGGAGCCTACCACAGATATGGCGTACATAGCGAAAAAGTATGGAAAGACCCATGCTTTTATCGGAAATGCGGATACTCGTATCCTGCTGCTGGGCACCCGGGAGGATATTTACCGGGAAGTCAAACGGTGTATGAATATCGGTAAAAATTGCCCCGGATTTTTTATGGCGGTGGGCAATCATATTCCGGCTAATACCCCTGCGGACAATGCTCTCTGGTACAATGAATTCTATGAGCAGATGGCCAAACGATAAAAAAAACCACCTGTCAATATGGGCTGCCAAAAGTATGAATGGGAGACAGAAAAGGTTATTGTACAGTAAATCAAATGGGGTGGAAGTATCATGACAAATCAGCAGTTACACTATAACTGTCCAGCAAGGGAGTGGATTGAAGCCCTTCCTCTGGGAAATGGGCGAATCGGTGCGATGGTGTATGGTTCGGTTCCGCAGGAAATCTACGCTTTAAACGAGGATACCCTATGGAGCGGAAGTCCAACTGACCATAATGACAAGAATGTTTGGCCTTTTTTTGAAAAAGCCCGGGAACTGGCACTGCAAAAACAATATCGGGAAGCGCAGCAGCTTATAGAACAGCATTTGTGTGGAGAATACAACGAAGCCTATATGCCGTTGGGGCGGCTTTTGATCCAACAGGAAAACAACGATGGCGAAATCCAGGAATACCAGCGGATGCTGGACCTTTCCACAGCGGTTCATACGGTCTCCTATCTTCAAAACGGGTGCCGGTTTGTGCGGGAAAGCTTTCTTTCTGCTCCCCGTCAGGCATTGTATGTACGCTATACCAGTACAGGAGAAAAAGACCTGTCTGTGAAAATCCATCTGGACAGCCAGCTGCGGTATACCAGTACAGCCAGTGAAAAAGAGGTTTGGCTCCAGGTGGAGTGCTCCTCCCATGCAGAGCCGAATTATACCCAAAGCTCAGACCCCATCGTTTATACAGAGGAAGAGAGCGAACGGGGCATCCGTGCGTCGGGGTGTGTGCGAATACTTGCCTGTGATGGAGAAATCTTCGTCCAAGGAGACTGTTTGCGGATAGAGGCTGCCAAGGAACTGGTGTTGGTATTCTGTGTACGGTCAGACTTCTCTGGATGGAATTGCAAGCCGTCGGATTCCCAAGTTCCTTATCGGGAAAACTGTGTGCGTGATCTGGAACAGGCGTGTGCAGTGTCGTGGCAAACAGCGTTGGAGGAACATATTCGGGATTATCAGAGTTATTTTTCCAGGGTCTCACTGTGTCTGGAAGGACAAGAGAAATACGCTGATACCCCCACTGACCAGCGGCTAGTGAATCTACAAAAGACGGGGGACGATATTGGACTGCCTGTCCTTTTGTTTGACTATGGACGGTACCTGATGATCTCGGCGTCCCGCCCCGGTACCCAACCGATGAATTTGCAGGGAATTTGGAATGAGAGCCTTCTTCCCCCTTGGAGCAGCAATTATACCACCAATATCAATACAGAAATGAACTACTGGCCAGCATTGCCCTGTAATCTTGCGGAGCTACAAGAACCTTTGGTGCGCATGATGCAGGAACTAAGGGAGGCTGGACAGGAGACCGCCTATGAGTATTATCATGCTAAGGGTTTTGCTGTCCACCATAATGTGGATTTGTGGCGCCACTGCAATCCGGTGGGGCGTCATGATGAGGGATGCGCTGTTTATGGCTTCTGGCCCATGGCCGGAGGATGGCTGTGCCGGCATTTGTTTGAGCAATATGAATACACCTTGGACACAGACTTCCTGCGGGAATCTGTGTATCCGGTACTCCGTGATGCCGCTCGATTTTATCTGGACGTGCTGGTGACAGATGAAAATGGGAAGCGGAGATTTGTTCCCTCTACTTCTCCGGAAAATAATTTCCTGTACGATGGGAAACCACTTGCAGTCTGCAAAACCACTACCATGACCACCAGTATCCTACGGGAACTGTTTACCAACTGCATCAAATGCTGTGAGATTTTACAGCAGGATGAAGAGTTTGCCCAGCAGCTGCGGGAAGAACTGTCACAGCTGCCGGAACTGTCCATTGGTTCCGATGGGCGGCTGTTGGAATGGAGCGAGGAATATCCGGAAGAAACACCGGAAAACCGGCACATTTCCCATCTTTATGCGCTGCATCCTGGACAGGAGATCTCCCCGGTAAGGACGCCCGAATTGGCAAAAGCGGCAGAAAAGACTTTGATTCGGCGAACCGATGAGGGAACGGGCTGGAGCCTTGGCTGGAAGATCAATTTCTGGGCAAGACTACGGGACGGAAATCACGCGCTTGCACTCATCAAGCGACAGCTCCGCCCAACCTATGCAAAAGAAGTGGTTTGCCAGGGGGGAGGAACGTATCCTAACCTGTTCGACGCCCATCCACCCTTCCAGATTGACGGAAACTTTGGCGCCTGTGCAGGTATTGCGGAGATGCTGCTGCAAACCGATGGGGAAGAGCTGGTTCTCCTTCCTGCCTTGCCCGAAGAATGGCACACGGGAAAGGTTTCCGGACTCTGCGCCAAAAATGGGATACAGGTAGAAATGGAATGGAAAGATGGACGCCTGCAAAAAGCAGTTTTACAGGCGAAAGTTCCAGTTTCTGTCAATGTCTGTTACCAGGGGACCCGTAAAACCCTGCATCTGTTGCCGCAAAAGCCGGAAATACTGCAATGAAAACAAAAGGATGCCAATAGAGATTAGGCGCCTTACTTTTGGACATCTTCCAAAAGAGGGGGATTTGACTTGCAATTTCCCCCAGAACGTGTTATACTGCATCTGAAATTTACTAAAAAGAGGTGCGGCAATGCGTATTCAGTAATTCAAATGAGGTAGATAGTAAATCACTTGCCTGATAGAATTTTTATCGGGTTTGTTTGCTATTGAAATTTGGATTACTGGCAGCGATAGTAGCTGTTGATTTGTTGCACTATTTTTATGTTTAATAGGCGCTTTCTAAAGTTGTGCCTTTTTTGAGTGCAATAAAAACTCCATTTTCGATATGCAGTGATTTGCTGTCGAAGATGGAGTTTTTTGTTTGGAGGTGCCGGTATGTTAGAGTTAAAGAATATAAAGATAAGCCTTAAAAATGATGGCAGACAGCTTGTGGACGATTTTTCCTTCACTCTTAAGAGCGGGGATAAGGCGGTTATCATTGGGGAAGAAGGAAACGGAAAATCGACCCTTTTGAAATTTATTTATAATAGAGAACTGGTGGATTCCTATTGTGACTGGGAAGGCAATGTAGTTACCAAAAGCAAATTGGCATATTTGCCTCAGACAATGGACGAAAGGCACTATGAAAAAACTTTGGCGGAGTACTTTGAAGAAACGGAGTATTATCTCTATACGGATATCCTGGCACAGCTTGGGCTGTCACTGGAATTTATTCTATCGGAGCAGAAGTTGGGCACGCTGTCCGGAGGAGAAAAGGTGAAGGTGCAGCTTGCAAGACTGTGTATGGATGCGCCGGACATTTTGCTTTTGGATGAACCTACTAATGATCTGGACATTTCCACCCTGAACTGGCTGGAAAAATTCATTTCCAGAAGCCGGCTTCCCATCCTCTTTATTTCCCATGATGAAACTTTAATTGAAAACACAGCCAATGTTATCCTGCATATGGAACAGCTAATCCGCAAAACAACTTGCCGGATTTCGGTGGCGCGGTGCCCGTACCGTGAGTATTTGTCAAATAGGCGGAATCGTTTTGCACATCAGCAACAGGTGGCCCAAAAACAGCGGGATGATTATGACAAGCAGATGGAAAAATGGAGGCAGATTTATAACCGTGTAGATCATGAGCAGCGGGCAATCACCCGGCAGGACCCAGGAGGTGGAAGGCTCTTAAAAAAGAAAATGCATTCCGTCCTCTCCATGGGAAAACGGTTTGAGCGGGAAAAAGAGAATTTTATTGATTTCCCAGAGCAGGAAGAAGCCATCCTTACAAAGTTTGATGAAAAACTTTCTCTTCCATCCGGCAAAATGGTTCTTAGCTTTTCTCTAGATGCTTTACATGTTGACAATCGCTGTTTGTCGCAAGATATTCAGCTTACAGTGTCTGGTAAAGAGCACATCGGTATTACGGGAAAAAATGGTGCCGGTAAGTCTACACTTTTGGCTTTGCTTTGGAAAGAGATAAAAGATAGGCAGGATATCATCCCTGCTTATATGCCCCAAAATTATCAGGAGGTCCTTGATTTTGGAAAAACACCGATTCAGTATCTTGCTGAGAATTATACAAAAGAAGAGGTGACAAAAGCACGGACCTATATGGGAAGTATGCGGTTTACTCATGAAGAAATGACGGGGAAAATCCGAAATCTAAGCGGCGGTCAAAGAGCTAAAATACTATTTCTGGATATGGTGCTTAAAGGAGCAAATGTACTATTGTTGGATGAACCGACGAGAAATTTCAGTCCGCTTTCCGGGCCTGTTGTGAGAAACGCGCTGAAAAACTTTGGAGGAGCGATCATCAGCGTATCCCATGATAGAAAATACCTACAGGAAGTTTGCACCACGGTTTATGAACTGACGGAGACTGGACTTCACAAGATAGCGTATGATAAATAAGGAAGAATGAAACAATGGCGTATTGCAGATTTGCTATCCTGCAATACGCCATTGTTCATGATATCAGTAATTATTTTTTGAGTAGTTTGATAAAAGTATCCGTGTTCAATAATGCAAAAGAACTGGTACCGGAATTTTCTGGTACCAGTTCTTTTGTTATCTATGAAGATTATATCCACCAAATGGATGCGATAGGGCCGACAAAGGTAAAAGTAAAAAGCCAGCCCCTAATATGGAATATCCAATATTAGGGGGCTGGCTTTATAATAAAATTATTTTCCTACTACTTCTACGCCAATCACAGCATTCTCACCGTTGATATCCCATTCAGCAACAGCAGCTCCGGCAGGTTCGCCTGCGATGATGCTGTCTGCCAAGGTGTCGTGGCTGATCTCGTCCTTATGGGCTTCTACGATGGCCATGAGCTTGTCATTGGTCTTGATGGTCACGTTAATGTGATCCAGCACATCGAAGTCTGCATCACGGCGCATAGACTGGATCTTGCTGATGACCTCACGGACAAAGCCTTCTTCAATGAGTTCGGGAGTTAGGCGGGTATCCAGTACCACAGTGACGCCGCGGTCAGTAATGGAGGCAAAGCCCTCCATCTGAGAGGTCTCAATGAGCAGCTCTTCCTCGGTGAGGGAGGTCTCTCCGGTGGAGAGGGTGATGGTCAGCTTGCCGGTCTCGTCCAGCTCCTGCTTAGCTTTAGCTCCGTCCAGCTCTGCCAGTGCGGTGCGCACTTCGTTGATTTGCTTACCGAACTTTTTGCCCAGCAGCTTCAGCTGGGGCTTAAAGGTGTAGTTGGTGAACTTGGAAGCGTCGCTGACAAAGTGCAGTTCCTTTACGTTCAGCTCTTCGGCGATAACCTTCTGGAACAGCGGATCAGACTCAAACTCAGCCCGGACAAACATCTGGGCCAGTGGCTGACGGTTCTTCAGGTTTGCCTCGTTACGGGCGGCACGGCCCAAAGCCACAATTTGCAGTACCTGCTCCATCTGGCGCTCCAACTCGGGGTCAATGGCGCTCTCATCACACACCGGGTAGTCGCACAAATGTACACTCTCGGGAGCGTTCTTGTCCAGATTGCACACCAGGTTCCGGTAGATATCCTCAGTCATAAAGGGGATCATGGGAGCGGCAGCCTTAGCAGTGGTGACCAGCGCAGTGTACAAGGTCTTATAAGCGTTGATCTTGTCCTGGGTGAGCTCCTTGCCCCAGAAACGCTGACGGCTGCGGCGCACATACCAGTTACTCATATCGTCCACGAAGTCCTGCAAAGCGCGGGCAGCCTCGGGGATGCGGTAGTTTTCCAGATTGGTGTCCATCTCCCGCACCATGGTGTTCAGCTTGGAAAGCAGCCACTTGTCCATGACGGAGAGGGTGTCCTTCTTCCACTCGTACTGGTTGGGATCGAACTCGTCAATGTTAGCATACAGTACATAGAAAGCGTAAGTGTTCCACAGAGTGGAGAGGAGCTTTCTTTGGCCTTCGCGCACAGCTTTGCCGGAGAAACGCTTGGGAATCCACGGAGCGGAGCTGGTGTAGAAGTACCAGCGGATAGCGTCTGCGCCATAGGTGGCCAGTGCCTCAAAGGGGTCAACAGCATTGCCCTTGGACTTAGACATCTTCTGACCGTTTTCATCCTGCACATGGCCCAGCACGATGACGTTCTTGAAGGGAGCCTTGTTGAAGATCAAGGTGGAGATAGCCAGCAGAGAGTAGAACCAGCCACGGGTCTGGTCAACCGCTTCGGAGATGAAGTCGGCGGGGAACTGCTCCTCGAACAGTTCTTTATTCTCAAAGGGATAGTGATGCTGGGCGAAGGGCATGGAGCCGGAATCGAACCAGCAGTCGATAACCTCGGGGACGCGCTTCATTTGCTTACCGCAGTGAGGGCAGGTGATCGTCACGGCGTCGATGAAGGGACGGTGCAGCTCAATATTATCAGGGCAGTTGGGGGACATGGATTTCAGTTCCTCGATGCTGCCGATAGCATGACGGTGACCGCATTCGCATTCCCAGATGTTCAGCGGGGTGCCCCAATAGCGGTTACGGCTGATGCCCCAGTCTTGGACATTTTCCAGCCAGTCGCCGAAACGGCCCTTGCCGATGGTCTCGGGAATCCAGTTGATAGTGTTATTGTTGCGGATCAAATCCTCTTTTACGTCGGTCATGCGGATGAACCAGCTGTCGCGGGCGTAGTAGATGAGGGGGGTGTCGCAGCGCCAGCAGTGGGGGTAGCTGTGGGTGAACTGGGGCGCGGAGAACAGCAGGCCGCGGCTTTCCAGATTCTTCAGCACTTCCTTGTCGGCATCCTTGCAGAACATGCCCGGCCACTCGGTTTCCTTGGTCATTTCGCCCTTGGCGTCCACCAGCTGGACAAAGGGCAGACCATATCTGCGGCCTACGTTGGCGTCATCCTCACCAAAGGCGGGAGCGATGTGAACCACGCCGGTACCGTCGGTCAGGGTGACATAGTCGTCACAGGTGACATACCAGCACTTCTCTTTGGGTTCCACATAGTGGAACAGAGGCTCGTACTCTTTATATTCCAGATCTTTACCCACATAGGTTTCCAGAACGGTGTAGGTGCCTTCACCCAATACGGTGTCGCACAGAGCATGGGCCATGTAGTAAACCTGGCCGTCTTCGTTCATCTTTACCTTGACATATTCTTCGTGGGGATTTACGCACAGCGCTACGTTAGAAGGCAGGGTCCAAGGGGTGGTGGTCCATGCCAGGAAGGCAGCGTCCTCGCCCTTTACCCGGAAGCGAGCAATGGCGGAGCGCTCTTTTACATCCTTGTAGCCCTGAGCCACTTCGTGGCTGGAAAGGGGGGTTCCGCAACGGGGGCAATAGGGCACAATCTTAAAGCCCTTGTACAGCAGGCCCTTTTCCCAGATCTGCTTTAAAGCCCACCACTCGGACTCAATAAACTCGTTGTGATAGGTAACATAGGGATTGTCCATGTCAGCCCAAAAACCGACGGTGCCGGAGAAATCCTCCCACATTCCCTTGTATTTCCAAACGCTCTCTTTGCAGCGGTCAATAAAGGGCTCCAGACCATATTCCTCGATCTGCTCTTTGCCGTCCAGACCCAGCAGTTTTTCCACTTCCAGCTCAACGGGCAGGCCGTGGGTGTCCCAGCCAGCCTTACGGGGCACATCATAGCCCTTCATGGTGCGGTAACGGGGGATCATATCCTTAATAGCCCGAGTTTCCACATGGCCGATGTGAGGCTTTCCGTTGGCGGTGGGAGGTCCGTCATAGAAAGTGTAGTTAGGGCAGTTGCGGCGCATTTCTACGCTTTTTTCAAAGATGTGTTCATTGCGCCAGAATTCTTCTACCTGTTTTTCACGCTCCACAAAGTTCAGGTTTGTGGATACCTTGTCGTACATGGTGTTTCCTCCTTTAAATTTTCCTAATAATCATTGATGGGCCACGTGGGCAAATAAAAAAGCCTTCATCCTGCAAAACAGGACGAAGGCTTGTAACTTCGCTGTACCACCTATTTTCGCGGCATACCATCATATGCGCTCCCGGTAACGGTGGGAATCCGGCATAACCTACTGAGAAAGCCCGTTCAGCCTGCGACTGATAGAGTGATATTCAGTCAGGAATCGATGGCGTCGGGCTTACACTATCCCCGGCTCGCTGAAGCGCTGATCTCCTGCCTACTGTCTCCGTCAACGTCTTTTTCCATATAGATATATGGTATCCCATCCAGAGCAAAAAGTCAAGGGCAGAAGGCCGAATTTTCCCATGATTCCGGCACAAAAATGATGCAGGAACCCAATTTAAGCAGAAAGGAAGGCTTTGCATAGCCGGACAATCTCTTCTTTTTTAGCCAGTACCCGCAGCCAGTCTTGGGGAATCGATTCTGTGCCATAGAGGATTCCGGCCAGCCCGCCGGCGACAGCAGCCACTGTGTCGGTGTCAGAGCCCAGATTGACGGCTTTCAGTACACATTCACGGTAAGAATGGGTGGTGAGCAGACACCACAAAGCTGCTTGCAGGGTATCCAACACATATCCACTGCTTTTGATGGATTCTTCCGGCAGAGCTGCCAGCGTTTCTATATTTAAAATTCAAACCTGGACAGCCACGGGGAAAATGGTTCCTGTACGCCATAGTGGTGTTCTTTTATCAAAGCGGAATGACCGACGGCTTCCGCCATGGTTTTTCCGTTCATCAGTTCATTTGCCATATCACAGTACAGCCCGCAGGCAATCTGGCTGATTTCGTGGCCATGGGTCAACCGGGAAAGATTGTGTATCAGTGTAAAAGCTTCCGGTTTCTCCATACAGTTTGCCCCATATTCCCGGCGCAGATAAAAAACGGCGGGCAAAATCCGCATGAGGGAGCCATTACCGTTATCCCGCACATCGGTGCCGCCGCACTGCAATGCAGGCGTACCGGAACTATATAGCCGCAGCGCATGGAGGGTGGTTCTTCCGATATCGAACAGCTTCCCGTGAGGCGTCATATAGCCTTCGTCCACCCATCGGCAGAAACGATCCATCATGTCGTCGTAATCCACACCTTTTGTCAGGCTTTCCAGTGTACACAGCGCCATGGTGGTGTCATCCGACCAGCTGCCAGCAGGCTGATGATGGGTGCCATACGCCCGCATCCCGGTTACCGGTTCCAGTTTCAAGCTATCTCTGATGCGGAATTCCACCGGTACACCCAGCGCGTCGCCAACAGCCAATCCCAGTATTCCATCCTGAATTTGTTTGTCAAGCATTTTCATACCCTATCCCTCTTTTTGTTTTTCCGGCGGCTCATATCCATAGGAGCGGTAAAAATCTACAATTTCTTCGGAAGTTCTGACTGCCACCGCCTGCAAAAGTTTTTTCGTTTTAGGGTCCCGGAAACCGATGATTCCCTCGCCAGTACAAATGCTTTTTTCGATGGCAATGTCCTCTTTGCCCAGTCCCGATGGTGGGGTGAGGGCTGCCTGCTTTTTCCTTCCAAACATGAGAAAGCCCCCCTTGCTTTATGCCTCTTTTTCAGTGTATCACGCCGGTAGACAGGAAACAAGTCACAGTAGTAAAAATTCTGCTGGTTCTTCGGTTTGCAGCTCTGGAGGCAGGACAAGTTTAGGAGGCGGCGTAGCTTTTTGGGGAGAGAGGGGATTTTCCATGAGGATATACCGGCACATATCGTAGATGTGGTCCTCTTGGGTGGTGTCGATATCCTCCACGTTGCTGTTATCGTATACCAAGGAAGGGATGGTGCGGATAAAATGCTTGCAGGTGTGAAAGACCTGCATCATGGGCAGCCCATTTTCGTCAAAGGCCAACCGATAGTGGTACTGCATCTTTCCAGGGAGACGGGTATTGTCACCGCCGGACCAGTAAACAAAGTTAGGGGCACGCTCCATCATGGCGGCTACGCTCTCGCCACGGCTCTCGTCAAAAATACTCGGGTCAGCGATGCCGATGATCTTCCTTCCCCGAAGCTGCTCGTCCTCCTGTTCGATTCGATGAATTTCTGCGGCAATCTGGGCGGGATGCATCCGCAGCCCGGTGTTGGGCGTACCAGTACAGCCGTAATATTCCCGGATGTGATACAGCCGCCCGTCCGGGTCGGCGGCAAACCAGCCCACCGCAAAGGGCCGGGCGTAGCCGAAGTCAAATCCCCGGTATATGCGCCAGTGGGCGGGAATGGGGAACGGGTCAATCACATGGGTCCAGCGGTGGTCCTGATAGTGGGCGGGATCATTGCGCCATTCCGAAAATACCTGCCCATCAAAGGAATCCCAACTGCCATACAAGAGAGCGCTGCGCTCTGCCGGAGGTAGTAGAGACAGGCTGGCCAGATATCCTGGGTCATTTTCCAGCAGCTTCTGGTTGTCAAACACCGTAGAAGGAATGAAAATCCGGGAGCGGCTCATGGTTTTTCGGCCTTCCGGCGTGTCCACCTGCACCTCTTCTACAATGGGGGTCATAGGCGGAGCGGGGGTAATGAACCGTTCCTTTACCCAGCTATGGCCAATTCCTCCGGGGTTGGTGGCCGCCCGGATATACACCCGGGTGCCGGGGCCGCTAGGGCGGTTACGGCTGAACAGATAGCTGTATTCCTCCCAGGTGAAGTGGGTCAGCTCGTCAAAAGCAATAAAATCGTACCGTTTTCCCTGATAATTGATCTTGTCCGAAGGGTGCTGCATGGAGCCGAAATAAATTTTTGCTCCGCTGGGAAACTCCCAGTAGTGACCAGTGGAATTGTATCGGGCCTGGGGAAATGCCGCATGATACAGCGTCCTGCTCCGGTCAACGAGTTCGGAGAGCTGGGGATAGGTCTTTCGCAGAATCAGCGCCCGGTAATGAGGAATGTGTACCTGTCGCAAGGCTTCGGCTAGTAGGGCGTCGCTTTTGCCGCCGCCTGCCGCGCCGCCATACAGGGCTTCGTATTCTGGACGGCACTGGAACAGTTTTTGCCGCGGCTGAGGGGACCAGATAGCTTTACGCATGGGCTTCCCCTCCTTCCAGTTCTTCCAGGATCGAAGCGATTTCCACCACGCCGGTATCTTCGCCATCCTCTCCGCTGGTAAGGGAAAGCTGGACGTCTTTCAGGTCTTTCAGGGCGGCAGTGAGCTGTTTGAGGGCGCCTCGGTCGATAATCCCCCGATATCGCCGGCGGCTTTCCTTTTCGGTAATGATTTCTCCTGCGGATTTTCCGCTTTCATTATATAAGGTTTCTTTTTTTCGCGTTTTGGAGACAGCGGTATATACGTCCAATTCCCCCACGGCTTGGAAGAGCTTTTCCATCAGTTGGTCGGTAAGCTGTTGGATACGATCTTCAGTAGAGGGAGATTGGGTGAGCGGTTCTTTTTCCATAAAAAATCCCTTTCTGTATGAGTTTGCTTTTATCATACAGAAAGGGGCTTAAAAATTCTCCCGGTATTTTATTGAGAAAGGGGTTGCGAATCCTGGCCCTCCTCTTCTTCCAAAAGAAAGGGATACTGGTTTTGGTCAGTGATATCGTCCAGTTCCGCCATAATCATGGAGTCACACTCTTCCTGAGCCTGCCGTAGGATCGACGCCGCTTTTTCCGTAGCGCGGTACAGTTTTCCGTATAATTGCTTATAGTCTGGCATACAATCACCTCTAAATATATTTTAGAACAATATGTTCATAAAATCAATACCTGATATTCTCTTTTTTATACTAAACTTGGTGATGGTTTTGAAAAAGTATAAACGTATTCGTGAGCTACGGGAAGATGCCGACCTGACGCAGAAAAAGGTGGGGGAAGCCATTAACCTACCTCAACGCACTTATGCATATTATGAAAGCGGGCAGAGGATGATTCCGCCGGAAGTTTTGTGTGCGCTGGCTGATTTTTATGGCGTCAGTGTGGACTATTTACTGGAAAGGACGGATTCTTTAAAACCGTATCCGTAAAAAGCAATGGAAAGATGTTATAGAATTCGGGATTTGCGGGAAGATCATGACCTAACGCAGAAACAGGTAGCAGCCCATCTTTTGTGTGACCAGTCCCTCTATTCCAAATATGAAAGGGGCGAACGTCCCCTGCCTTTGGAACTTGCTGTCAAGTTGGCGGCGTACTATCAAACCAGTGTAGATTATCTGCTGGGACTAACGGATAATCCCAAGCCATACCGCTAAACGATGATATATCATCCATAGAAAAATGCCCTTGTTCCTTTTTAAGGAATAAGGGCATTTTGTATTAGTCTTCCTCTTCCCGGGAGAGATAAAGCTCCTCCGCCTCAGACTGCATCCTCTTTAAACGCAAAAGTAAACCTTCCAATTCCTCAATGGTATTGGTAATACCGTTGAACAGCAGGGCGTACTCTTTGGTGATACTTTCTTTTTTATCCATGATGAATTCTCCTTTCGACTGGCGCGAAATTTCCAATATATCTTTAGTTTTCCACATCGCTTCAGAACAGGCAGGCGGCTTTCCACCGGTTTCGTCCTGTTCCGTCAACTTACAGCCTTACTATACCATGCTTTTTCTGGGAAGATTGTCGAAAGGCGGCGGTGAATGTGGAAGTTTTTCACAAAAACAATTCTTTCAACAATTCACGTCGTTTTGTGGAAGATTGGGGGCCAGTTATTCATCACCTTGCCAAGAATGGTAAATCGTGCTACAATCCTCTTAGAAAACATACTTACCAATTACCCGCAGGGAGTTTTCCAAATAGCAGGAGAGAATAAAAGGAGAGGAGTATGGTTATGCAGTATCGGAAAATGGGAAATACCGGCGTGGAGGTTTCCGCACTGGGATTTGGCTGTATGCGTCTGCCGGTCTTGGAGGGTCAGCCGGATGACTGTATCGATGAGGCTCGGGCAATCGGCATGATCCGTCATGCCATCGATACCGGGATGAACTATGTGGATACCGCCTATTTTTATCATCATGAGGCCAGCGAGCCGCTGGTGGGAAAGGCTTTGCAGGATGGCTATCGGGAGAAGGTAAACCTGGCTACCAAAATGCCTGTGTTCTCTGTGGAGAAAGAGGAGGACTTCGATTTCTTCCTCAATAATCAGCTGGAACGGCTGCAAACCGATCATATCGATTTTTACCTGCTCCATGCTTTGAGTCTGAATAGCTGGAAAAATAAGGTGCTGAAATTTGACCTGCTTTCCAAGATGAAGAAGGCCCGGGAAGAGGGCAAGATCCGGTTTATCGGTTTTTCTTTCCACGACAACGAGGAAGCCTTTATGGAAATCCTCAATGGCTTTGATGAGTGGGATTTCTGCCAGATTCAGATGAACTATATTGATGTAGAAAATCAGGCTACCCTGCGCGGTTTGGAAGCTGCTGCCCAAAAGGGCCTGGGCGTAGTTATCATGGAGCCCCTGCTGGGTGGCAAGCTGGCTAACCTCAGCCCCCAGGTCAAGGAGAACCTGTGCTCCTGTCGTACCCCGGTAGAATGGGCTTTCGATTTTCTGTGGAACCGCCCCGAGGTTTCTGTGATCCTCAGCGGCATGGGCAGCGAAGAAATGGTGGAGCAGAATCTGGAATATGCCAGCCGTTCTTCTATTGGTATGCTGGACGAAAAGCAGCTGGCTATGCTGGATAAGACCCGGGAGGTCTATCAGAAGATGGCCCTGGTGCCCTGCACCGGCTGCGCCTATTGTATGCCATGTCCTTTTGGGCTGGATATCCCCGGTATTTATGAGGTATATAACCAGACCGTCAATGATTCCCGCGAGGATACCGTGAAAAAATACTATGCCATGGATAAGCTGGCGGATGCCTGCCGCAAATGCCGCAAGTGTGAGGGAATCTGTCCGCAGCATATTGAATCCAGCACTTTGATGCCGGTGATCCACGAGAAGATTTCCAAAATGAAGGCTGAGATAGAGAAGGCATAAGGCGAGAAGCATGGCGAAATTACGTTGCCCATGGTGCGGGCAGGAACAACCAAAAGTGACCTTGGCAGACCTAGAAGGGCTGTTCCAGACCAGAAGTCCATGGCGGGAGCATAAGCCTCGTCGGTGCCCCTACTGTGACGAGATCATCGTCCACATAGGTGGCTTGGGGACAGCAGTGATTATGCTGGGGATAATAGTTCTGGCAAGCCTCCTTACCCTTCCGCTGGGATATCGCTCTATGTCTTTGTCACAGATTTTGATGACAGTGGCAGGAAGCCTGTTGCTTATCATTGTAGGGGTCTATGTGGGCCGTCTTCCCTATCAGAGAGGGGAGGGGCCACAGTACCCTGTTACTGGCGGCACGGTGCGCATGGAACGCCTTACAAAAAGACGTCCTTTTTCTCAGTGGCGTGGAGGCATGGTACAGCCGGTCTTTTTTGTAGATGAAGCGGGCCGTCCGGTAAGCGAAGGGGTGTGCGCAATTTTTACCCACCTTCATCGGGAAAAAGGCAATACCTATACTGCCCGGATGGAACTGGTGCCTTACCATACGCCCTGTGAGTTTCCAGAGAAAGGCGAACGTTTCTTTTTGTTTATACAAGGAAAAAAATCCGCCCAAGGGCAGATCATAGAAAGCCAGCCCAAGACGCCCCACTCTTAAATTGTTATTTGGAAAGATTTCGTTTTTTCTTGACAAATGGGGTAGAAATGCGTATAGTAAGGTAAGAAAAACCAAGGGGTGCTGTCAGACGGCTGAGAGGACTTGCTCCAACCCATGAACCTGATCCGGGTAATGCCGGCGTAGGAATCAAAAATCACAAAAGTGGTGCCGCTGACTGATTGTTTGCAATCGGTCGGCGGCTTTTGGTTTGGCAGCCCTTGTTTTTCAGAAATCAGGAAAGAGAAGGACTGTATATGAACAACAAAACAAGAAAATTGACAGAAACCGCCCTGCTTATCGCTATGGCTACGGTGTTGAGCCTTATCCAGTTCCCTGGCCCTTGGGTCAACGGCGGCTCTATTACCCTTTGCAGTATGCTCCCCATTTGTATTATCGGATACCGCTATGGTGTGCGTTGGGGATTGCTCAGCGGTTTTGTCCATGGTTTGCTACAGCTTTTGTTGGGGATGAATGCCCTGAAAGGCGTTTCGCTGGAGACTCTGGTGCTCTCTGTTATTTTGGACTACCTGCTGGCTTTTGCTGTACTGGGATTTTCCGGGCTGTTCCGCAACAAGATCAAAAATTCTTCGGTGGCTTTTGCAGCAGGTTCCGCTATCGGTATTTTCCTGCGCTTTGTGTGCCACTTTATTTCCGGCGCGTTTGTGTGGGATACCATCCTGGGAGATACCGGCCTCAACTGGGCGGGGATTCTGTACTCCTTGAACTATAATGGTTCCTATATGGGCCCGGAGCTCATTATCACTCTGGTGGCTGGTGTTATTTTCTGCCGGATTTTTGACTTTACCAAGCCCAATCCCATCCGTCGGCGTGGATAAGATTTTTTATTCCTAATAGTATAAATCACCCTCGCTATTCCATATCGTAATGTACGAGTGGAATAGCGAGGGTGATCTTTTTTTGCCGAACCGGACAGGAAATCTTCTAAAATGGAATAGGAATAAAATAAGGAACAGAGAGATTTTGTCTTTTAAGAATACAAAGAGTAATATATAAAGAGAAATTTATAGATAGTAAAAGAAATTGAAAGGGTGTAAAGGAGAATTCCCTGTCAGGATAAGAGCATTCCTGTCTTTATACGTAGAACAGGAGATCGCCGTAGGTGGGGAAGGGCCAGGCGTCCTTTCCTACCAGCATTTCCAAACGGTCGGCAGCTTCCCTTGCCTTGCCCATAGCGGGAAGGATCTGGTCGCAGTAATAGCGGGAAGCGGGCTGGGTACCCTCGGGAACCTTTTGTAGGAGTTCTTCCAGAGCCACGGTAAGAGTGGAGAGATTGGCGGTGCTTTCCGTCAAATTGCGTACCAGTTGGGTTTCCTCCGGGGAATCCACGCCAATGGACTTTTTCACCGCCACATTTTGGGCCAGCTTACCGGAAAAGTCCATGCAGGCGGGGAGGATCTGCTTGTGGAGCATATGGACCATGGTCATGGCCTCGATATGCAGGGTCTTATTATATTCCTCCAGAGAGATCTCTTCCCGGGATTCCATCTCCTGGCGGGTGTAAACACCATGGTGGGCAAACAGCTCTACGTTCTTCTCGTCGGTGTAGTGAGGCAGAGCGTCGGGAGTTGCCCGCAAATTCAGCAGGCCACGGCGGCTGGCCTCCTCGGGCCATTCTGCCCCATAGCCATTGCCGTTGAAGATGATGGCCTGATGAGCCTTGATTTCCCGGCGGATGAGCTGCAACAGGGCAGCGTCAAAATCTTCAGCCTGCTCCAGCTCGTCGGCAAACTGGCAAAGCTCTTCTGCCACAGCGGTATTCAGCATGATATTGGTACAGGCGATGTTAAAGGAGGAACCGGGCATACGGAACTCAAACTTGTTGCCGGTAAAGGCAAAAGGAGAGGTGCGGTTTCGGTCAGAATTATCCATTGGAATATGAGGCAGTACCGGTACGCCGATATCCATGCTGTTTTTGCCCGGATCGGTGTAGTCAGATCCGGAGACCAAAGCGTCTACCACAGCTCCCAGTTCATCGCCAATATACATGGAGACGATAGCGGGAGGCGCTTCGTTGGCGCCCAAACGATGGTCGTTTCCGGCGCTGGCAACCGAGATCCGCAGCAGATCCTGATACTCGTCTACTGCCTTGATAACAGCAGTAAGGAACAACAGGAATTGAGCATTGGAAGAGGGGGTGCTGCCGGGTTCCAGCAGATTTTCTCCCTTGTCGGTGGAGATAGACCAGTTATTGTGCTTACCGGAGCCGTTAACTCCTTCAAAGGGCTTTTCATGGAGCAGGCAGACAAAGCCATGACGGTCAGCTACCTTGCGCATAACCTCCATTGCCAGCTGGTTGTGGTCCGTGGCGATATTGGTGGTGGTAAACACAGGAGCCATCTCATGCTGACAGGGGGCCACTTCATTGTGCTCCGTCTTGGAGCAGATGCCCAGCTTCCACAGCTCGTCGTCCAGCTCTTCCATGAAGGCCTTGACCCGGGGACGAATGGTACCAAAATAGTGGGTTTCCAGCTCCTGTCCTTTCGGGGCGGGAGCACCAAACAGGGTACGGCCGGTAAGGATCAGGTCCGGACGGCGGGCATAATCCTCTTTGTTGATGAGGAAATACTCCTGCTCTGGGCCCACTGTAGTGGTGACCCGGTTGACTTCCTTACCAAAGAGCCGCAGCACCCGGCAAGCCTGCCGGCTAATGGCGTCCATGGAGCGGAGAAGAGGGGTCTTTTTATCCAGCACTTCTCCCGTATAGGAACAGAAGGCGGTGGGAATACACAGGGTATTGTCCTTGATGAAGGCGTAGGAGGTAGGGTCCCAGGCGGTGTAGCCACGGGCCTCAAAGGTAGCCCGCAAGCCGCCGGAAGGGAAGGAGGAGGCATCCGGCTCGCCCTTGATGAGCTCTTTACCGGAAAACTCCATAATGACGGAACCGTCGGCGCAGGGGGAGATAAAGGAATCGTGCTTTTCGGCGGTGATACCGGTCATAGGCTGGAACCAGTGGGTGAAGTGGGTGGCTCCCTTGCTCACGGCCCAATCCTTCATGGCGGCAGCCACTACATTAGCGATGGCCGGGTCTAGAGGGGTACCCTGATCGATGGTTCTGCGCAGTGCCTTATAGACATCCCGAGGAAGGCGCTCCTTCATCACGGAATCATTAAATACCATACTGCCAAATAATTCAGGAACTCTGCTCATATTGAAAGACTCCAATCTGCCGGAAAACCGGCGGGTATTTCAGGAATTACAACAGGGGGATACCGGCCTTTTCACAGCCGGCGCGGGTCTCTTCGTCCCAAAGGGAAGACTGTACTTCGCCAATGTGGGCCTTGCCCAACAGTAGCATGCACAGGCGGGACTGGCCGATACCGCCGCCCATGGTCAAGGGCAAAGTGCCGTCGGCTACCATCTTGTGGAAGGGGAGGGAAGCACGTTCTTCACAGCCTGCCTCTGCCAGCTGAGATTTTAAGGAGGCAGCATCCACACGGATGCCCATGGAGGACAGCTCAAAAGCACATTCCAATACCGGGTTCCAGAACATCAGGTCACCGTTGAGCTTCCAATCGTCGTAGTCGGGGGCACGGCCATCATGACGCTGGCCGGAACGCAGCTTGCCGCCAATTTCCATAATAAAGGCGGTGGGATGTTCCCGCAGGCAGGCGTTCTCTCTTTCTCTGGGGGAAAGTTCTGGATACTGGTCTTCCAGTTCCTAGGTGGTGACAAAATAAACATCAGGAGAGAGGGTCAGAGTCACAGCGGGGAATTTTTCCTTCAGAGTCTCCAAAGTGCTGCATACTGCCTTAGCGATGAGCTGTACGGTGAGCTTCAGGGTGTCCCGGCTGCGGATGGCAGCGGTAATCACCTTTTCCCAGTCCCACTGGTCTACATAAACGGAGTGGAGGTTGTCGGGCTCTTCATCCCGGCGGATGGCGTTCATATCGGTATACAAACCCTCCCCGGCAGGAAAACCATAGCGGTACAGGGCATAGCGCTTCCACTTTGCCAGAGAGTGGACTACCTGAGCGTCAATGCCCAGTGCAGGAATATCAAAGGCTACCGGGCGCTCTACACCGTTAAGGTCATCGTTGAGGCCGGTGGTAGGATCTACAAACAGAGGGGCCGTGACGCGCTTTAGGTTCAGGGCAGCAGAAAGCTGCTTTTGAAACTCAGATTTGATCAAACCAATGGCTTCCTGGGTCTGGTACAGGCCTAGGGCTGGGGCGTATCCTTGGGGAACAATCAGCTTGCTCATAATGTCGTCATCCTTTTCTCAATAATTTTTGATAGAGTTATGTATATGAAAAAAGCGCAGAAGAGAAAACAATCCCGTTTTCTCCTCAGCGCCTTTGCTGCGGATTATTCATGATACTGTTTTAAGATTTCCATTGCCGCCTCACGACGGGTAATGCGCAGGTTCATGGCTCTGCGCTCGATGAGATGATGGGCTTCGTCCTCCGTCATTTGACCTCCACGCACTAATGCGCATTTGGCCCGGGAGACGATACGCATATCGTCTAGCTTTTGCAGCAGCTTCCGATTTTGTTCTTCCAATTTTCGCAGCTGTCTGCGGCAGCTTTGAATGAGCCGTACCGCTTGACAAAAAGCGGCGGGAGAAACTGGCTTGGAGAGGACAAAGATCCCCAGTTCTTCTGTACCGGCGGCAATCTTATCTGCCTGTGCTGCCGGAACCAGCATCACCACCCCCGCCTGGGTGCGGTCAATACAGCTTAAAGCCAGTTCCCGGCCAAATTCATCGGGCAAGGGAGTGTTGATGAGAATGAGTTCAAAGGAGAATTGTCCTATTTGCTGTCGGGCCTCTCCGGCGCTGTAGGCAAAACGAAGGGAGCCGCATCCACAGCCGTTCAACATTGAACGGAGGGCATCGCAGCTTTTTCGGCTGCTGACTACCAGCGTATACATACATCATCGCCCCTTCTCCCGAAAATTGAAAATCAAATCATTTCAAAATAATGCTGGGATTCATACTGCACAGGGTCATCGGAATTTTGTACGGCTTCCCATTCCTTCTCTTTCAGCCCCAGATAGCTTTCCAACAACTTTTCGGGAAGAATACGGTGAAGAAATTCACTTTTCCGAGCCGCATCCACAGCCTCTCCCAAAGACTGGGGAAGCAGCGGCAGAGAAGCCTTGCGGCAATCGTCGGCGTTGTAAAAATCAAAGTCCGCGGGGGCTGGCAAGAGGAGGCCTTGGCAGACGCCTTCCATACCCGCTTCCAACAACAACGCTACCGTGAGGTAAGGGTTGCAGGCGGGGTCGGGAGAACGTACCTCCATACGGCAGTCGCTGCCATGAGCAGCAGGTACACGGATGAGCTGGGAGCGGTTTTCACAGGACCAACTCACTGCCAGAGGCGCTTCATAAGAACCAAAGCGGCGGTAGGAACCCGGCAGAGGATTAGCGAATACGCTAATTTCCCGGATATGGGAAAGGATGCCTGCCAGGAAGGAAGCGGCGGTGGGGTGAGGGTTTCGGGCGAAATCCCGAAACAGGTTCTCCTCCCCACGGAACAGGGACAGGTTGATATGGAGACCGCTGCCGCTTTTGTCGGCAAGAGGCTTTGGCAAAAAGGAGGCAAACAGTCCATTTTGGGCTGCCACCGCCTTTACGGTGGTGCGCAAAGTCATCAGGTTGTCGGCAGCCTGCAACGGGGAAGCACAGCGAAAATCGATTTCATTCTGTCCGGGGCCCTGCTCATGGTGGGAGCGCTCCGGACGAATCCCCATTTCTTCTAATGTCAGGCAGATCTCTCGCCGCACATTTTCTCCGTGGTCCAGAGGGGCAATATCAAAGTAACCGGCTTTATCGTGGGGAAGCAGGGTTGGGTCTCCTTCTTCATTGGTACGAAATAGATAAAATTCACATTCCGGGCCAAACAGGAACCGGTACCCATCCTGAGCTGCTTTTTCCACTGTCTGCTGCAGGATTCGACGGCCGTCTCCTTCAAAAGGAGTACCGTCAGGATAGCGGATACTGCAATAAAACCGGGCCACACAGCCCTGCGAGGGACGCCAGGGGAAAATCGCCAAGGTATCTGGATCAGGGAACAGGAACAGGTCGGATTTTTCCGCACCGGCAAAACCGGCGATAGCGGAAGCATCAAAGGAAACTCCCCGTTCCATAGCATCGGGAAGCTCGCTGGCCATAATGGCGATGTTTTTGGGAACTCCCGAACCATCGCAAAAGGCAAGGCGGATAAATTTAACATCGTTTTCCTCTACAAATTGAAGGATCTCCGAAATGGCATGGCTCATAAGCAGACCTCCCAGCCTTATACACTTTGCGGAAACCCGCGCTTACAAAAACGGGAAACGGCACTACGGATAGGACTCCGCAGCGCCGTTGCTGTTTCCGTCTCTGATTATAATGAGATGCAGTTTTCTTGTCAAGAGGATTTGCAGGATTTTTTAATCATCTGTCATGCAGCACATAAGAATTTGAATATCGGCGTATATTTTTTATGAAAATAACAGGTTTTCAAAATTGATATGAAAGTTGTTGACTTGAATCCTGCAAAATGCTATAATGATCGACAGTGAACAAAGGCGTTCATGGGTAAGACTCCAGAGAGTATTTGGGGTCTCTCTCATGGACGCCTTTTTTGTTTTCATTGAAGGAGGCAGACGATATGCTCAGAGAAGGCCAGATACGGATTCCTTCCGGTTGTGCGATTTCGGGAATCTTTTCCCGCAGCGGCAAGCCGGTATGCGGCGACCGCATCGTCCAGTCTATCGCGGTGATGCATGACCGAAGCAACGGATTAGGCGGCGGTTTTGCCGGCTATGGCATTTATCCCGAATATAAAGACTGTTACGCCTTCCATGTTTTCTATGACGATGTGGAGGCACGGCAGCGAGGAGAACAATTTCTAGAACGCCATTTTGATATTGTAAACCTTTCCCGCATCCCCACCCGAAAGGTACCGTCTATTTCCAATGAACCTTTGATCTGGCGGTATTTTGTCAATCCTCTGCCCCATAAACTGGCCGACAGCCAGCTGGATGAGCGAGAATATGTGGCTCGATGTGTCATCCGCGTAAACAGTACCATTGAGGGCGCCTGCATTTTTTCCAGCGGGAAAAATATGGGGGTATTTAAAGCAGTAGGCTATCCTGAGGATGTGGGAGAGTTCTACCGGCTGGAGGAATATTCCGGTTACTGCTGGACGGCCCATGGCCGGTATCCCACCAATACCCCCGGCTGGTGGGGCGGTGCCCACCCCTTTGCCATGCTGGATTATTCGGTGGTGCATAACGGAGAGATATCCTCTTATGACGCCAACCGCCGGTATGTGGAGATGTTTGGTTATCGCTGCAATCTGCTGACGGATACGGAAGTCATCGCTTATATCTTTGACTATCTCCTGCGCCGCCAGGGACTTACTCTGGAAGAAGCCGCCCATGTAGTGGCGGCCCCCTTCTGGGATACCATTGCCCGGCAGCCGGAAGAAAAGAAAAAAGAGTTGACCTATCTGCGCAAAGCCTTTTCCAGTTTGCTGATCACCGGTCCCTTTTCCATTCTGTTGGGATTTGAAGGCGGCATGATGGCCCTCAACGACCGGCTGAAGCTCCGCTCTATGGTGGCGGCAGAAAAAGGGGACCTCTTTTATGTAGCCAGCGAGGAATGTGCTATCCGAGCCATTGAGCCGGAGCTGGACCGGGTATGGTCTCCTCGTGGCGGCGAGCCGGTGATTGTCCGGCTGAACCAAAATAATAGAGAGGAGGTACAGCCATGATCCCCAATGAGATCTATCCGGAATTTGAAGTGGTGCGGAATCTGGACCGATGCACCGTATGTCGTGTGTGTGAAAAGCAGTGCCCCAACGGCGTCCACACCTTTCATGCGGAAAAGGGCGTGATGCTGGCAGATGAGACCAAGTGTGTCAACTGCCATCGGTGCGTGGCCTTTTGTCCCACCCGGGCGTTAAAGATCGTCCCCAGTGGCCACACCTTCCGTCCCAATGCCAACTGGAGCCGGCAGTCTATCGAAGAAGTGTACCGGCAGGCAGCCAGCGGCGGCGTGCTCCTCTCTTCTATGGGGAATCCTGGTTCTTATCCTGTGTACTGGGATAAGCTCCTTCTCAACGCCTCTCAGGTGACCAACCCCTCTATTGACCCTCTGCGGGAGCCTATGGAGACCCGCACTTTCTTGGGGAAAAAGCCCCAACGCGTTTGCAGGGACGCTTCCGGCAAGCTGGTGGACAACATGGAGCCGGGATTGGAACTCTCCACACCCATCCTGTTTTCTGCCATGAGCTATGGCTCTATCAGTTATAATGCCCACGCAGCCCTGGCACGTGCGGCCCAGGAGTTGGGTACCTATTATAATACCGGCGAGGGTGGCCTCCATGAAGATTTTTACTGTTATGGAGAAAACACCATCGTGCAGGTAGCTTCCGGACGTTTTGGTGTGCATAGAGAATATCTGAACGCGGGAGCCGCTGTGGAAATCAAGATCGGACAGGGCGCCAAGCCAGGTATCGGCGGACACCTTCCCGGCTCCAAGATTGTGGCGGATGTGTCCCGTACCCGAATGATTCCCGAGGGCAGCGACGCCATTTCCCCGGCTCCTCACCACGATATCTACTCCATTGAGGACCTGCATCAGCTGGTGTACTCCCTCAAGGAGGCCACCGGATACAAAAAGCCGGTGATCGTCAAGGTAGCGGCGGTACACAACATTGCAGCTATTGCCAGCGGCATTGCCCGTAGCGGCGCAGACATCATTGCCATCGATGGATTCCGAGGCGGCACCGGCGCAGCCCCCACCCGTATCCGGGATAACATCGGTATTCCTATTGAGCTGGCGCTGGCAGCAGTGGACCAGCGTCTGCGGGAAGAGGGCATCCGCGGTGAGGTTTCCATCATCGCCGGAGGAAGCATTCGTTCCAGCGCCGACGTGGTAAAGGCCATTGCTTTGGGCGCAGACGCCGTTTATATTGGCACAGCTGCTTTGCTGGCTTTGGGCTGTCACCTGTGCCGTTCCTGCCAGTCCGGCAAATGCGCCTGGGGTATCGCCACTCAAAAGCCGGAGCTGGTCAAGCGGCTGAATCCGGAAGAAGGAGCTCAGCGGCTGATAAATCTGGTAAATGCCTGGACCCATGAGATCAAGGAAATGATGGGCGGTATGGGCATCAACTCCATTGAAGCCCTTCGGGGTAACCGGCTGATGCTCCGGGGAATCGGCCTCAATGAGCGGGAACTCTCCATTTTGGGAGTTTCCCATGCCGGAGAATAAGGAGGCGAAGATATGAAGATCAATGCAGAAAAGATGCATTTTAAGGTGCTGAACCAGCAGGTGCGACAGTGCGAGGAACCCAATATCGTTATTGACAACTGCTGCGGGCAGCGGTATATCGCCGCCGGACTTTCCGGCCGGGAGATCGAGATCTACGGTACCCCGGGCAATGCCTTGGGTGCGTACCTGGACGGCTGCGAGATCTATGTCCACGGCAACGCCCAAGATGCTGCCGGAGATACCATGAACGATGGTTGTATCTGTATAGACGGTATGGCCGGGGACGCCGCTGGGTATGCTATGAGAGGCGGCAGTATGTATATCCGAGGCAATGCTGGTTACCGAGCGGGCATTCATATGAAGGCCTACCAGGAAAAGCAGCCGCTGCTGGTTATCGGCGGCGCTGCCGGCAGTTTCTTAGGAGAATATCAGGCCGGAGGCACCATCATTGTGCTGGGCCTTGGCTGCAAAGGAGTCCCAGTGGGTAACTTCTGCGGTATGGGAATGCATGGCGGACGGATTTTCCTGCGGACGGAGGAATTACCCCCAGACCTTTCCCAACGGCTGGTGTGTGCCCCTGCCACCCCGGAAGAGATGGACAGCATTCGTCCAGCGCTGGAACGGTTCTGCGCTTTCTTCCGGCAGGACGAAAAGGAGCTTTTTCAAAAGCCCTTTTACTGCATCGTCCCCAATAGCCGAAATCCTTACCGGCAGCTTTACACAGGGAACTGAGAAGAAACCGGAGGTTGCCGCGCTTTTGTAGGAGAGGGCGCGGCGGCTTCCTATAATCATAGACTGGAGGAAAAAGAATGGAACAGACGGTATATCTGTTGCTGGAAAACGGTCAGTGTATGGAGGGCAAGGCTTTTGGTGCCCCCCTTTCGGAGACTGTCGGCGAAGTAGTATTCACCACTGCCATGACCGGATATTGCGAGACTCTTACTGACCCCAGCTATTGTGGGCAGATGGTAGTGCAGACCTTTCCTTTGATCGGAAATTACGGAATGATTCCCGAAGATTTTGAAAGCGCCAGACCCCAGCTCTGCGCATATATTGTCCGTGAATGGTGTCAGAATCCCTCCAATTTTAGAAACGGCGGGGATCTTGACACTTTTTTGCGGAAATGGGGAATCCCCGGCGTCTATGGCTTGGACACCCGAAAGCTCACCCGCCTGCTGCGGGAAAAGGGCGTAATGAACGGAAAACTCACTACCCAGAAGCCCCAGGGAAGTCCGGAAGAGCTGAAAGCCCTTGCTTCCTTCCGGGTAACGAAGCCGGTAGATAAAGTCACCTGCTCTGCTTCCCAAAGCTATGGGGAAGAAGCCAGTGCCTTCCATGTGGTGTTGTGGGATTTCGGTGCAAAGGGAAATATCCTCCGGGAACTGCTGGACATGGGCTGCCGGGTTACGGTAGTTCCTGCCAGTACCTCTGCGAAGGAGATCTTGGCCATGGCTCCCGACGGCGTGATGCTTTCCAATGGCCCAGGCGACCCCACAGATAACCCGGAGATCATCCGGGAGGTGGAGGCGCTGATGGCATCGGGTGTCCCCATTATGGGAATCTGTCTGGGACACCAGCTTATGGCTCTGGCCAAAGGCGGGGAGACCGATAAGCTGAAATATGGCCATCGGGGCGCCAACCAGCCGGTACGGGAAGAAAAAACAGGACGTATCTATATTACCAGCCAAAACCACGGTTATGCGGTGAGCAAAGCACCCCAGGGGGCTGTGGTGAGCTTTACCAATGTGAACGACAATACCTGCGAAGGTCTGGAATATACGGATTGCCCGGCCTTCTCCGTTCAGTTCCACCCCGAAGCCTGCGGCGGCCCCAAGGATACGGAAATGCTGTTCCTGCGCCTGCGCCGTATGATGGAAGAAACCAAAAATGCCAGAGAGGAGGCTGTCGTATGCCGCTGAATCCCCGTTTAAAGAAAGTGATGGTCATCGGCTCCGGCCCTATTGTCATTGGGCAGGCAGCAGAATTTGATTATGCAGGCACCCAGGCCTGCCGCGCCCTGAAGGAAGAGGGCCTCACCGTAGTACTGGTGAACTCCAACCCCGCCACCATTATGACCGATAAGGCAGTGGCGGATTCCATTTACATTGAGCCTTTAACGCTGGAAACCTTGCGGCGCATCATCCATCTGGAAAAGCCCGACGGCCTGCTCTCTACCTTGGGCGGACAAACCGGCCTGACCCTTTCTATGGAGCTGGCTCGGGAGGGCTTTTTGGCCAAAGAAGGGGTGGCCCTGCTGGGCGCCCGTCTGGAAACTATCGACCGGGCAGAGGATCGCCAGATCTTTAAGGACACCATGGAATCCATCGGACAGCCTACCGTTCCCTCCAAGGTAGTGCACACCTTGGAAGGCGCTTTGAAATTTGCTGGGGAGATGGGGTATCCTGTGGTGGTGCGCCCTGCCTTTACTTTGGGCGGCACCGGCGGCGGTATTGCCGCCACTCCCGAAGAACTGGAAGAAATCGCCGGCAACGGCCTGCGACTTTCCCCAATCCATCAGGTTTTGGTGGAAAAGTCCATCGCCGGCTGGAAGGAGATCGAGTTTGAGGTCATCCGGGACGGAGCCGGTAACGCGGTTACCGTGTGCTCCATGGAAAACCTGGACCCGGTGGGAGTCCACACCGGCGACTCCATTGTTGCCGCCCCGGCCCTTACTTTGGCAGACCGGGAATACCAGATGCTCCGCAGCGCGGCCTTGAATATCATCCATGCTATGGGAGTAGAGGGCGGCTGCAACTGCCAGTTTGCCTTGAACCCCGACAGCTTCCAGTATGCCGTCATTGAGGTAAATCCCCGTGTGTCCCGTTCTTCCGCCCTGGCCTCCAAGGCCACCGGCTATCCCATTGCCCGGGTGGCGGCTAAAATCGCCTTGGGCTACCGGCTGGACGAGATTCCCAATGAGATTACCGGCAAGACCATGGCATGCTTTGAGCCTGCCCTGGACTATGTGGTGGTCAAGGTTCCCAAATGGCCTTTTGATAAGTTCGTTTATGCCAGCCGCCGGCTGGGTACCCAGATGAAGGCTACCGGCGAAGTGATGGCCATTGGCCGCAGCTTTGAACAGGCGCTGCTCAAGGCCATACGGGGCGCCGAGATCTCCTTGGATACGCTGAACCTTCCCGGCTTGGAGGAACTTACCCAGGAAGAACTGTTGGAGAAAATCGCCGCTCAGGACGACCAGCGGATTTTCGCTGTGTTTGAGGCTCTAAAGAGGGGCGTCTCGGTAGAGGAACTCCATGAGTTTACCGGCATTGACCCCTGGTTCCTGTACAAACTAGTACACATGGTTTCCTTGGAAGAGCGCATGCAGAAGGAACCCATCACCCGGGAGTTCTTGCTGGAATTAAAGCAGAACGGCTATCCCGACGCCGCCATCCGCCGGATCTCCGGCCAGGAAGTGGAGCATCTGCCGGCTGTGTATAAAATGGTGGATACCTGCGGCGGCGAGTTTGCCTCCGAGACCCCTTATTTCTATTCCTCTTGGGAAGAAGAGGACGAAGCTGCCGAGTTTATTGCCGAACATTCCACAGGCAAGCCGGTGGTGTTGGTGTTCGGTTCCGGTCCTATCCGTATCGGCCAGGGCATTGAGTTTGACTACGCTTCCGTCCACTGCGTATGGGCCTATAAGGCGGCAGGCTATGAGGTAGTGCTCATCAACAACAACCCGGAAACAGTGTCCACCGATTTCAACACCGGCGACCGGTTGTATTTTGAGCCCCTTACCCCAGAAGACGTGATGGATATTGTGCGGGAAGAAAAGCCGGTAGGAGCCGTAGTGGCCTTTGGCGGACAAACCGCTATCCGTCTCACCGCTTGCTTGGTGGAAAACGGGGTGCCGGTATTGGGTACCCCCGCAGACAGCATCGACATGGCAGAGGATCGCGGCCGGTTTGACGCCTTGCTGGAAGAACTCTCCATGAAGCGTCCCAAGGGCGACACCGTTACCACCGAGGAAGAGGCACTGGCTGCCGCCAATCGGCTGGGATATCCGGTACTCATGCGTCCCAGCTATGTGTTGGGCGGTCAGAATATGATTATCGCCTTCTCCGACGCGGACATCCGGGAATATATGATGATCATCCTGGAGCACGAAGGGAAAAATGTGGTGCTCATCGACCAGTACCTCATGGGCGTGGAACTGGAAGTGGATGCGGTTTGCGATGGGGAAGACGTGCTGCTCCCCGGTATCATGGAGCACATTGAGCGGGCCGGAGTCCATTCCGGAGACTCCATTGCGGTTTGCCCGCCCTGGAACCTGACCCAGAAGCAAAAGGCCCAGGTGGCCGAGTACTCTCGGAAGCTGGCGCTGGCTTTGCACACCAAAGGGCTTATCAATATCCAGTATATCCTCCACCAGGGGGAACTGTATATCATCGAGGTGAACCCCCGTTCCAGCCGTACCGTGCCCTATATCAGCAAGGTAACCGGTATCCCGGTGGTGGATATCGCCGCCCGGGCTATGATGGGTGAAAAGCTGCGGGATATGGGCTATGGCACCGGCCTTGCCCCCGAAAGCGGCTGGTATGCGGTGAAGGTGCCGGTATTCTCCTTTGAAAAGCTCACGGACGTGGACGTACAGCTGGGACCGGAGATGAAGTCCACCGGCGAGGTGCTGGGCGTGGCTCGTACCATGGAGGAAGCGCTGTATAAGGGCCTTACCGCTGCCGGGTTCCGCATGGAAAAGGAAGGCGGCGTGCTCCTTACCGTCCGGGATTCGGACAAGGGAGAGATTGCCGGAGTGGCTGCTAAATTTGCGGCTTTGGGCTTCTCCCTGTATGCTACCGCAGGCACCGCCAAAGTGCTGCGGGAAGCAGGGCTCAACGCCATGGTCACCGCCAAGATTCACGAAAGCGATGTAAACACCCGTACCCTGCTGGAAAGCGGAAAGGTGCGTTATATCGTCTCTACTTCCGCCAAGGGGCGTATCCCCGCCCGTGACAGCGTAAAGCTGCGCCGTAAGGCGGTGGAACTGGGCATTCCTTGCCTTACTTCTCTGGATACCGCCAATGCGCTGGCAGACAGCCTGCAAAGCAGCTTCAGCGAAGAAAATACCCAGCTGGTAGACATCGCCCGTCTGGAACGGAGCGCGGACATTCACAAGGGATAATGGAGGAAACAAAACATGGCAAAGTATATTTTCGTAACCGGCGGCGTGGTATCCGGACTGGGCAAAGGCATTACCGCCGCTTCTTTGGGGCGGCTGCTGAAGGCCCGGGGATTCCGGGTAGCGGCGCAGAAGCTGGACCCTTATATCAACGTGGACCCAGGCACCATGAGCCCTTATCAGCACGGCGAGGTCTTCGTCACCGAGGATGGCGCAGAAACTGACCTGGACTTGGGACACTATGAGCGATTTATCGACGAAGACCTGAACCGGTATTCCAACCTCACCACCGGCAAGGTATACTGGAACGTGCTCACCAAGGAGCGCAACGGGGAATATTTGGGAGAAACCGTGCAGGTGATTCCCCACATCACCAACGAGATTAAGTCCTTTATCTATTCGGTGCAGGAAAAAACTGGGGCAGATGTGGTCATCACCGAGATCGGCGGCACCACCGGCGATATGGAGTCCCAGCCCTTTTTGGAATCCATCCGGCAGGTGTCCCATGAGGTGGGACGGGAAAACTGCCTATTTATTCATGTGACCCTCATTCCCTATATCAAATCCTCCGGCGAACACAAATCCAAGCCTACCCAGCACTCGGTAAAGGAGCTGCAATCCTTCGGCATTATGCCGGATATTATCGTGGCCCGGTGCGACGAACCCATTGAAGAATCAGTGCTTCGGAAAATCGCCCTGTTCTGCAATGTGAAGGAGGACTGCGTCATTCAGAACCTGACTTTGCCGGTGCTGTATGAAGCTCCCATGATGCTGGAAGAGGCAGGCCTTGCCAAGATCGTATTGCGGGAGCTGTCTCTGCCACAAAAGGAGCCAGTGGGCCTTGCAGAGTGGACAGAGATGCTGGGACGCATCCACCGCTGCAAAGAAACCGTCACCATTGCTTTGGTGGGAAAATATGTACAGCTCCACGATTCCTATCTTTCGGTTGCCGAGGCCCTGAGCCACGGTGGCTGGGAAAACGGTGTCAAGGTGCAAATTCGCTGGGTGGACAGTGAGTCCATCCTGCCTGGGGAAGAAGAAGCGGCCCTGTCTGGGGTAGATGGCATTATCGTTCCCGGCGGATTTGGTACCCGCGGCGTGGAAGGAATGATTCAGGCGGCATTTTACGCCAGAACCCATCATATTCCTTATTTTGGCATTTGCCTGGGAATGCAGGTAGCGGCCATTGAGTTTGCCCGGAACGTGGCGGGGATTACAGATGCCAATTCCGGCGAGTTTGCTCCCCAGGGGCAATATAAAGTTATTGACCTGATGCCCGACCAGCAGGGCAACCTGCCCAAGGGCGGCACCATGCGGCTGGGAGCCTTCCCCTGCATGATTACTCCCAACACCCGGATGGCCCAGGCGTATGGGAAAAAAGAGATTTGGGAACGTCATCGCCACCGCTACGAGTTCAATAATGATTTCCGCGGCCTGTTGGAAGAAAAGGGCATGGTGTTTTCCGGTCAGTCCCCCGACGGCAGGCTGGTAGAGGCAGTGGAACTGCCAGAAAACCGGTTCTATGTAGGTGTCCAGTACCACCCTGAATTTAAGAGCCGTCCCAACCGGGCGCACCCGCTATTCCGGGAGTTTATCCGGGCGGCAGCAGAAAACCATCATCAAGAGGAGGAAGCCTGATGAAGCTGAACCATCATTTTGAAGAGATTTCCGAAAGCTATCTCTTTGCCGAAGTTTCCCGCCGGGTGCAGTCCTATCGCAAGAGTCACCCGGACCATGAGGTCATCTCTTTGGGAATCGGCGATGTGACCCGCCCCCTGTGTACCGCTGCCACCCAGGCATTGGTGAAAGCCTCCCAGGAGCAGGGAACCCAAGAGGGGTTTCACGGCTATGGCCCGGAGCAGGGCTATCCCTTCCTGCGGGAGGCAGTGCAGTCCTACTATGGCACTATGGGAGTACAGGTAGAGGCGGAGGATATTTTTATCAGCGACGGTGCCAAAAGCGATCTGGGAAATTTTCTAGATCTTTTTGACCGGGAAAATACCGTTCTCATCCCTGACCCGGTGTACCCGGTATACCGGGACACCAACCAGATGGCAGGTCGGCCCATTCGGTATCTGAACGCAGTGCGGGAAAATGGTTTTCTCCCCATGCCGGAAGAGGGAATGGAGGGGGACATCATCTATCTGTGCTCCCCCAATAATCCCGCCGGTGTGGTATATACCCGGGAACAGCTGCAAAAGTGGGTGGATTTCGCCCTAGAGCATGAGGCGATAATCTTCTTTGACGCTGCCTATGAGGGATTTATCCGGGACAGCTCTTTGCCTCGGAGTATCTTTACCATCCCCGGGGCGGAAAAGTGCGCGGTGGAGTTCTGCTCCTTCTCCAAGCTGGCAGGCTTTACCGGCCTGCGCTGCGGCTATACGGTAGTGCCCCATACTCTTGTGCGGGAGGGAATGTCCCTGCGGAAGATGTGGCTCCGCCGCCAAACCACCAAGTTTAATGGTGTTCCTTATCCGGTACAGCGGGCCGCAGCGGCAGTGCTTACCCCAGAGGGATTGGCTCAGTGCCGGGAAAGCATTGAAGTCTATCGCCAGAACGCGGCCCTGATCTCTCAAACGCTGAAGGAATGTGGCGTTTGGCACACCGGCGGCGCTCACTCTCCCTATATTTGGCTGGAATGCCCGGGGAAGATGGATTCCTGGGAGTTCTTCGACACTCTGCTGGAAAAAGCGGATGTGGTAGGCACACCTGGTTCTGGATTTGGTAAAAACGGCGAAGGCTACTTCCGTCTCACCGGATTTGGCACGCCGGAAAACACCCAAAAGGCCATGGAGCGGTTCCGCAAGGTATTCGGTTGAATTTAGGGATACCCTTGGAGAAAGAGAGGAGAGGATCTCATGGAAAATTGGATGGAGGAACTGCATGAGGAATGCGGTGTATTCGGCGTTTACCATGCAGCTAAAGCAGCTGCTCTCACCCATTTGGGGCTTCATGCCTTACAGCATCGCGGGCAGGAGGGCGCGGGAATCGCGGCTTGTGAAAATGGACAACTTTTGTGCCGCAAGGGCCGTGGGCTGCTCAGCGATGCTCTTTCCCGAGAAGATATCGCTCTGCTTACTGGAGAAAGCGCCATCGGTCATGTGCGCTATTCTACCCAGGGTGGGGATGAGCCGGAAAACCTCCAGCCGTTAACTGCCCGGTTAGGAACAGGGATGATCGCCGCCGCTCATAACGGCCAGATTGTCAATGCCTGGGAGCTTCGCCAAAAGTTAGAAGAACAGGGAAGCATCCTATACGGAACCAGTGACAGCGAGATCTTGTTGCACCTGATTCAGCGAGAAAAGGGGCACCTGACCCAGAAAATCTTAGCCGCCTGCCGCCATCTGGAAGGAGCCTTCGCCTTTGTAATCCTTTCAGAAAATAGCCTGTTTGCGGTGCGGGATAAAAATGGTTTGCGCCCTTTGGTAGTAGGAAAACTAGGGGATGGTTGGTGTGTAGCCAGTGAAAGCTGCGCGCTGGAAGCGGTAGGCGCTGATTTTCTCCGAGATGTGCAACCGGGAGAGTTGTTGAAGTTTTCCAGCGAGGGTCTTACCTCTTTTCATTATACCGAAGATACCGCCTGCCGCCTGTGCGCCATGGAATATATTTATTTTGCCCGTCCAGATAGTACACTGGATGGAAAGAATGTCCACCAGGTACGGCGGATTACTGGCCGCATTTTGGCAGAAAAGGATCAGGGAAAATTGGAAGCCGACCTGGTGATTGGAGTACCGGATTCCTCCCTTTCGGCTGCCTTGGGCTATAGCGATGCCAGCGGCCTGCCTTATGATGTAGGGCTAGTAAAAAACCGTTATGTAGGACGGACTTTTATCCAGCCTACCCAGGAGCAGCGAGACTTAGGGGTACAGCTAAAACTTTCTGCCAACCGTCAGGTAGTGGAGGGAAAGCGGGTGGTTCTGGTGGATGACTCCATCGTTCGGGGAACTACCTCCCAGCGCATTGTCCGGCTTCTCCGGCAATCGGGGGCAAAAGAGGTACATCTGCGTATCGCCTCCCCGCCGATTCAATACCCCTGTTTTTATGGAGTGGATACCTCCACTCGGGAAGAGCTGATCAGCGCTCGAATGGACTGCCAGGAACTATGTCAATATATTGGCGCGGACTCCCTCCGGTTCCTGTCTGTTGAGGAAATGGAAAGGGCATACAGTGGGACGGGTTACTGCTTCGCCTGCTTTAATGGAAAATATGCAACGCCGCTATTCCACCATAAACGGGCGTTGGAACTTGCCTGATAGATAAAAAAAGGCCCCTGCTTCTTGCTTTAGAAGCAGGGGCCTTGGTGCGTTTAGGAATGGAAAAGCTGCTTGTATTCTTCTGTGCCCTCCAGTTCCTTTTCAAAGGCGGCCCGCCGATTGGGGCAGTCCAACAGAGGGCAGTACTTACAGTTTTCGTAGTGGCTTTCTGCGGAGAAAAAGAAACCAGAGCCGGATTTGGAAGGGAGCAGCAAAAAGGAATCGGTAAGCTCCACACCGATATCTTGAGTAACGCCACCCAATAGATCAAATAGGGGACGCTGTTGGGGCAAAGGCCAAGCTGGCAAAGAACCAGGGCTCATCGCCGAAAATTTGCCGCTGGGAAAATACTTTGCCGTTTCCTGCTGTAATTGTTGTCTGGCTTCCCCTAAAAGCAGGAGCTTAATGGTATCCGCCCAAAAACCGGTAAGAGGGTCGTTTCGATAAGCTTGGGACCATTTTTCCGCTTCGGCTCCACAGGTGACAACAAAAGGAATCATACGGGCAGTGTTTTCCAGATTTTGGCTTACCAGAGGAGAAGAAAAACGCACCCCGTCTGCTGTGATCCCGTTTTTATCCCGTTTTTCAATTTGTACTACCCCATAAAGGGCCTTGGGACGGGCAATGGCCAGCACTTCCTCTCGCATCCGTTTGATCTCTTCCAAATCGTCGGGGTCAGAGGTTTCGTCCATATGCAGAGCGCGAAGCAATGCATCTAAAGAGAGCTTCGGATTGTCCACCACCATAATCGTTTTGTCTGTCATAAATTAGTCCTCTCTTATAATATGATTGGGGCAGTTCCCCAAAGCATATTCATTTCTATGTATCCTCATTGTAGCACGCCTAACGATGTACTTCAATGTAAAATCTGGTGATAGATATAACATTCAGTTGATTGACACAGATTTGCAATATCGCTATAATAAAAAAACAAGATACATTAGGCCAAACACAAGCACCTTTGCTTTTTATAATGGGGAATGGATATGCTTTGTGATGGCAAGTATATTTAGCAGGATGATATTAAAGAATAGCCAATAGGAAAATACATCCGGTTTTCCGGAAACGAAAACACGAGGAAAATTTTATGAAGATTACATTAGCAATTATGGCCGCAGGAATTGGTTCCCGTTTTGGTGGCGGTATCAAGCAGCTGGAACCGGTGGGGCCCAGTGGAGAAATCATCATTGACTATTCCATTCACGATGCGATCGAAGCAGGCTTTAATAAGATCGTATTTATTATCCGTAAGGATATCTATGATGATTTTATGGAGGTCATTGGGCATCGGATCGAATCATTGTGCGAGCAGCTCCATGTAGAGATCGCCTATGCTTTCCAGGAGAAGGAGGATCTGCCGGAAGGATGCAGTCTGCCTGCGGAACGAAAAAAGCCCTGGGGAACAGGACAAGCGGTTTTGGCTTGCCGCGATCTGATTCATGAGCCGTTTGCAGTTATCAATGCGGACGATTATTATGGAAAAGCAGCGTTCCGCCAGCTATACCATTTTCTTACCCAGTATTCTCCCTCTGAGCCTAACCGTTTCTGTATGGCTGGGTTTGTGCTGAAAAATACGCTGAGTGAGAATGGCAGTGTTACTCGTGGAATTTGCAAGGTAAATAATTCCGGCTATTTGGAGAAAATTGAAGAGACCTCCGGTATCTTTAAAACAGAGACGGGCGCAGCAGTTCAGAAGGGCGACGAAACCGTAGCCATAGACGCTAATTCCCATGTGTCCATGAATATGTGGGGACTGACCCCTGAATTTATGGATACACTGGAAAAAGAGTTTGTCTGTTTCTTTGAAGAGGGTGGGGACCTGACCAAGCGGGAATACCTTCTGCCAATTCTGATTGGAAAGCTGTTGGAAAAAGGGCAAGTATCCGTTAAGGTGCTAGAAACCCGTGATACCTGGTTTGGTGTTACCTACCGGGAGGATAAGCCGACAGTGGAAGAAGCCTTCCGCAAGCTCACCCAAAAAGGAATTTACCGGGTGCCGCTGTTTGGCGATTTGATTTAAATCAACATGGAAAAATAAAGGGAGTGTACATGGCAGATAGCCTGTGTACACTCCCTTTTTGTTATGATGAAAAAGTTACTCGGAAAAGAATCCTGCCATGGCCACACGGGCAGGCACGAATACTGCCCCGGTGCCGCTGAACGATTGAACGTGCGATGGAAAGCCCCAGACCATAGCTGTTTCCTACACTTCGGGCTTGGTCAGCGCGGTAGAATCGGTCAAACAGTTTTCGATACTCCAGCTTGTCAGCGTGCTGATAGGTGTTTATCACATCCAGCTGGAGACGTTTCTCCCGGCGCAACGAAACAGAGATCTCACCATTTTCATCGCAGTATTTTACAGCGTTGTCCAAAAGAATGGATACACACTGGCGGATTTCCCCCTCGTTACCAGTAAAAAGTAGATCGGGAGCAATGTCAACGGAAAACCGTTTTTCCGAGCGTTGGGCCAATGGAGCAAAGGACATAGCGGTATCATAGACGGCTTCGCTAAGAGAAAACTCCCGCTGCTCTGTTTTGGGGGCGTCTGCATCCATACGGGTAAGGGTAAGCATCCGGGAAATCAGATGACGCATTTTTGCAGTTTGCTTGTCAATCCCTTTACACCATTCATTTTCGCCAAAGGTCATAGAGAGAATTTCTGAATCGGCAGAGATAACGGTGAGAGGTGTTTTTAATTCATGACTCACGTCGGCAATAAACTGCTTCTGTTTTTCGTAGCTTTCGGCAATGGGTTTTACTGCTCTTTTGGAAAACAATACCACTAGAGCAAACACTATCAAATATGCACCGACACCAATGATGCAAGAAATCAGCAAAAGAGAGAATATATTCTGTTCCTCAGCAGAAGCATCCAGAAGGATGAATAAATAGTTCCCCTGCCAGGAGGAAAGCTGGAAACGGTATCCGCCAATTTTCCCTTGGGTGATTCCCTGACTGAATATCATTTGGGCATAAGAAACAGCGTCCTCCTGGGAAAGGGCAGCGATGCGGTCCATAAATACTTTCATCACTGCGCCGGAACTGTCCAGATATACACAGCAATACCGTACCATAAAGGGGGCCTCTGGGCTCTGCTGCCATAAATCTGAGAACCCTGGTTCAGGAGGAGGCTGAGGGTCCCGATGCATATCTCGGACAGGAAATTGCCCCCCGTTTTCCACCAGCGTTTCCATGGTATGGGAGATTTTCTGCTCCTGTGTGGCGATATTAAAGGCGTTGATGGCAAACAGCAGGAGAAAGAAGATCGCGAACATGGACCCCATAACGATAAAAACAAATTTTTTTCTCAATTCTCGGAGCATGCTTTTTCCTCCAAGCGGTAACCCACTCCGCGGACAGCTCGTATCTCTACTGGGGCGCCGATAGCAGACAGCTTTTTACGCAGATTGGAGACGGTGACCCAGACAATGCTGACTTCTACTTCGGAATCCCATCCCCAGATCTGTTCCATGAGGCTGTCGGTGGTGATAATGGTTCCTGCCCGTTCAATGAGGCGTTCAAATACCTGATATTCCCGTGTGACCAGAGAGGCACGCTTTTGTCCCCATACCAGCTCAAAAGTGCTCCGGTTCAGCTCCAAACCGTGAAAAGAGAGGGTGTCTGGGGTAAAATCCCCTTT